>NZ_JBOFOR010000289.1:0-75728 GCF_051659545.1 Romboutsia sp. | reverse complement strand
GCACGCCGCCAGCGTTCATCCTGAGCCAGGATCAAACTCTCAAAATAAATTTTAATTTATGTCGCATTATAATAATCTTCACATTCGTTCAGCTTATTCTAACGCTTAAATATAATTTAAAAAGTTGTCCATCGCTCAGACTAATCATTATCTGAATATCTGGCTTGGTTTGTTTGTGTTTTAATTCTGTTAAGAATTATGTTTGTTTCTATAAATTAACCTACTGTTTAATTTTCAAAGTTCATAGTAATCATTTTGTTCTTGCTTTATTTTGTTTCGTCCGTTTCTTAAGGACAAGTAATACTATATCACCTTGTTTTAATATGGTCAATACTTTTTTTATATTTTTTTATTTTTATTTTAAATATGATTTTAATCCTTAGAGAAGTTCCATTATTATTTGTATCAAATATCTGATATCTGAGTAGATAGTTTACATGGTAGTTATGATTCACGTGTTACTACGTTTAATTTATTGAATAATTTTGCACTATCTTAAATCTATGCATATTATAAGAACGTTAAAATAAATTCTTAGCTATTTTATGTAAGTAAATCGCTAGACTTTATAGCGATTCACTATTTTTTAGCAACGCGCAGAGCCGTTGGATATATTGTGTGTTTCACCGACAGATAACTTAATCGAAGCTATTTTTTTATTTTTCTATATTGTCTTTATTTTTACCAGGTATATCTAACGCTGTAGATTTTCCAAAATAATAACCTATTATCATACTAAATATTGGTACAAATTGCTCGCTATTTATTTTACCTACAATACTTAAGTAGCAAAATGTAATAGTAAGTAAAATAGATATCATTTTTCTTACACCAATAGAACCATCGTTAAAATTTAATTTTTTTATAAAGTCTAAGTTCACTTTTGCTTCACCCTCCTAGTATAGATTTATTCTAAAAGGGATTAATTGGTTCTTACTATATTTATTTTCACTTAACTACTTTTAATTTAAAATTATAATCATATTTTTCCATACCAAACACCCCCAATTATTAGACTTTTGCGTCCAACGATTGGGGTACAGTACATTTATGTTCTTTATTTTACTTAATATTAATTCAATTCATTTAATATTTCTTTTAATACTAGCTTAGCATCATCTAGAACAATTTTAGGTTCTGCTTCATAGTATTCAAAATCTATAAATCTTTCTATATTTTCTATTTCTTCTACTGGTATATTTAAAGAGAATAATATTGCAGTTGCTCCCTGTATATCTTTTATAGACAATTCATTTTTTATATTATTATCTACTTGTATTTCACCCTTTATATTTAATCCTAGTTCTTTTCCTGCCTCTTGTAACTTTTGTAGACATTTTTCACTTTCGCATACTACCACTATATTTTTGTCCATTTTATTCCCTCTCTAGTTTAATTATTATATTGTAAATTGATTATATACCTTAAAATAAAATCTTTCTATGTTATTATTACTATTTCGTATAATTAATATTTTATATTTGTAAAAATTTACTTAACTTAAGCTACCTGCCGGCGGAAAATTTCATATAGCCAACTAATCTTCTCGTTGCATAAAAAATGCCTTCTAATTTTAAGAAGGCTTCATAGTAACTATCTATTTGCTGGTAGTATTTCTATCCAGTAGTTATCTGGGTCTGCTATAAAATATATTCCCATGTCTTTATTTTCATAGCATATACATCCCATTTCTTTATGTAATTTATATGCTTCTTCAAAATCCTCTACTCTAAAAGCTAGATGGAATTCATTGTCGCCTAAGTTATATGGCTTTTCCCAGTCTCTAAGCCATGTTAATTCTAGCTTATGTTCAGTTTCTCCATCTCCTAAGAATACCAATATAAAGCTTCCATCTTTTGCTACTTTTCTTCTACTCTCCACTAACCCTAATGATTTTTGATAGAATTCTAAACTTTTTTCAAGATTTAGTACATTAAAATTATTGTGACAAAATTTAAATTTCATTTATATTCCCCCCCTTGTAATATCTATACCTAATTTCATTATAATATATTCTTCTGATTTTTAATATTACTTTAATTACTGTATTATTGCTAATAGAAACTATTTTTTCTATTTTCTGAAAATATCCACAATATCCACAATCCTCAGTGAATAAAATTATTCATTTTTCATCAAACTTCAAATACCCTTCCCCTTTATTTAAATATAAAAAAAGAAGTATTTTATCTATACTTCTTTCTTTATTTAACTAAATCTATAAACACGCTTATCTATGTATTTGAAAATGAATTAAAACTTGTAAATTAATCTGTATACCTACATATTACTTATTAACATCTTATTAGAGTTATTAACACTTTTTTCCACTTTTATTTAGCTATATGAAAAAAATTTTGTGAATACTTTTTTTTATATGAGTAATATTTTTGATAATTCACTATTTATCATTTTTAATTTTTCTAGATCACTTATTTTTCTCTCATTTAATATGTCTTTTATATTGGTAATTATAATTTTATTATCAAAAGCTTCTTCTTCCCTTAATTCTATTAAGCCTTCTATAATATTCTCTCTACTTAATATAATCATTTTTATCCCCCCTTGACTTTATACCTTGATTCTGTCCATAAATAAATATCTTAATCATATTTATTCTAGTATTTTGGGATATTTAATAATTTTTCGCATAGCTCAATCAAACTATCTTGAAATTTAATATTATCTTCTTTCCTTCTCTTTTTATTGCCTTTTACTCTCTCTCCTGAATTTCTAGCTTTCTTTGAAATATACCTTGTAAACAATAGTTGTTCTATATTTTCATCATTATAAATCCACCCATTTTGATTTATTGCATATCCTCCCTTAGATAAAACCATCGCTGCCAGACCATAATCTTGGGTAATTACAATATCATTTTTATTCAATTTATTAACTATAGCAAAATCAACAGCATCTGCTCCTTTACCCAAAATTATCACTTGTACTCCTGGCTTATTAAATATATGAGCTGTATCACACATTATTATTGGCTCTACTTTAAATTTTCTAGCTACATTTATAGCTATATCTACTACCGGACATCCATCTGCATCTATTATTATTTTCATTTTATCATCCTTTACTTAGTTATAACTTTTTAATTAATACAATACGGTTTTTATTTTTAATTTTTATGTGAATTAAAATAATATATGTAATCTTAAAAGAGATGATGAAAACAAAATTTCATCATCTCTTTTATATTCAATAATTAATTTAAAATTATTAATATATTTATATTAATTTATCTTCCTTTAATAAATTAAACAATGTCGGTTTAAAATTAAACTGCTTCATTAGCTCCTCAACTTCCTGTAAAGATTTTTCTTTCTTTTCATTAGGAATATTAGCTTTAGAAGCTCTTATTAGTATATTTTTAGGAGAATGTGCAATATCTATAAATTCTAGCAATTGAGTTTTATAACCTAAACTTTCAAGTAAATTAGCTCTAACTGAATCAGTCATAAGTGCTGCAACTCTCTCTTGTACTATTCCATACTTAGTTAATATCGATAAAGACTCTGCTTTCATTTGATGATTAAGCTCATGTTGACAACAAGGAACTGAGAAGATCATTTTACTGTTCCACTTTATTGCATTGTACAAAGCATAATCAGTTGCAGTATCACAAGCATGTAACGTTATTACCATATCTACCTTATTGTTATATTTATATCCATTTATATCTCCAAGTTCGAATTTTAAATTTTTATAACCATATCTATTAGCTATATCATTACACTTTTGTATAACGTCCGCCTTAAGATCTAAACCTATCATATTTACATTTATATTTTTGATTTCTACAAAATAATAGTAAAGTACAAATGTTAAGTATGATTTTCCACATCCAAAATCTAGTATAGTAAGTTCTTTATAATCATTCTTTTTAATTTCATCATCTATTATTTCTATAAACCTATTTATTTGTTTGTATTTATCATATTTAGAATTTACTATTTTACCTTCCTTAGTAAAAATACCTAAATCTATAAGAGGTTGTATCATCATTCCCTCTTTAAGTATATAATTTTTTTCTTTGTTATGGCTTTTATTAACTAGATTTACGTTATCATTTTTCTTTTTACCTAAAAACACTTTACCTTTTTTAGATATTTTCAAGTCAAATGTAGTTGTAGTTGACCATGCTCCAATTTGTTTATAGTTAGATTCTATATATTCTAAAAGCTTTTCTCCTAAGTAGTCTACATCTATATTTTCATGAAAAACTTGCTTATCTGTATATTTCTCTATTTGATAATATGCCTTTTTGTTAGTTTCTTTCAGAGTGAAATTTATCTTATTGTATTCTACATCTTTATTCGTTCTATTACTAATAACCACTTTGACTATTTCTTGTTTAACTATCTCATCAATTGCTTTTTTTAATTCTTCCATGTTTAGACACCCTTATCATTTGTTTTTTTGTTATCTTTTGCATATAACAATATTATTACATATATCAAATTAATTCAAACTCTTTTTAATTTAAAAACTTCTTGATAGTATGGTTTATCATTGCGTAAAAAATAAAAGCCTCAACTCCGATAAATTATCGAAACAAAGCCTTCATTTCTTATTTTTGATTTTCTAGTATATCCTTAACCGAATATATCTAAATATTTACTTTTCTTGTTCCTTGAATTGATAATGGTAATTCTAGACCACATTCATTCATTAGTTCTTCATTTGTAAGAATATCTTTGCTATCTCCATCAAATGCTATTCTTCCATCTTTTATTACTATAGTTCTTTCACAAGTATCTAGTACCATATCTAAATCATGGGTAGCAATTATCTTTGTATGATTAAAACTATTTAAAAGATTTATCACCCTTCTTCTAGCTTTTGGATCTAATGCTGCTGTTGGCTCATCCATTATAAGTATGCTTGGTTCCATAGATAATGCAGTAGCTATAGCTACTAAATGTTTTTGACCTCCAGATAGTCTATGTGATGCTCTATTGCTTAAATTCTCAATTCCTACTTTTTTTAAAGCAATCATTACCTTTTCATTTACTTGATTTTCACTTAATTTATAATTTCTAGGACCAAAAGCTACATCATCATATACACTAGTCATAAAAAGTTGGTCTTCCGGATTTTGAAACACATATCCCAACTTTTTTCTTATTTGTGGAAGACTTTTTTTATCTATTAAGGTATCTTTAATATAGATACCTCCCTTAGATGGTAATAATATTCCTGTAAGTTGCATTAATATAGTAGATTTTCCCGCACCATTTGCTCCTACTAAAGCAATTGATTCTCCACTATTTATAGAAATATCTATTCCCCTTAAAGCTTCATTTCCATCTGGATATCTATACTGTAAATCTTTAAATTCTATAATGTTTTGCTCCATAATCTTAGTATCCTTTCTTTATCCTGTGATTAAACTTCCTATAAATAATGGAATATTTATATTTCTAGCTATGATAAAAAATGAAACCCATATTAATATATAAATAATATCTTTAGATTTTATAGACTCTACTCTTGTACTATTAAAATCACCCTCAAACCCTCTTAAAACCATAGCATTATGTATTCTTTCTGCTCTTTCAAAACTTCTTATAAGTAATTGACCTATAAGTGAACCCCATACTTTGAAATTTATACCTTTTTGACCTGGTGCTCTTAGCATATATGCATTATAAACTTCTCCTACACTTTCTAAAAGCACACATATATATCTATAAGTTAACACAAATTGCATAGTTATTATTTTAGGAACACCTATCATCCTAAGAGCTTTAGATATATTTTCTATTCCTGTGGTAGATACGAATAGTAATCCACACATAATTGTAAGAATACCTTTTATTAATAATGAAACAAAAGAAATCCAACCACCCGTTATATTTAAATTTAGTATGCTAAATGCAACAGTACGGTCAAATATAGGATTAAATATCCCTATCCCTAAAATAAAAGGCAATCCTAAAAGAGACATTTTAAAAGTCGCTTTAAAGGGCACATCACCTAAATAAAATACTACTATAGGATATAATATAAAAGGTAAAATACCTCCTATTTCATACTTTGAAAAAGACACTATACTTACAATATAAGCTATAGTAATTATCAATTTAGCTAAAGGATGTATCGTATGTACTATAGTTTGTTTTTCTCCTAATTCTTCAAAGCTTCTTATTTTATATATTGAATCTGTAAAGCTAGACATAAATTCACATCCTTTTTTACTAATTAATTAATTATTTATACTTTGATTAATGTTACTAGATTTCTTTTTGTAAGCCTTTAATCCCATACCTATTCCACCACATACACCTAAAGTAATAACTCCACCTACTACCCCTGCAACTGAAGTTCCAAGACCACCTTCACTATTTTTAAATCCATAATCAGGTAAAAATGCTGTTTTTTCTTGTATACTTGCTAGTTTATCATTTACTGAATTACTATCTTGTAATTCTGCCTTGCCTGTTACATTTAATATTGACCACTCTAATCCATCAGGATTTGAAGATGCTACAAGCGATAGTCCTCCTCCTATAAATACCGTTAAAATTGCCATAGTTATTATTAATTTTTTAAATGACATCTTATAATTTTTAGCTTCTGCATCTTGTATAATATCTGGTCTAGTTTTATAAACAAATGATACTACACAAGCTGTAATTACACCTTCTACAAAACCAATTGCTAAATGTATTGGTTGCATCAACAATACAAATGTTATGAATGGAAGTTCTGTTTTTCCTGATAATAATGTTTCTAAAACTACATTAAATGATCCCAATTGAAGTGCTACAACAACAGAAATAATTGAAGCTATCCAAATTTTCTTAGTTGAGCATCCTTTTTTCATTATATTTCTATATATTAGAGGGTAAACAATGAAGCACGTAAACAATCCCATATTTATAACATTACACCCTAGTGCTAATAATCCTCCATCGGCAAAAAATAATGCCTGTATTCCTAAAACTGATAACATAGTTAAAAATCCTGCTTCTGGTCCAAGTAGTATTGCTAATAATATCCCTCCACCTATGTGCCCACTAGACCCTGTTCCTGGTATTGTAAAATTTATCATTTGTGACGCAAATACAAAAGCACCCATCACTCCCATTAAAGGTATTTTCTTCTCATCAAATCCATGGTTGTTATTTATAGAACATTTCATATCTTTTTCTATTTTTTTTGCTGAATATACTGCCATCCCAGCTGTTAAAGCCCACATACTACCTCCAACTACTGGAGATATTAAAGCATCTGCCATATGCATATCTCTTTCCTCCTCATCTTAATTATACATATTTTCTAAACCTTGAACATTACACCTATGCTACTTAAAAAAAGCCATGAAATTTTAATCCTATATTACTATAGAATAAAACCTTCATGGCTTTGTTTTCTCATTTTCTATTTAATTCTATTTTCTAACTAAATAGTAGTACTAACTTACATTCTTATCAACTATCTTTATATTTTATTTGTGTTAATTTTATTTAATATTTAAAAAAACTTTCTATATTTCAACCTTATCCTTCTTTCTTTACACTGTCAGTTATGATAACACCCTTTTTATTTTTAATAATCCCAGGCTTACATTTAAATGATCTTGATCCTCCAACATGAAGATCTATCTCTCCCTTTATTTTAGTGTCTAGGGTTATTACATCATCTACTTTTAAGTCTAAAAGTTCATCTACACTGATACTCGCTTCTCCTAATCTCGCAACTATCTCAGTACTTACACTATGTATCCTGTTATATATGGCACTTATAAATTCAAAGTCATATTCATGATTTTTATTTATAAATAATCTTTTAGTTTCTAATTGCTCTAGTACCAATTCCATACTACTATAAGGATTACAAAAACTCATTTTACCAACTTCTCTATCTCCATCCATCATTTTCATATGAGATATAATAACAGATTCACTTACAGGGTATTTTTTACTAACAGCTCCAGTACTGTGTACATTTGTGACTTCTCTAGATTCACAGCCTTCAAACATATGCATTTTATTTAGTAAATTACTAGTTATATATGATATTAACTCTTTATCAATTTCTGTAAGTTCTCTTTTATAATCCTCAAGTATACCATCTCCACCAAGTGTTAAATCTATAAGTAAAAGTGCTATACTTTTATCTAATTGGTATAGAAGTCCTTTAACTAAAGGTTGTATTGCATGCTCAATAATTACAGAATCACTTGCTATAGTATTCATAAATTCTTCGTAGTTTGTCTGCTCTATTTTTTCTAATTTACATGTAAGCTTAGTTTTTTTTAATTCATAAGCTGTAAATGAGTTTATACTCTTGCAAAATTCTTCTGAAGTTACAGATAAGAACCTCATATTGTCAGCAGAATACCTTTGTGGTTTTTTAAAGTCATATATCATTACTTCTTCATTCATAATAATTTATTATATCTCCCATCTAAATTTTACATTTTGAAGATTATTCTAATTCATTCATTGCAAAATATTCTTTATCCTCTTTCTTGAAAGTTATATCAGGTTTGCTGTTATTTTTAGTACCTTTTAGTTTAAACTTTTCAATAAGTGATTTTAGCATTTGTGCTTGTCCACTTAATTCCTGACTAGCCGCTGCACTCTCTTCTGATGTAGCAGAGTTCGTTTGTACTACATCTGAAATTTGTTCTATTCCTAACTTAATTTGTGTAATTGCACTCGCTTCTTCTTCACAAGCCTTAGCAATTTCATCAACCAATGCTGTAGTTCTATTAGTTGTATTGATTATCTTTTGAAGCGACTGCGCTGTATTGTCTACAATTCCAGTTCCATTATCTACTGCTTTTATTGAATTTTCTATAAGTGTTGATGTATTTTTAGCAGCTTCTGCTGACTTAGCAGCAAGGTTCCTTACCTCATCAGCAACAACAGCAAATCCTTTACCTGCAGAACCTGCACGAGCCGCTTCTACAGCCGCATTTAACGCTAATATATTTGTTTGGAACGCTATATCATCTATCGTTTTTATAATTCTACTAATTTCATTAGATGTAAATGATATTTCTTGCATAGCTTTAATCATTTGTTTCATTTGTTCATTACCTTCTTTAACCTCACGACTTGAGCTTAAAGTTAAAGTGTTTGCTTTTTTAGCATTTTGAGCTGTATCTTGAACTTTATCAGACACTTCCATTATTGTAGCAGATAATTCTTCTATTGCACTTGCTTGCTCTGTTGCACCTTGTGCTAGCATTTGTGAACCACTTGATACTTGGTCTGATGCTGCTTCAACCTCTTGTGATGCTACATCTATTTGTGATATTGTTTCACTTAAATCTTTTGTTATCTTATCAAGAGTATGCTTAATACTTTTAAATACTCCTATGTACTCTACTTTAGTAGTAACATTAAAGTTTCCTTTTGAAACTTCACCCAATATACGAACTGTATCTGTTATCATTTCTTTAGTTTTATTACTTACATTACGCATACTTTCTGATAAAACTCCTAGTTCATCCTCTGATTCATAATGAATTTCAAAATTATACTCTCCAAGAGCCATTTTATTTGCAGCTAATTCTATTTCTTTAATCGGTTGTCTTAATGTTTTTGTAGTATATAAACATATAATTATTCCTGTTACTATTGCAAATACACTTAATATCATAGAAATAATTGCTGATTTTGCAACTGTTTGCTTTACATTTTTATCAAATACTATACCATCATTATATGACTCATCATAAAGTGCACTAGCACCCTTTGCACTTTTTTCATAAACAGCCCAGTATTCACTATTCAAGGTTGTTAAGTCTGCAGCTTTCTTAGTATCTCCTTTTTCTATAAACCCATAAACAGTTTCGTATTGTTGTTTTAATTCTGATACAGAACTTTCAATATTTGTTATTAGTGACGTATCTGCACCATCTATGGCTTTAATTGATTCTAACCTTTTATTTATACTATCAAAATCACTTAAAATTATAGTTTTATAGTCTTGTGGGTTATCTCTAAAAATTGCATTTGAAATATTTCTTCCTATAGACACTAAATCTCTCTCTATTCCCATTGCTTCAGTTGTAGATTGATAAGGTCCATTAAATAAATCATTACTTAGATTTCCTGCTTTTTTTAAATTAACGATTGCATAAATATTTGCAAATGCTGTAATCAATAATAAAAGAATAAAAGATACCCCTAATTTTTTTCCTATGTTTAAATTTCTTATACTTCCTATTTTCATTTTTTTCATATTCACGAATCCCCCCGCCCTTTGATTTACACTATCTAACATAACAATATCTTTATAGTTATAAATATCCTTTAATATATTACATAATTTTATATTCTTATACGGATAAATAAGCTAATACTTTAGATTTTATGTAAAATATTTTACTTTCTTTTAATTATATTTTGTTAATTTTTTCATATGCAAAACTAAATTTATTGAGAATTAGTCATAATTATTATAAAAGGAAGACGTTTATACATCTTCCTTTTATAATGAAATCTACCATATTATGATCAAAATTTAATTATTAATAATTGTCCTAAATTATAATTTAGATAAAGCAGCTACAATTATTTCTTCTTTAAAAGGTTTTACTATAAATCCCTTTGCCCCATAAATAATAGCCTCTTTCATCCTTGCTTCCTGCCCTAGTGCCGATACCATTACTACTGCTGCACCTGCATCAATTTTTTTAATTTCTCTCAATGCTTGAAGACCATCCATTTCAGGCATAGTAATATCCATAGTCACAATATCTGGCTGTAATTCTTTATATTTTTCAACTGCCATTAACCCATTTTCTGCTTCACCAACTACCTCGAAATCATGGTTTGAAAGCATACTACGGATAGACATACGCATAAAAGCTGCATCATCAACTATTAGTACTCTTTTCATAACTTTATCCCCTTTCACACACAATTCATTATATTTTCCTATACACTGATGGTTTTACACGTTCAAAATTTGTTTCTAAATTAGATAAACTTTCTGACATTCCAATTATTAAATATCCGCCTGGCTTAAGTGATTCATATAATCGTTTAGATAGTTCTCTATTTGTAGGGTTATCAAAGTATATCATAACATTCCTACAAAAAATAACATCATATTTGCCTCTTTCCCAGCCAATTTTATTATTTAAATTAAAGTATTTAAATTCAATTGATTTTTTAATATCTTCAATGACTTCATAATTTTTTTCATTTATCTGCTTAAAGAAGTTTTTTCCCCATAATGGTGGTAATTTAGCAATTTTATCTTTCGAATAAATGCCTGCTTTAGCTTGTTTTAGTGCATTTTTAGAAATATCTGATGCAGTTATAGATACTCTCATTTTTGGATTTTGTCCTAAAATAGCTGCTACTAACATTGCTATACAGTAAGGTTCCTCCCCTGTAGATGAAGCTGCAGACCAAACTTTTAGTCCACCTATTGGAGGCTTCTTTAAAGCAGGTAGTATTACCTCCTCTTTAAAAAAGTCATAGTGCTTTTCTTCTCTCATAAAGTAAGTGAAATTTGTCGTAAGCTTGTCTACCAATATAGATACTTGCTCTCCGGTTTTATCTTGCATTAAATGATCTATGTAACTTTTAAAATCTGTATAACCTAAATTTTTTACCATCAATAATAGTCGTGTTTCAATCAGTGTTTTTTTGTTTTTAAGGTTTATTCCATAATTATTATACATAAAATCTGTTAATCGTACAAAATCTTTATTGGTTAATTCCATTATTTATATCCTCTACAATTTCTATTAATGAATCACAGTTTAATATTAATTGAATTTCATCATTTATTTTACTAATACCTTCAATAAAATTCTGCTTATACTCTTTTTTATCTGAGCTCATTTTCATATTTCTTTCTGGCAAAATAGTAATAACTTCATTTACCGCATCAACTATCAATCCAATTTTATCTGTATCTTTTTCAATTATAATGATACAAGTTCTTTCATCATAGTCAATAGGATCTATACCAAATCTCATTCTCGCATCCATTACAGGAATAATAGTGCTTCTTAAATTTATAATACCCTTCATATAGTTAGGTAAAAATGGAACTTTAGTTACAGGCATCATTTCAATAATTTCTAAAATATACTTTGATGATAATGCATATTTTTTATTATCTATAACAAATATCATATATAAGTCATCAATTTTGCTATCTAAATCTTCTTTGCTATCTATTGTTTCAGAATTTATATTCACAAATAATACGCCCCCTAAATAATTTTTTCATTTTTGCCAATGCTTTTAACACGTAATTTATTTGTAAGAGTATCAAAAATAATAGTTCTTCCATTTGACCCTAATACATCTTCTGCAAATATTGAAATATTCAATTTAGCCAATGTTTGCTTACACGCTTTTACATTTTTTTCTCCAACAGAAAATATGCTATTCTCTGTATTTTTAAAATTAAACATATGAGCACCACCAGCTAATTTGGCTCTTATACATCTTGTATTTGCACCGGCTTTTTTCATTTCTTCATATAATAAAACAATACCTGTATCTGCATATTTTGCTTTATTTGCTACAACTTTTTCATTTTTTGAGTTTGGAAGTAAAACGTGAACTAATCCAGCAATTTTATTTCTCTCATCATACAGTACAACTCCACAACAAGATCCTAATCCAATGGTCATAATTTGATTAGGCGCCTTCACAATTTTGTAATCTGCTATTCCAACTGTTACATTTTCCATTAGCAACTCACCAAATCTGTAAATCCTAAAGTTCTTAATAATTTATCACAAGACTCTATTTTCGGAATAAAGTAATATTTTCCATCAATTTTATAATCCGTTGTGAAGAAATCAGTTTCAATACATAATATCTGTTCTCCCACTGGACCATATAATGAAATAGGTAAATTCATAATTGCCATAACCATATCTACACTAAAATAAGGTATTGACGGATTTATAGTTAAATTTGTCATGTCAGATATTGCAGTTAAATATGTTCCACAAAGTATATTACATACTTCTCCTATTGAAGCTAATTCTTCACAAAGAGATTTATAATCATTTATGTCACACGTAATTTCTTTTCCTGAAACTTTTGATAACAATCTAATAGCTGGATCAATTTTCATGACAAGCATAATAAATCCTTCTAAATCTCCTGAAAGCTGTAATACAGTTCCTACTACTAACTCTTCTGGCGAATTATAACTATTAGTTATATCTGAAAAATTAAGCATATCACTTTTAGGAATACCTATATCAACTATTTCATTTAACATTATCGATAATGAAGTCGAAGCATTACCTGAGCCTATATTGCTAATTTCACGAAATATATTTAATTTATCGCACTCAAATATCATATGTACCTACTTTCTATCTAATCTATAGATTTTACAGTTAATTGCCTTCTTTTTAATTGGTTTAAAATTACATTAGGAATCATATCCAAAGAGGTTTCTTTTGCAACAGCTCCAAGGTTCTTTGCAGCCATTGGCATTCCATAAACTACGCAGGAGCTTTTATTTTGTCCAACAGTATATCCTCCTGACTTCTTTATATTAAGTAGACCTTTCGCACCATCTGATCCCATTCCAGTTAAAATTACTCCAATAACATTCTCTCTAGCCACCTTTGCTACCGATTCAAATAAATAGTCTACAGAAGGACAATGGCCACTAACTTTATCCCCTTCTTTAATTTCTAATATATACTTATTATTTTTATTTACAATTCCCATTTGTAAAGCTCCTGGAGCAATATATGCATGTCCACTTCGTATTTCTTGTCCATCTTTACCTTCACATACAGTTATCAAACATTCACGATTTAATCGTTCTGCATATTTTTGAGTAAACACAGGTGGCATATGTTGTGTAATTACAATTCCAGGTAATCCTAAAGGTAGTTGTCTTAATAATTTACTAATAGCTTCTACTCCTCCCATAGAAGCTCCTATAGCAATTATTTCTTTATCATTTATTTTTTTTGAATTTTCATTATCAATATTGTTCCTCTTTTGAGAAATATTTCTAACTTGTGAGGAATCATTTTTTGAGTAAATTCTCTTTTGTAATTTAGCAACTGATGCTTCTTTTATTTTATCTACTAAATCATTTGCAAATAACTCCATTGTGCTTGCACTTGGTTTTTCAACAAATCCAACAGCTCCGGCATTTATAGCTTCAAAGCATCTACCATCAGCTCCACTAATAACAATTGTTGGAATTGGATATTGATTCATTATGATTTTTAGAAATTCAATCCCATTTATTCCTGGCATTTCTATATCTAACGTTAGTACATCTGGCTTAAATTCTATTATCTTATCCCTGGCTTCGTAGGAATCTTTAGCAGTCCCTACAACTTCTAACTCTGGATATTCTTGAAGATGCTTCGATATAACACGTCTAAACATAATAGAATCATCAATTACCAATACTTTTATTTTTTTATTTTCTTCCATAAGTTATTTCTCCCTTTGAACGTCTATAATGTCTATGTTTTAGCTATTAAGTCTACCGTATTCTTATTCATGATATTATAAGTTTAAACATTTATAATAGCATTTACATCAAATATTAAACTAATAGAACCATCTTCTAAAATAGAGCATCCTGATAGATAAGATTGTACTTTCTCAAATTTGGACAATAAAGTAGGTATTGGTTTTATTACAACTTGTTGCTGTCCAATAATACTATCTACAATAATGCATACATTTCCCATCTCAGATTCAACTAAAATCATAATTTCTTCCTCTGACTTTTCTGTATCTATACCCAATATTTTTGATAATCTTCGGATTTTATAACAATTTCCTCTAATAATACTCTGTTCTTCTCCATTTGGATTTTTAACTATCTCATAATTACCATAACTAAATACTTCTTTTATATTAAGAGATGGTATTATGTATATATGTTCATCTATTTTTACTTTCATTCCATCTATAATTGCCAATGTTAAAGGAATACGAAGTACAATCATAGTACCTTTTCCTTTTTCACTATCTATATTAACAACTCCTCTTAACTTACGAATATTAGTATATACAACATCCATACCTACCCCTCGTCCTGAATATTCAGTTACCGCTTCAGTTGTTGAAAATCCTGGTGCTAATATAAAATTATATGCTTCTTTGTCACTAATTTCTTCAACACTCTTAGTTGTAATTCCTTTTTCTATAGCTTTTTTAACAATAGATTCTTTATTTAGTCCTCTTCCGTCATCTTTAATGATTATAACAACATCTCCACCAGTATTTTTTGCTTCTAATATAATTGATGCTTTTTCTGATTTTGAAGTTTGTTTACGCTCTTCCGGTGTTTCAATACCGTGATCCATACTGTTTCTTATCATATGCATTAGAGGATCTGAAATATTTTCTAGAATATTCTTATCTACTTCAGTTTCTTCTCCAATCAAAATTAAATCAACTAATTTTCCTGTTTTTTTGCTCATATCTCTTACTACTCTTTGCATTTTAGTAAATGTAGAAGATATCGGAACCATACGAATTGACATAACTACATCTTGTAACTCATTTGTTAACTGATGTAATCTTCTTGCTTGCTTTTCAAAGTTATCTCTATCAAAGTTTTCTAGCTGTGATTGTTTTTCTACCATAGATTCAGTAGTAACAATTTCTCCAACTAAATTCATTAACATATCAACTTTATTAATATTTACAGTTAAATAATTATTTTTATTAGGAATATGACCTTGTGTATTTTGATCTTTTTTTACTTCTTTTTCATTATTATCTGTTTTTTCAATATTTTCTGTATTTAAAGCTTTATTAATAGTTTCTATTTCATAATCTACTATTTCTTTGTGTTCCTCTATAACTTGTTTTGGTTCTTCTTCTATAATTATACTTTCTTCACTCTCAATATTTATAGTAATACCAAAAATATTTTCTATTTCAGTTGTATCCGTAATTTCACGGAGCTCCATATTCTTTAAAAACATAGTTTCTTCAATACATTTTTCAATTACATTTTTTTCTTCTGTTGTTTTTATATACATAATAAAACCATCTTTTACTATAACATCATCACAATCTAGAGTTAAATCTTCTGGTATAGTTTTTATAGTAGAGCATAAACCTTCAACTACTGTAGCTACCCCTAACGCTCTAATTCCTTCCATACCACATCCATTTTCAAAAAATACTTTAATATGAAAGAATTGTTCACCCTCTACTTGTATATTATCCTTGGATTCTAAATTGGATTCTAATTTCATCTCTGTAACTTCATCTTCTTTATTGCTCTCAACACCACTTTGTTGGTTATCATCAATCAATAACGCTACTACCCTCTCATGTAACTCATCAATACTTGAGTCTGGAAGTAGTCCTTCTTGTACCTTTGAAATTTCTTCTTTCAAAAAATCAATACTTACTAGAACTACATCTATTACTGATTCCCATTTTTCATATGAAAGTTCTCGTCCATTACGTATTCCATCAAAAACATCTTCTATACTATGAGCTAGCTTTGTTAAGCTATCATATCCCATCATAGATGAAGATCCTTTAATTGTATGCATTACACGAAAAATTTCTTCAACTGCTCCTTTTTCTAATTTTCCATTCCCCAATTGGTCTGTAAGCAAGATTTCTTCTAATTGCTCTAGTAACTGCATATTTTCCTGTACATAAAATTCACTTAAAGAATCTATTCCGCCCATATTTTATCTCCTTTATTATTAAACATAATAGATTTCAAATTATATCCTCTTAAAATTCATTTGTAGTAAAATAATTAACTTCATTGTTATTGAAATTTATATGATTATTATTTTTGTTTTTTAGTTTAAATTTATCAATTAGTGACTTTAACATTTGTGCTTGTCCACTTAGTTCTTCACTTGCTGCTGCACTTTCCTCCGATGTAGCAGAATTAGTTTGAACTACATCTGAGATTTGTCCTATTCCTAATGTTACTTGAGTAATTGCACTTGATTGTTCTTCAGAATCTCTAGCTATATCTTCAACTATTACAATAGCTTGATGCATTGTATCAATTATTTTTTGTAGAGACTCTGCTGTATCATCCACAATCTTAGTCCCATTATCAACTGCTTTTATCGAGTTTTCAATAAGAGTTGAAGTACTTTTAGCTGCTTCTGCTGACTTAGCAGCAAGATTTCTGACTTCATCTGCTACAACCGCAAATCCTTTACCTGCACTACCAGCCCTAGCCGCTTCTACAGCAGCATTTAACGCTAATATATTAGTTTGGAATGCTATATCATCTATAGTCTTTATTATCCTACTGATTTCTTGCGATGTAGTTGAAATTTCTCCTATTGCTTTTACCATCTGTTTCATTTGTTCATTACTGTCTTCAACCTTATGACCTGCACTTAAGGTTAAGGAGTTAGCTTTTTTAGCATTATCTGCCGTATTTTTAACTTTGCTAGATATTTCAATAATAGTTGCAGATAATTCTTCAATTGCATTAGCTTGTTCTGTTGCTCCATGTGATAACATTTGAGATCCACTAGCTACTTGTTCTGATGCTCCACCGACTTCTTCTGAAGCTACATTAATTTGCACCATAGTTTCACTTAAATCATTAGTTATTTTAACAATTGCTTCTTCAATATTTTTAAATATTCCTATATATTCGGTTCCAGGTGAAACATCAAAATTACCTAATGCAATTTCATCTAAAATACGTACTGTATCATTTACAACTTCATTAGTTTTGTTAGTAACTTGACGCATACTCTCTGCCAAAATACCTAATTCATCTTTTGCCTCATAATCTATAGTTATATCAAAATCAGCAAGTGCCATTTGATTTGCAGCTACCTCAATTTCTTCAATAGGCTTCTTTATACTTTTCACAAGATAAACAAATGCAATGATTCCCAATATAATAGTTGTAATACTAACTATTGAAGATGTTATCCATGTTGATTTTACTGTATTGTTTATCTTCTTATCATATTCAAGGCTAAGCTTTTCTGCATTTTCATAAAGTGTAACTGAATCCTTTGAACTTTTATCATATACTTTAAAATAACTACCTTCTAAATTCAAAGTTTCATTTTTCACATTTTCGTAATCTCCTTTAATCATCAATTCATGGAACCTATTATACTGATTTCTTAATTCAACGACTGAATCTTCAATCTCATCAATTAAATTATTTCCTTCTTCAGAACTTTTGCGTATTATCGCTATCCTGTTCTCTATACTTTTAAAATTATCTTCAATTGTTGATTCATAGTTTGAAATATTACCTTCAAGAATTGCATAACAAATATTTTGGTCAATTGATACTATATCTCTACGAATTCCCATAGATTGATTTGTCAATTGATATGGTCCCTCATATAACCCTTCTGCCATTTTTTCTGTTTTACTTAAGTTTAATAATATATTCCCTTTTGAAATTATTACCACTGCTACTAAAATAAAAAACACTACGCTTATCTTTTTACCAACTTTTAAGTCCTTCCATTTTGTAGTTGCTCTCATATTATGCCTCCCCGTGTTTTGGATTCATGTGATGTAATTTTATGTATCTTTTTCGACACATAGTTTTATATTATTATACGGGTAAAATGTAAAATACTTTATGTATTTATTGTATTAAAAATAGATTTATATACTATTTAAATTATGCTAAAATAGCTTCTATAAAAACAATATTTTGTTCCTTTAGAAGCTACTTTTACTTGTATTTATATTTATTGGTTATATTTTCTATTAATTAAGCATATCCTTATGTCAATCTATCAATAATACTAACAAGGTTAGCTATTTCAGGCTTAGTTATCTGTTCATCCGCTCCTAATTCCTTTCCCTTCATATAAATTTGTTCAGTTATTAGTGAAGAAAATAAGATTAAAGGAATTTCTTTAAGTTTATCATCTTCTTTTACCAACTTAGTTAAATGGTGACCATCCATTAAAGGCATTTCAATATCTGATACTATACATGCAACATGATCTTTAATTTGTTCTCCAGATTTTTTAACTTCTTGAAGATAATTCCATGCTTCTTCACCGTTATCAGTTTTGATGGTATTTTTATAACCTGCCTTGTGTAGACAATCAACTATTAGTTTAGAAAGTAACATTGAATCTTCGACTATTAATATAGGTTTACTATTTTCCACACGTTTACCTAATTTATTTATAGATTCATGTTGAATACTTGATTCTGGACTTATCTCTGCAATGATTTTTTCAAAATCTAGTATAGTTATAAGTTTATCATTATATTTAGCAAGCCCTGTTGCTACACCTTCTTCTCCACCATAAATGGCTCTATCCGGCTTTTTTATTTCTGTCCATGAAATTCTGTCTATTCCAATAACCTTTTCTACACGAAATGCAAAGTTTAACTTATTAAAGTTTGTAACAATAAAAAGGTCATAATTTGAATTTTCTTGCCTAGGAATATTTAAATATTTCGCTAAATCCATTACAGTAATAATTTCATCTCTTGATTTAAATACCCCCTCAATTGAATCATATGAATTTGGCATCTTCTTTACATCTTGAGCCATCATGATTTCACGTACTTTAGCTACATTTATACCAAACAATTCCCCTGCAATTGAAAATTCCATAATTTCAAGTTCATTAGTTCCTGACTCTAGAAGTATTTTTGTTTGACTTTTGATCTCTACAAATTCCATAATATCCCCCAAATTTTAATTTTATAATTTAAAAAAGCAAAGTATCAACTTTAACCGTTAACACCCTGCTCTAAAATACATATTTTTGCAACTGGCTAACTAAAAAGATTTCTATAGCTTTGTGCCTTCTAATTACTTATGTTTTGCCAATTTAATTTTATAGTCTAATATTAACTTTATTCTAGCATAATTGGATATTTTTGTAAATATTCAAAATATCTTGTAGACTTCTACAATAATTATGCTAAATATATAGCTTTAGGCTATAATTTTTCCCAAAATATATAGAATACTTATTACTGATATTATTACAATTACTGCAGTACCTTTATCCAATAATAATTTTGAGTTTAAATATATATACGGATTTAAGTTAAACTTTATTTCATTTTCATTATTTTCATTTTTGTAATCTTTTTTTACCTCTTCTAATGCTATTCTTTTTAATTTCACATGAACTTCTGATATAGTACCTTCCTTGATAATATCTTCTAGCTCATTAATTTTACTATATGTTATTTGTTGCTTTTGTTCTTCTGTTTTACAATTGTTCAATTCTTTTTTTATGTATTTATATTCTTTTGTCCATTGTTCTGTGATTTTTCTTAAATTAGGATACTCTTCATTTATAAAGGTCTGTTCTTTTGTTGTAAGCTTTTCTCCCTTTATTATTTTTACTCCTATTATTTCTACTTTTTTTAATTCTAGTTCTATTTGTTTCGACAGCTTAATAATTTCTTCTTTAGCTACTGTTTTTATTCGTACTTGAAGCGGAAAATTATTTTCTTTTTTAAAGTTCTCTTCTATTTTATTTATTGCATTAAAAACTAGTTTTTGTCTTTCTACTTCCGTCTTACAATTTTTCAAATCTTCTTTGATATATTTTATTTCTTGAGTAAATTTTTCTGCTACCTGCTTTAGTTTTGGACATTTTTCACTTATAAAAACTTGTTCTTTTGCTGTGCACTTCTCTCCTTTAACTATTTTAAGGCATATTATTTCTGCTTTTTTATTTTCTTCTTGCACTTTTTTAGAGAAATCTATAACCTCTTCTAATACTATTTTTTTTATTTTAGATTGAAATTCAGGATTTACTCCTTTTTTTACTATTTCTTTTATTTCCTTAATTAAATTAGATAATATTTGTTGTCTTTCCTCATCTGTAACACAGTTTCTTAGTTCCAATTTTAAGCTATCACATTTTTTTATTAGTTGTTCTGCTACCTGCTTTATATCTGGGTATTTTTTACTTATAAATTCTAACTCTTCTTTAGTTATACTATTTCCTTCAACCATTTTTATGGCTATCACTTGTGCCTTTTGAATTTCTTGTTGAATTCTATTTAGAAAGCTTTCAACTACTTCATTTTGAGCTTTGTCTAATTTAATTAATTCTTCATTTGGTAATTCTGGTATAGTCCCTTCCTCTATTAATTTATTTTGTATCTGTTCAATTTCGCTATTTGGCTTTATTTGAAGTTTTTCATAGAGGTTTTTACTGTATGAATTATTATTAATATTGTTCATAGTTTTACCTCCCATATATACCTTAAAATAAATTAAGTATATACTCATAAAGTTCGTTACTTATATTAATACGACATTTTTTAATATTATTGTATACCATATAATTAACTTACTTAATTAAGTATTTTTCAATTCCTATAGCTCCCTTATCAATATTTAGAAATTGTTTAGCGTAAAAAATAAAACGGTAAATTATTTACAATCTACCGTTTTATCTTAAATTTAATCTATATTAACTTAACAAGGGCTATATTAAAAATGCGTATCTTCTAATCCACAGAATGCATCTACTGGACTTATTCCTTTGAAATCTGAACGTCCTACCATTTTTTCAACCAATGCTTTTAATGTAAATTCTTTATTGTCGTAAGCATTAATATATGTCTTCACTTGAGGTACATCAGCTAAATGGAATGGACACTGTAATGAAACAAATATTGTTGGCACTTCATTTACGTAGAATGGTATATCTGGTGTACCCTTACTTAACGGCCATTGTAAACGTTGATCTGTAGCTGGTGAAACATTTGCTAAGTTTATTATTAAGTCATAGTTATTAGTTAAAGTAGATATTGGACGCTTTCCTGAGTAAATACTCATCATTGCTTTCATCATCTCTTCTTGAGGAAGTTTCATTGCTTTCTCTATTAATGATTCATATATTTCTACTTCAAATCCTTCTGCCTCTAATAATTCTTTCATTAGTTCCATTGCATTTTTTTGATTTCCACCCATCATACCCATTAATTTACCAAATCCACCTTCATGGCCTTTTGGCTCAACAAGTAAAACTCTCTTATGCTTTTCTGGTGTTATTGGGAATATATCTTGAGTATTTTTTACTAAAGTTATACCTTTGTCAGCAATTTCAAGGGCAATAGCCTTATTTTCTTCTAAACCTATTTGGGCCATTGCTTCTTCTTTTGATGGTAGTATTTCTGTTCTTGATTTTTTATGTAATCCTAAAGCAGCTTTTGCACCTAATATACGAGTTAATGCTTCTTCAAGTCTTTCTTCTGTTATTATTCCATTTTTGTATCCTTCTATCATCCACTTGAAATCTTCATCTGGATCATTGAAGAATAAGAATAAATCACTTCCTGCAGCTATTGACGTTGGTAACATTTCACTACGCTTCATAGCCGAAGTCATTGCTACCATATGGCTCGCATCTGTTACTACAAGACCATTGAAGCCCATTTCTCCTCTTAATAAATCTGTTAATATGTATTTACTTAATGTTGCAGGCATCATTGCTTCTTGAGTAGTTGCATCTGGATTAAAGTAACGTACATACTCTGGTAGAGCTATATGTCCTGCCATTATGGATGGAAGACCAGCCTCAAATAATCCTCCATAAACTTTACCGAAAGTAGCATCCCACTCTTCTTTTGATAACCAGTTTGGTGCAAATGATAAATGTTGATCTCTTTCATCTATGCCATCTCCAGGGAAGTGTTTGGCAGCTGGAGCTATTCCACTTTCTTGAATCCCTCTCATATATTCTAAAGATAATTCTAATGTTTGATCTACATTTTCAGACCAAGTACGTGTAGAAATTATTGGGTTTCTCCAGTTTCTATTTATATCTACTATTGGAGCAAAACTCCAGTTACATCCTATTGCAGATGCTTCAACTCCAGAAATTCTACCTAATTCATATGCATATTTCTTATCATTTGTAGCGGCTATTTTAACTTCATTTCCTACATATGTACCATTTTGACAAGCACCATTACCACCTGATTCTGTATTTGCCGCTATTAGTAGTGGTATTTTACTATTTTCTTGTAATATTTTATTCTGATCGTATACCTCTTCTGCACTTCCTGGATTGTAACGAACACCACCTATATGATAATTATCTAATACACTCTTTAAGTATTCTTCATCACGACTAGATCCCATATTTATGAATAGTTGTCCTATTTTTTCTTCTATTGTCATATTTTCTATTGTATCTTTTATCCATTGTATTGACTGTTCATCAAGGTTATATGGTGTTGCTTTTAAGTTTACCATTTAAATATCCCCCTTTTATTTTATTATGCTATAGCTTGTTCGTTCTTAATTTTTTGTATTTCATCTTGTATCTCAGCCATTTTAGCTTCATCTAATGGGTAGTATTTCATTGCTATTATAGATGCTGCATGTCCAAGTATCGGTATTATGAACATACAAACCATTATTAACAAGAAGAAACTTCCTGTTGCAGAAGTTCCTGGCTCTATTATTGCATTTCCAAGACCTATCATAGCTAAACCTACCCCTAGTAGTGTAGAAGCAAATGAAGATATTAATTTATCAACGAATGAGAACAATGTACCCATCATACCTGGAATAAACTTTCCACTTCTATATACTTCATAGTCTGCACAATCTGCTATCATTGGTATAACCATATTTCCTGATACCGATGCAAAACCTTTTTGTAATAATATTAAAGTCATTAATAGTATTGTAGTTCCATTCATTGATGTTAAAGATATATTATCAAATGGTTGTATTATTAATAATGCAAATAACATTGCCATACTTGCCCAAGTACCAAGAATAAAGGCTTTCTTTTGTCCCATTTTTCTAGCATACATAACACCTATAAAAGTTAATGCTATCACTAAAGGAGTTGTTATTGCTCCTATTTCACCTTGTAAAGAAACATTTAATAATACATTTCCATAGAAGTATATTTGAGTTGCATTAGTTAATTGCATTGCTAATTTATCTGTAGAAGCTGCTATAACTAACATTTGTATCGCTCTGTTGTTCTTTATTATTGGTAAATATTCTTTAACCTTTATTGGTTCAGAACTATCTCCTGTACCAAAGTTTTCTTTTTTATCTTTATCCCATATACCTATTATTGCTAATATAGTTAATGTAAATGATAATCCTCCGAATAAAATTGCTACTTGCTTCCATAATCCTGGATCTAACATCCCAAGTTCAAACTTCGGTGGTAATATTGAAGTTATAACTAAACCTGCTACTGCAAATAATATTGCATTATATATACCATCAAACATTGAGAACATAGGTCTTTGTTTTGGGTCATTAGTTAAAACTGCTTGTGCTGCCTTTGTACATGCTGTTTGGAAAGTATATCCGATAACATATATTACGTAAAATAGCATTAACATTGGGAATCTAATTGATTGCTCTAATGTTGGTGCAACTGCAAATATTAAATACATACTTGCTACTATTATAATATTACCTACTAACATAAAAGGTCTAAATTTACCAAACTTACCTTCCGTTCTATCTATGAAATATCCTATAACCGGATCTGTAAATCCATCGAATATCCTCATACCTGTTATAACTACGCCTATTACTGCTGCCATTAATCCTAATACATTTTGTCCAAAGAATGCTAGGTACCCCATTAATACCATAGCTATATTCGTAGCTGTGTTGTTTAGCGCAAAAAGTCCTATTTGCCATAGTTTTGCTCTGTTGTAAGTTACATTTACTTTACTCATTGTGTTATATTCCCCCTAGTTATTTTTTTAATAAAACATTTTCCTTAAGTTCAACATTATAAAATCTTATTAAATCCATATGCATATAGTATTAATACAGTTATTTTTTTAACTATTTTACGTGTGAATTTATACGTTTTAAAAAGTTGTATAACAAAGTTTACAAAATTAAATAAAATCAACTTTCACTATTTTTTATAACCCTATTTTCTTTTTCTTTCCTATACTAGTATACTATCACTTTTCGACATTTTCGGCAATCGTTTTCTTGTTTTTTTTGTTTTTTTAATACAACACATTATTTAGTTTATAAAAATAGCATGTCTAAGATGTAATTAGCTATATTAGACATGCTATTAATTAATTTATTATTTTAATGAATCATTAAATTCAGTTATTAATTTTTTTTGATATTCTTTATCAAAAGTTCCATTCATTAATTTAGGAACTGCTTCATTCACTAATCTATCCCAAGATAATCTTTCTTTACCTACTAATATAGGGTAATATCTTACATCGTTATTTTGAGCAGCTTGTAAATCCCCTGGCGCATCTCCTACCATTAGTATTTTCTCCGTATCATATCCCTGTTTCTTAAGTTCAGCTATACAATATTGCTTTGTTCCAGCTTCTTGTCCTAATAATACTTGAAGGTATTTTATAAAATCATGTCTACCCCATTCATCATTTAAAGCTTCACCATTCGCTGATGATACAACTGCTACGTCTACTATTTTAGATAATGATTCTAAACCTTCTTTTACGCCTTCAAATGGCTCCTCACCTTTTGGTAATTCTTCAATCGATTTATTTACATTTAATGACCATTCATGTGTCATCTTTAATGCTTTACTATCCGTTTTTTCTATTGCTCTCTTTAGAGAGTTGTTTGATAATTCATTAGTAGTTTCAACCCAATTTAATAAATTTTCAAGGTCTTCTATTTCTACGCCTTCTTTGCTTATTATCTTGAAAGTTTCTGCTAAACCTTTGAATCTGTTTATACCTCTAGTTTGTGTATAAAGGTTTAGGTCATACCAAAGATTTAATATATACTCTTCCTTTTCAGTTAAGTTCCATGTTTTTATCATTTCTGGTGCAAAACACTCTCTATGCTTTATTTCCATAGTATCCATTGCACAACCATCAGAATCAACACATACTAAAAATTCTTTTTCCTTTATATATTTATCAAAAACATTACTCATAATAAGTTCCTCCATATGCTGTAATATATATTTACATCCATTTTTATTCTTACACTAGTATACTACCATACATCATTTTTAAAAACAATCATTTTCCCATTTATTTTGATTTGAAAATAACATTTTTTATAATCAATTAAGTTAAGTTTTAAGTAAGTAAAATAGAAATCACATTACGTGATTTCTATCTGTCTCATCTATTATAAACGAGTATCCCAAGAAGAACAGAATACATCTACCGAGCTTACACCCTTAAATTCTGATTTACCCATTATTTTTTGTACTACTTGATGGATTGCTTCATCATTGTCTGCATAAGTATTTATATAAGTTGGTACCATAGGTACATCTATTAAATGGAATGGATTGTGTACAGATACACACACTGTTGGTAATTCTGTTACGTACCAAGGTATTTCTGGCCCCATTGGCATATTCCAAGTTATTCTTCTTACATTACTCATAGAGAATCCATTTACGTTTACAAACAACATAACCGCATCATACTTATCTACGAATTCTTTTACTGGTGTCATTGCTAATAATTGCTTACCATTTAATCCTGCTGCTGGATCGAATACATCTACTTCAAATCCTTGAGCTTCAAGTTCCGCTTTTACTCTGTCTTCAAGACTTGCTTTAGCCATTCCCATTTTACCTGCAAATCCAGTGTTATCTACTGTATAAAGCATTATTCTCTTATGGGTTTCAGGTTTTATTGGTAATTGGTTTTTAGTGTTCTTTACTAAAGTTATAGCTTTGTCCATTATGTCTTTAGCTACTTCTTTATGTTCTTCACAACCAACTGTTGACAATCCTTCTGCTGAAGGTATTAAAGTCCCTTCTTCTTTCTTAGTGTGTAATTTTAACATTGCTTTAAATGCTAATACACGAGTAACAGCTTCGTCAAATCTTTCCATAGTTAATGTTCCATTTTCAAGACCAGTTTTTAAAGCTTGTGTATCTTCTTCTTTATCTCTGTAGTATAATATCATATCACAACCAGCAGCTATAGTAGTTGGTATCATATCTTCTCTTCTTATCATGCTAGTTAATCCAACCATGTGAGTTGCATCAGTTATTATTAATCCATTGAATCCTAATTGCTCTCTTAATAATCCTTGTAATAATTCTGGAGCTATTGTAGCAGGCATTATTTCATTATCTTTTATACCTGGCTTTAATCTTCTTTGGTATTCTGGAAGTCTAAGGTGTCCTATCATTACAGACTCTACACCTGCATCTATCATACCCTTGTAAACCTTACCGAATTCTACATCCCACTCTTCACAAGTCATTAAGTTATCAGTAGTAACTACGTGTTGATCTCTTTCATCTAATCCATCACCTGGGAAGTGCTTCATACAACAAGCAAGACCTGCATCATTTGCACCTCTTAAATATTCTTTAGACATTTCTAAAACTTGATCTGCATCACTTGAGAAACATCGGTTGTGTATAACACTACTTCTCCAGTTTTTATTTATATCTACTATCGGAGCAAAAGTCCAGTTACATCCTATTGCTGCAGCTTCTTTACATCCATAGTATCCCATTTTGTAAGCATTTTCTTTATCTTGTGTAGCACCTACTGCAACGTGATATCCTAAGTGTGTTCCATCACCTACACCACCGTCTCCACCTGCTTCTATATTAGCCGCTACTAGAGCTGGTATCTTACTTGCTTCTTGTATTACAGCATTTTGACGATGTAAGTCAGCAGCTGGCATATTGTTATATCTAAATCCACCCATACCGTATTTAGTTATACGTTCTTTAACTTCTTCTTCAGTATTATTCCATAGCATGTCTACGAATACTTGTCCTATTTTTTCATCTAATGTTAAACCTGCTAAAGTATCTTCCACCCATTTAATATCTGCATCAGATAGGCTAAATGGTTTTGCTTTTAAATCTATTTTCATATTAAAATCCCCCTTAGGCTTTTTTGTCGAGTTCAAAAGGAATTCGTATTCCTTAATAATTATTATATAACATATGCAATTTATAAGTTAGGACTTTTCTGTATATTATTAGCACAAAACAACACTTTCTTATACTAGAATACTAGAATTCATTTTATATTGTTATTAATTGATATTTCTATTAGTTAACTTTATAATAGTTAATAAGTTACTATTTTTTAAAGGGGTATTCTTATGACAATAGATAAAACTATAAATTTAATAAAAGAAATGCTCGATATTACATTAGATTTACAATTATTTTATATAACTGATCTTACTAATAATTTAGACGAATTAGAAATTTTTTTACCTTCTATGCTTACTATTAACAAAGATTATTTTGATAGTTTTATTAACTTTATGATCAATACTAAAGAAAAAAACATTTACTCTATTATTGACTCTGTATTTGCCAATTATATTATTATTTGTCTAAATGAAAAAAATAATGATTATATATTGTTAGGTCCATATATGTCTATAAGGCGTTCTATGGATGTTTGGTCCAATGATAACCAATATAATTTAACATCTGATGAAGTTAAAGTTTTGAAAAAATATTATAAAGAGTTGCCTATTTTAAATAAGAATAAAATGAGCAATATATTAAAGACTATGTTAAAAAATATTTATGAAGAAGATAATAAGTTTGAATTTATTGAAAAAAACAACTTAAATAATTTAAAACCTGAAAAAACTAAACATCAAAATGGATTAATCGAAATATTACAATCTCAATCCTTAGAAAAAAACTCTGCTACAGAATACAAACTATTTTTAGCTGTAAGAGAAGGGGATAAATTTTTAGCTTCAAAATGTCTGGATAAACTGTTACCTCAGACAAGTATTAACTCAAATGATTTTAATAATATTAGGGATTATAAAAATAAACTTATTTATTATAATGCCATATTAAAAAAGGCTGCCGAGTTAGAAGCTGCACCTATAGTCTATCTTGAAAGTTTGTACAGTACTAATTTGAATAAAATCGAATCTTCAAATGATTTTACTGAATTGTATAATTTAGTCTCTTATATGATTATTGATTATTGCAACGCTGTAATAAATTTCAAACTAAAAGGTTATTCTCCTTTAGTTAGAAAATCTATAAATTATATCAATTTAAATCTAGGTAATTATTTGTCAGTACAAAATATATCAAACTTATTCTACGTATCTCCAACTTACTTAGCTAGACTCTTTAAGAAAGAAGTCAACTCTTCTGTTATTGAATACATAAATAAACAAAGAATTAGGCGTTCTACTTTTCTTTTAAAGGATACTAGTCTTCCCATTCATCAGATTAGCCATATAGTTGGAATTGATGATTTAAATTATTTTTCTAGATTATTTAAAAAGTGTATGAACAAAACGCCATCTCAATATAGAAAAGATAATACATAATTTCAATGCCAATATAATAGATTATAACGCAAAAAAGGAGCTATTATAGCTCCCTTTTTATTTATGTTTTAATTACTTTTGTAAATACTTATTTATGTTGTTATAGCAGATATTTTGTATAATTTCTCCTAATATCTCCATATCACAAGGATACTCTCCATTTTCTACTAATCCTCCTATGTAGTTACATAAGATTCTTCTGAAATATTCATGTCTAGTGTATGATAAGAAACTTCTAGAGTCTGTTAACATCCCTACAAACTGGCTTATTAGTCCTAATTGAGATAAAGCCATCATTTGTCTTTCCATTCCATCCTTTTGATCGTTGAACCACCATCCAGAACCAAATTGTATTTTACCTGCTACTCCTCCACCTTGGAAGTTTCCTAACATTGTTCCTAAAACTTCGTTATCCTTAGGGTTTAAACAGTATAATATAGTTTTTGGAAGTTCATCTGTTATATCTAATGAATCTAATAATCTTGATAAACTCGTTGCTACTTCTCCGTCATCTATACTATCAAAACCAACATCCGCTCCTAATTTCTTGAACATTCTAGTATTGTTATTTCTTAATGCTCCTATATGTAACTGCATTACCATATTACGCTTGTTGTACATTCTTCCTAAGCTTATCATAGTTAATGTAGAGTACTTTTCTATTTCTTCTATAGTTAATGTTTCTCCAGTTAATGCCTTTTTAAATATAACTTCAATTTCTTCTAATGTTGCTTTTCTGAAATAAACTCTTTCTAAAGAATGGTCCGTTATATTACATCCATTTTCAACAAAGAAATCTAGTCTTTTTTCTAATACAGTTAATAATGTTTCATAATCTTTTATTTCTGTATTTTCAACTGCTCCTAATTTACCTACATATTCAACAAAATCTGCTCCATGTATTTTAACAGCTTTATCGGGTCTAAAGCTCGGTCTAACTTCGCAAGCAAAATTTTTATCTTTCTCTATTTGTATATGATATTCTAAGTTATCTATTGGATCATCTGTTGTTCCTATATATTTAACATTAGAATTTATTATCATTGCTTTAGCACTAAAACCTTCACCATTTATTATTTCATTACATCTATCCCATATAGATTTGCATGTTTTTGGGCTTAAGGTTTCTTCTATACCAAAATATCTTTTAAGTTCTAAGTGAGACCAATGGTACATTGGGTTTCCTATTAAGTATGGCATAATCTTTGCAAATGCCTCAAACTTTTCATAGTCAGTAGCATCCCCAGTTATATACTTTTCTTCTATACCAAAACTTCTCATAGTTCTCCACTTATAGTGGTCTCCACCTAACCATATTTCAGTTATATTACTATATCTCTTATCCTCTGCTATTTCTTTTGGATTAAGGTGGCAATGATAGTCACATATAGGCATTTCTTTAGCAAAATCATGATATAGTTTCATTGCTGTGTCTGTTGATAATAAGAAATTATCGTCCATAAATTTTCTCATAGTATTACTCCTCTTAAAATAGTATCCCTCTTAACCATTAGAATAAAAGCCCTTGCGTATACAAGAGCTTTTATTCAAACACTTTAAGAGTAATTTTGGTTTGATTTTATTATTGAATTTATGTATTATTTGCTTTTTCTAACAGCTTCTATTAATCCATTTAGGTATACAGCACCTAAAGCTCTGTCGTATAATCCGTATCCTGGTCTTCCAGTTTCTCCCCATATCATTCTACCATGGTCTGGTCTGAATGGTCCATCGAAGTCATACTCTCCATATGCTTTTACTATTTCATAGAAATCTAATGACCCTTCTTCAGATAAGTGAGCTACTTCATTGAAACTACTATCTCCAGTTATTAATACATTTCTTAAGTGTGCAAAATGTATTCTGTTCTTTTCCTTACCGAAGTAATTTATCATTTTTATCATATCATTAGTCTTTGTACATCCTAAAGATCCAGTACATAAAGTTACACCATGATAGTGGCTATCGTATAAATTTATGAATCTTTCTAAAGCTTCAAAACTAGTTATTATCCTAGGTAATCCAAATATTCCCCATGGTGGATCATCTGGATGTATAGCCATTTTAACTTCTTCTTCTGCTGCTACTGGCATTATACCTTGTATGAAGTAGTTTAAGTTTTCCCATAGTTTTTCTTCATCTATATCTTTGTATTGCTCTAGTAATGCTCCAAGTCCACCTTCTCCGTATGAAGTATCCCATCCTGGTAATTCTAGCTCACCTGACGTTGGGTCCATTTTAGCAACCATAGCTTCATCGTATATTAAACAAGTTGAACCATCTTCTAGCTCATAGTTTAAGTCTGAACGAGTCCAGTCGAATACTGGCATAAAGTTGTAACATATAGTTTTTATTCCTGCTTTACTTAAATTTCTTATAGTTTCGCAGTAGTTTGATATGTATTTATCTCTAGTTGGTAATCCCATTTTTATATCTTCGTGAACAGGAACACTTTCTATTACAGTTAACTCTAATCCGTGCTTTTCTACTGAAGCTTTTAACTCCACTATTTTATCTAATGGCCATACTTCCCCTACTGGTATATCGTATATTGCCGTTACTATCCCCTTCATTCCTGGTATTTGACGAATGTATTCTATTTTAACAGGATCATCTTGTCCATACCATCTAAAAGTCATTTTCATGATATATTCCTCCCAATTAGCATCTCTATTTAATTTATCTATTTATATTTTCTATTCCACAATCCATAAGAGTTTCTACTTGGTATAAATCAACCATATTAATATCCCCTCTTATACTGTGTTTTAGTGCACTTGCACATGTTGCAAATTCTGCAATTTGGTTATAATCCATTTCTTTTAGTATTCCATGTAGTATACCTGCTGTAAATGAATCTCCACCTCCAACTCTATCTAAAATATCAAAAGTATGTATTCTAGAAGAATTTAATTTTTCTGCATCGAAGAAAAATCCTTGAAGTGAATTATTGTTAACAGAATTTACTATCCTTTTAGTTGACGCTGCATATTTAAGATTTGGGTATTTTTTAAACAACTCTTTGTACAAATCTGAAAGCTTTGCTTCATAATTTTTTTCTTCATTTGGTTTGTATTCCAATATATTTATAAAATCCAATATACCTAAAAAAGCAATATCTACGTAAGGTAGTACTTCTTGCATAAAACTTCTTGCTTGTTCTAAAGTCCACAACTTAGATCTATAATTAGAATCGTAAGATACTAGTACACCTTTGTTTTTAGCAGTTTTCACTAGCTCTAGACAAATATTATAAAGATTTGAACTTAATGCTGGCGTTACTCCAGATATATGCAATAGTTTTACATCTTCTAATATTTTGTCTAAATCAAAATCTTCTAATGATGCCATTGATATAGCTGAGTACTCTCTATCATAAGTAACATCAGAATTTCTTACTCCATGTCCTTGTTCTAAGAAATATATGCCAAGTCTTCCTTTTCCTCTTACTATATCTTTAGTGTCAACTCCAAATGAATTCATAGCTCTTATAACTTTATCTCCCAATACGTTTTGAGGTACTTTAGTTAATATTTTTGTATTATGTCCGAACATACTTAGGCTACAAATAACATTTGCTTCTCCTCCAGCATATGTTGCTTCAAAAGATTCAGCTTGTATTACTCTTTGGAAATTAGTAGGAGTTAATCTTAGCATAATTTCTCCAAAGCCTAATACTTTACTTCCATTGTTAACCTCTAATTTTTGCAATTTTCTTTTTGAACTCTCTAGCTAAATTTTCTATATCTTCTAAAGAACCAGCTCCTAATAATGAGCTTCCTACTCCTACACATGAAACTCCCATTTTGAACCATTCTTCAATATTGTCTATAGATACTCCACCTGTAGGCATAACTTCAACATGAGGTATTGGAGCTTTTACAGCTTTTACATATTTAGGTCCAAACACTTCTCCTGGGAATAGTTTTACCATTTGGTTGCCTTTATCTAATGCATTCATAACTTCTGTCACTGTCATACATCCAGGTAAGTACAATGTGTTTGTTTCTTTACATGCTATATTTACTTCATCTGAGAAACCAGGGCTTACAACGTAAGCTGCTCCTGCTTCTATTGCATCTATAGCCATTTTTCTATTTAATACACTTCCTACACCAACTAGTGCATCAGCGTAATTTTCACTAACATGTTTTATAAGTTCTACTACATTTGGTATTGTGTAAGTAAGCTCTATTGCTTTTACTCCACCATTTAAACATGCATTTATATACCCTAGTGCTTCTTCATGGTCTTTCGCTCTTATTACAGCTACTACACCTTCTTCTTTTATCCTATTTAACATAATTTATCCCCCTAAAGATTAAACTCCTGAGTATGCAGAGAATGCTCCATCTACTGGTATACATACCCCATTAACAAAACTTGATGCTTCATTGCTTACTAAGAATAATAATGTTCCTAATAATTCATTTGCTTCTCCGTATCTTCCCATTGGAGTACTGTTTAATATCTTTTCACTTCTTGGAGTTGGACTTCCATCTTCATTAAATAATAACTTTTCATTTTGAGCTGTTACAAAAAATCCTGGCGCTATTGCATTTACTCTTATTCCTACTTTAGACATATGAACCGCTAACCATTGAGTAAAGTTAGATACTGCAGCTTTAGCTCCTGAGTATGCTGGTATTTTTGTAAGAGGTGTATAAGCATTCATTGAAGATATGTTTATTATTGTAGCTCCTTCTCTGTTTATCATATCTCTAGAAAACTCTTGTGATGGAAGTAGTGTTCCTAAGAAGTTTAGGTTGAATACAAAGTTTACACCTTCTGGATCTAAGTCAAAGAAAGTAGTTAATTCTTCGTTGTCTAAATCTTCAGGTAATAAGTACTCCTTAGTTGTAGTTCCTTTTGGATGGTTTCCACCAGCTCCATTTATTAATATGTCACATGGACCAAATTCTTTTAATATTATTTCATGAGCATTTTTTATACTCTCTTTATTTAAAACGTTAGTTTCTATTCCTATTGCAGTTCCACCTTTAGCATTTATTTCTGCCGCTTTAGCTTCACAAGTTTCTTGTCCTAATGCAAGTATCGCAACCTTAGCTCCACACTCAGCTAATGCATCTGCCATAGCTCCACAAAGTATTCCTGTTCCACCTGTAACAACTGCTACTTTATCTTTTAAATCAACATTAAATGGTAGTTTCATGTTTATTATGCCTCCAAAATATAAATAATTTTATTCCTATACTTGTATACTAGCACACAAGATTTTTAAATGCAAGCTTTTTCCTACACTTTTTATTTAAAATAATTCGAAACTTCTTCATTGTCTTTTATAAAACAATTCCAATGATTTGCGGGTTTTATTATATGATTATTGACTACTTTATCTATGATTTTATTGTTTTTATTTTTTACGATATCTATATACATTTCATGTTGTTTAATAACTATGTTTTTATCCGTATTCATTTCTGCTAATAATCTCATTCTATTATAGTGAGTACTTATTTTTTGAATACTTCTCCATACATTATTCTTATTAGATGCTTCAAATAGTAACTTATGAAATCCTGTGTCTAATTTATGAAATTCAATATCACATCCACTTTTATTTACGATTAGTTTTTGTGCAAATAAATTCTTCTCTAATTCCATTAATATATCTGTCGTAATATTTTCTGTAGTTTCATATAATACTTCTTTCTCTAGTGTATATCTCATAAATATAGCTTCTTCTATTAACTCATTATCCATTAGAGATACATAGGTTCCAACTTGAGACTTAACTTCTATAAGATGTTCATTTTTTAATTGATTCAGTATTTCCCTAATTGGAGTTCTTGATATTTTTAAATTTTGAGCTAATTCAGTTTCACTTAATAATTGACCTGGCTTTAAGTTTAAATTCATAATATTATCTTTTAACACTCTATATCCATATTCTTTATTAGTTTCTCTATGCATTTTATTATATAAAATCATGCTTACCCCCCTACTTAAAACCTTAAAAAAGGCACGGAACAATTAAGTTAATCTCCATGCCTTTTTATATAATTAGCCTCTTCTAAGCTCTAACTTTGCTGTCATTTCTTCTAGTTTAGTTTTTGATAAATTATATACAAATACCATTGCTATAAATGATATTGTAGTTGTTATTACCGGTAATATTGTTATTATCATCGTTCCAGCTGAAAGTTCTTTCTTTCCAACCTTTTTAACTAAAGGTGATAAAACTGGTAAAATTATAAATGATGCCGCTATACCAACAATACCTCCCAGAGATATTAATTCAGGTGCTTTAAAATAATCTTTATATAAATATGGTGTTAAAGCTTGTACAGCCATCATAGATGCTAACATAAGTTAGATAAAACTACAAATAATCCAGCGACTTTCATAAATCCACTTGCTGTTGGTACATTATTAACAAATACTAACTTTGGAACTACTATCATTATTACTATATTTGCAATTAGTGCACCTATCGTTCTAAATGTAGATAGAGATGTTCTTTCTACTGGATCTGTTGTCATTACTGATGATAATGAGCCATAAGGTATATTAATTGCAGTATAGCACATACCGAATCCTATATAAGTTGCATATGCATATGGTAACTTAAGATTATCTGGTATTCCAGGTATTGCTGTAAATGCTAAAAAAACCATAATTGTTACTGGTAGTGCTGCATATAATAAATTCGGTCTAATTTAACGTTTTCCCCAACTTTTCTTCTATCAATAAAGGTTCCCATCATAAAATCATTTATGGCATCCCACATTCTAGCAACCACAAGCATTGTTCCTACTGCACCAGTAGTTATTCCTAATACATCTGTGTAGAATAGCATTAAGTATAAACTTACTAATCCAAAAAATAAGTCATTACCTAAGTCCCCTAACATATATCCTACCTTGTCTTGCATACCAAAAGGTTTAACTCTGTCCTGTTATAAAACTTTCCCATTTAATAGTTCCATCTATACACTCCTTCTAATATATTTTAACCTATATTTTTACAATTGTCGCATTTCTATACTAGTATACTAGCACTTTATTTTAATATTAGCAATCATTTTCTTGAGTTTTTTTAATATTTACCCTTTATTTTAACTTGACTTAATTTTTATTAAAATTATATTATATTTTTAACTTTCAAAAATATAAGTACCTAATATATAGGTACTTTTATTTTAAAAATCTATTCAATTACTATTTCTTAAAATATTCCGTTAGACTATCATTATTTGTTACATTTAACCAATCCGATGCAGGATCTTTTATATGTTGAGTAACAATTTCATCAATTCCATCTGATGACTTGCCGTTTATTAAGTCTAAATATATCTCATGTTGTTTGATTATTGTCATTTTATCAGTCTTCATTTCCGATAATAATCTCATTCTATTATAGTGAGTACTTATATTTACTATACTATTCCATATATTTCGCTTATTTGTTCCCTCAAATAATAATTCATGAAACTCTTTGTCTAACTTATGAAATTCTATTGCTGAATTTGGCTTGTCTGCAATTAACTTTTGAGCAAACAAATTTTTTTCTAATTCCATCAAAGTTTCTTCACTTATGTTCTTGCAAGCTTCTTTTAACACTTCTCTTTCTAAAGTATATCTCATAAACATAGCTTCTTCTATTAGATTACTATCTATCAATGATATATATGTTCCTGTCTGTGGCTTAACTTCTATTAAATGTTCATTTTTTAACCTCATTAATACTTCCCTTATTGGTGTTCTAGATATTCCAAGTTTTTCAGATAAATCTGCCTCACTTAATAGTTCCCCTGGTTTTAAATTTAAAGTCATTATATTATCTTTTAATACTCTATATGCATAATCCTTTCCGTTCTCTTTTTCTTTTTTATCGTATAATATCAAAGTATTCACTCCTATGCTAAATTATTTAATTCTATTTTATTATTTATTTTTAAGTAATTTCTTTTTATGTCAAATTAATACACTCACTATATTATAATATATTTTGTAAATTTACTATGATATTTTTATCTGTATTAATATAAAAATATCCCTCTATAGGTTATAGAGTATGCCCTAAACCATATAGAGGGATTAAAAAATTAGAATTTATCTTCACGTAATAAGTATTCGTTGTTATCTTGATCTTTGAAAGTAAATAACTTAGCATATTCCATAGTTACTATATCAGTTACTTCCACATCATTTGCTTTCATTTGATTGTATGCACTTTCTAAGTTTTCTGTACTTAATATAACTTTTTTGTACTCAGTGTCAACTGCAGGACATTCTTTTTCCATAAGTTTTCTATCGTATAAAACCATAGTTACCCATTCACTTTCCTTAGGTGCAATTTCTATCCACCTTAATGGGCCTTCAGTTGCATCTATTTTTGTTACGAAGTTTAATTTTTCTGTCCAGAATTTTAATGCCTCATCTTGATTATTTACGTAAATTGTTATTTTTGCTATTTTATTTATCATTTTTATCACCTTTGCTGATTTTGTTTTGTACCCAATATAGTCCGCTCGAAGGCTACCTATGATTAGTTATTTAATTGATTTCTTTTTTTGTTTTATTTGCACAATAGACTACATATATAACTACTATTGCAAGGTATGGTAACATTTGTATAAACTCTATTGGTAAATTTATACCTTGTAAATAATTACTCATACTTTCTGTAAATCCAAATAAACCAGAAGTTAATAGACCTACTACAGGATTAGCTCCTGCCATTGCTTGAGTAGCTAATGCTATATAACCTCTTCCTGAAGTCATTCCCGCAGAGAATAGTGTTACATATCCCATAGATAAGAATGCTCCTCCAAGTGCTGCTAATGCACCACTCATTGTAAGTGCTATATACTTTACTCTATTTACATTTATACCCACAGACTCTGCAGCCTCTGGACTTTCTCCAACTGCCTTTATTCTAAGTCCTAGTTTAGTATATTTAAACATTATCCATACTATTAAAACTAATAGTAATCCTGTATATGTTAAAACGTTATGTCCTGATAATATAGTACCAAGCACTGGTATATTTTCTATTACAGGTATATTTATGTTAGGTAATGCTAAAGAATTAAGAGAAGTAGATGCTCCTTTGTCTCCTGTGATTACATATAATCCAAATACGGTCATACCAGATGCTACTAGATTTAGAGCTATACCCGATATTATAATATTTGATTTTAACTTAAGAGCAAAATAAGCAATTATATTACTCATTATTATTCCTGCTAACACTGCTAGTAACAATCCTAAAAATGCACTTTGTGTAAAGTGACTTCCTACTACTCCAACAAATGCGGCCGTAAGCATCGTACCTTCTAAAGCTATATTTCTAGCTCCTGCACGAGCTGCTATCATAGCACCTAATGTTGTTAGAAGTATTGGAGTTGTTGATCTTATAACTGCAAACCAAAATTCTTCTTTTAATAAAATTCCAAGTAAGGCTTCCATTACTTATCGCCTCCTTTGTTTTCATTATTTGCTAAAGCCAATTGACTTTCTTTTCTTTGCTTTATAAAATACAAGAATCTTTCAGCTGTAACTAAAAGAATTATTATTCCTTGTATAAGTGATACTATTTCATTTTGCACATCTGTTTGTCTCGACATTATATCAGCACCAACACGTAAGTACGATAAGAAGAATGCTGCTATTGGTATAAATATTGGATTATTTGATGAAAGTATAGATATTATAACTCCGTCCCAAGCATAAGTAGGTGCCATAGACCATTGGAAACGCTTATACATACCTAGCTTTTCTATAGCTCCACCCATAGCTGCTAAAAATCCTGATATAAATGAAGTATATAGTATAACTTTTTTAGTATTTATTCCTGAGTATCTTGCAAACTCCGGATTAGAACCTACTACCCTTATTTCATAACCCCACTTAGTACGAGTTAAGAACACATATAGCAATATGCATGCTAAAATAGCTATTATAAATCCGTAGTGAAGTCTAGTTCCTTCAATAACAATTCCTAGGCTTGACGTTTTTAGAAACTTAAGAGAAGCAAAGTTACTTGCTTGTCTATCTGCTAAGAATTTATTAACTATATATAATCCTGTATAGAAGAATACATAATTAAGCATAAGTGAAGTAACAAGCTCGTTAGCTTTGTACTTAACTTTAAATAGTGCAGGAAGTGCTCCTATAAGTCCCCCTATAGTACCAGCTATTGCTATTGCAACTAGTGGATGTATGCCTACTGGAAGTGGTAGCATTATTGCTATAGCTGATGCTATAACTGCCCCCATGTAAAATGATGCATCTGTTATCATTGAGAAGTTCCCAGATTTAAAAACTAAACTTAATGATAAACCTGTAAATATTAGAGGAACCATCATCTCAAGAACATTGAAGAAATATCTTTTTGAACTTATTGGCCCTGTTAATAATATAGATAATGCCTTTGTCGGATTGTCACTTACTAAGAATATTATTCCTGTTGTAATTGCTAATGCTATACCTACTGCAACTAATAATCTTAAAAATCCGAAGTATTTTAATGAATTAGATTTTTTATTTTTGCTCATAATAAGCACCTCCAACTACCTTATCTCCGTCATGCTTAACCCCTAGCATATAAAGTCCTAATTCTTCTTCAGTTACATTTTTAGCATCTTCTATATAACCTACTATTTTACCTTCGTGCATAACTATTATGCTATCACTTAAAGATAAAACTTCACCTAAATCAGATGATATAAGTAATATAGCTTTCTTTCGCTCTCTCATATCCAGTATTTTGTGTCTTATAAATTCTATTGCTCCAACATCTATTCCACGAGTTGGTTGATTTACGATTAATAATTGTGGCTCATATAAGAATTCACGTCCCACTATAACTTTTTGTATATTACCACCAGATAAGTCTTTTATAGCTTGCTTTGTAGTATCATGCTTTACTATAAATTCTTTAACTAAGTTAGTTGTAAATTCTTTCACCTTAGCTAAATTTAATAAACCTTTGTTATTTAGCTCTTTTGAAGCATATATTTTTGATATTGCATTATCTTCTATTGAAAGATTTGGTGCACTGCCATATGCTAATCTATCTTCAGAAACATGTGATATACCCATTTCTTGTCTTTTTAATATTGATTGATTTGTAATATCTGTTTTATTTAAAATTATTTTACCATTAGTTATAGCATCTGTTCCTATTATTGCATTTACAAGTTCTGACTGTCCATTACCTTCTATACCTGCAACTCCAAGTATTTGACCTTCTCTTACTGTAAATCTTACATCATTTACTACCACGTTCTTAAATGAGTTTTTTACAGTTAAATTATCAACACTTAAAACTACATCTCTAAAATCTTTTTCTGTTTTTTCTATGTCTAAGTTAACATCACGACCAACCATTAACTTAGATATTTCTTGCTCTGAGAGTTCACTTACTGAGTAAGTTCCCATAGTTTTACCATCTCTAAGTACTGTCAATCTATCACAAAGTTCTTTTATCTCATGAAGTTTATGTGATATAAATATTATTGTATATCCATCTTCTTTTAATAACTTTAATTGTTTAAATAACTCTTCTATCTCCTGTGGTGTAAGTACTGCTGTTGGCTCATCTAATATTAATATCTTGGCTCCTCTATATAGAGCTTTTAATATTTCTAATTTTTGTTTCATTGCTATGGAAATATCTTTTACTTTCGCTCTTGCATCAACTTTTAAGTTATATTTTCTAGAGATTTCTTCTGTTTGTTTAATAGCATCTTCTAGACTTATAAATCCACCTTTAGAAGTTTCATGTCCTAAAATTAAGTTTTCTGCAACACTTAAAGAAGGCACCAGCATAAAATGCTGATGCACCATCCCTATACCTTTTTCTAAGGCTTGCTTAGATGAAGTAAAGCTTACCTTTTCTTCATTAACATATATATCACCACTTGTAGGTGGTATCATTCCAAATAGCATTTTCATAAGAGTAGATTTACCTGCACCATTTTCACCTATAAGTGCATGTACTTCTCCCTCATTTATAGAAATATTTACATTGTAGTTAGCCACTACACCTCCAGGGTATACTTTAGTTAAATTACTTACTTTTAGTATTTCTTTGTTCATTTAACCCACCCTACTTTCTATTATTTTGCTTTTTTTATTATTTCTTTTAATTTAGCTTCATCCATACCTAATGCTGTTGTTACTTTTACTTTACCTGTCTTTAACTCTTCCGAAACTTCATTTACTTTATTTCTTATATCTTCACTTACTGTAGAAGTGTATATATCATTTTCAGCAAGTCCTACTTGACCTTCTTTTATACCTAATACATCATGAGTATTAAATTCTAATGTATCATTTAAGTATTTATCCATTGCTTCAACTAAAGATGTATCTATATTTTTAAGTGCAGAAGATATTATATACTTTTGTTCTTCTTTACCTTCGTAAGCTAATGCTTGGTCACTATCTACACCTATAACATACTTTTTAGAATCTCTTGCTGCTTCAACAGAACCTGCAGATGCTGGTCCAGCAGCTGTAAATACTACATCTGCTCCCTTTGAGTATTGAGCTAATGTTAATTCTTTAGCTTTTGCAGTATCTGTAAATGATCCAACATAAGATACTTCTACTTTAACATCTTTATCTATAAACTTAGCACCTTCTATATACCCTACTAATGAATCATTTATAACTGCCGAAGTATCTCTCGCTCCAACAAATCCTATAACTTTTTCTTCATTAGCAAGTTCCATATCACTACTTGTTACTAAAGCTGCTAAAGCACCAGCTAAGAATCCTGCTTCATTTTGCTTATATGTCATTGAGTATACATTGTCTAAATCATATTCATCATAGTTTACATCTGTATCGTATACTATATATTTTTTCTCTTTATAAGTTTCTGCTGTGTTTTCAACATGTTCTTTCATGTCCCAACCACCAGTTATTATTATATCTGCATCCGATTCTGAAGCATCTGTTAAAGATGGCTCAAACTTAGTTTGGTCAAATCCCATTTCTACAACTTCAACGTCTACTTTATCTCCGAATTTTTCTTCTATCTTCTTTATACCTTCATTAGCTGAATCATTGAATCCTTTATCTCCTAATGCTCCTGTAACTAATAATTTAACACTTACTTTATCACCGTCTGCACCTTTAGATTCCTCTGAACCTGAAGCACATCCTACTAAAACACTTGCACTTAGACCCATTGCTAAAAGAGTCGCCATTATTTTCTTCTTAAACATAATTAGTCCTCCACTTTATACGTATTAGTTTTGTTTATGTTGTTTAATAAATTTATATAATCATCAAAGGTAAGATTTCTCTTATAGTTTGATACTATATTTTTTGCTTTTTTACAGTCGTCTTGTAATAAATCTATTACTGTTTCTGTAAAGTATTTAATCGGTAATTCATAAGCTAAGCTTTCATTTTCTGTTCTAAAATCATTACCATGAATTCTTCCTGCAAATCCTGATATACCAATTTGAACAGTAGGTAGTACATAAGATAAATCTCCGATGTCACCACTTGCAAAAGAATGACAGTCTTTAAGAATTTTATCTTCATCCATAAACTTAAGCATATTTTCTTTGATTATTTCTGTAAGATATTTGTCTTGTGTAAGTGGTAAGTATCCTCCAGTGTTAGTTATTTCTACTTCAGCTCCAATTGCTAAAGCTCCACCTCTAAAGGCTTTATCTATTTTTGCATTAACATCCATGATAGCATCTAATGTTTTTGCCCTTATATACATATCTATAACTACTTTATCTGGTATACTATTTACACTAGTTCCACCTTCACTTATTACATGATGAACTCTAATGGCATCTTCTTCTTTGAAAGTTTCTCTTAAATAAGCTATTGCACTTAAAGCAACATTTGCTGCATTTAATGCATTTACACCATCACATGGATTAAGACCAGCATGTGCTGAAACTCCTCTAAAAGTAATTTTCTTTCCTAAAAATCCATTTAAGCTAGAATTGACTTCTGAATAATACCTATCTGTAGGAGGCATTGAATGACATGATATTACTAAATCTATATCATTAAACGCATTTAATTTTACCATCTCTTGTTTTCCAGATATGTAAGAAAGTTTATTTTCTTTTACTAACTCCTCACGATAATCAAAATCACAATACTCTTCTGCTGGTGTAGCTATAAAAGATACTTTACCGCTAATATTTTCTATAATATTAGATTCTTTTAAAGCTACAAATGTACCTAACATCACACCTATTTGTGCATAATGACCACATGAATGAGCACAATTATCTTTTTTGCCTAGATACTTGTGTTCTGTACTTGGTACTGAATCTAGCTCACATACTAATGCAATATGTGGTCCATCTTTTTTTGAATCTAATGTTGATTTTATTCCTGTTATCGCTATATCTGATTGATAAGATATATTGTATTTCTCTAAAACTTCACATATTAATTTATTAGTTTCATATTCCTTGAAACCAAGTTCAGGGTTTTTGAAAATATCTTCACTTAAATTAATCATTTCATTTTTTATTTCTTCTATTGTATTTAAAACTTTATTATTCATAATACACCTCTATATCGAACGTTAAATTTTATACTGTATTTTTAGTTCGAGTAACATACTAATTATATCATTTCTGAATTATTTTTCAACATTTTTCGGCATTTTACGTGTTTTTTTATATTTAACCTATTTCTTCTTCCATATAATGCTAAAATGCTAATGCATAATCAATACCTATTTTGATTATGCATTAGCATTTTTAAATTCTTTATGAATATATATCAGAAAATTCTATATTACACTTTTCTATTTGATCACTCTTAGAAATTTCTCTATTTAATGTAATTTGCGAAGTATCATCGATAATTCTTACTGGTAATTCAAAAATAAACTCTGTACCTACCCCTAATTCGCTATCTACATATATACTTCCATTTTGAAGTTCTACTAAAGATTTTACTAAAGATAGCCCAATTCCACTACCTTCACATTTTCTATTTAAACTGTTATCTATTTTTTTAAATCTATCAAATATTACATCTAATTTATCCTTAGATATTCCAACTCCATTATCCTTTACAGATACTTTTACAATTTCATCATCTATTTGTAAATCCACATAGATACATCCATTAGCATCAGTATATTTTGTTGCGTTAGATAGTAAATTTAGTACTACTCTTTCTATCTTTTCAGGGTCACATGCAATTATTTTTTCTTCGCAATTAGTATCAAATATTAAATTTATGCCTTGTTCCCTAGTGTATTGAGCTACGGATAAAGTAATATTTTCTACTATATCTACTATATTGTAATTTCCTAATTGTAACTGATAATATCCCGATTCAATACTCGTAATATCTATTAAGTTATTAACTAACCTTAATAACCGATACGAGTTTTGCTTTATGTAGTTTATATGAGATTCTAAATTTAAACTTTCATCCCAAGTTATTTTCTTATTTTCAACATTTTTCTGCATAAGTTGCATAGTACCTAGTATTATATTAAGCGGAGTTCTAAATTCATGAGATATGTTTGCAAAAAATTCATTCTTTAAACTTTCCATTTGAATAGCTTTTTCTAAAATTTTCTTTTCTTCTTCTTGCTTTCTTTGTTCACTAAGATCTTTTGCTGTAATTATAAACTTTTCTTCATTTCTTAAGATTTTATAATTAAGCTCTACCCATTTATAACTTCCATCTTTACAAATAAGTTTACTCACTAAATATCCAGTGTCTTCTCTTAATCCTTTAATGATTTCTTTATACTCTTTCTTAAATTCTGAATGGATTATGTCTAGTATATTCATAGATAATAGCTCCGATTCAGTCCATCCCAAAGCTTTGTGCCAATTGCTATTTATATATTTTATTTCTCCATTTATATTTCCTCTGGATATAAGATCTACAGATATATCTAATAAAAGCTCCAGCTCACTTTCTATTTGTTTACGCTTTTCAAACTCTTCTTGCATCTCTTTAGACAAAGTATGGCTCTTAATCATAGTAGCTAAGTTTTCAGATACAGTCTTTAGATAATCTATTTTATTAAATTTCACAGTATTATTTTTCAAGAATTTAAGTACTAAAAATCCAATAGTTTCATTATTAAATTTCATATTATAAACACCCATGTTCTCGATAGAATTTTTTTGCATATGATTTTTTAGTACTTCATCATCTATATCATTAATATTTATGATATTATTTACATAGTCATGATTATTTAGGTTGTCAAGTTCTTCTACCTTAATTTTAAGTAATCTCTCATCTAGTTTATACTTATTTTCTAAACCACTATTTATATTTATATCTATATATGAGTTTTCTCTATTGACCAATAAAAGAGAAACACCATCACACTCAAAATGATTTAATATATTTTCAGTTATATTGTTCAATAGATCATACATACTATTGTTTGTATTATTTTTCATAAGTATATTATTTAAATTGTTTATTTTCTTAGCATTAATATACATTTCATTCTCTAATTTTTTTTGTAGTGTTATATCTTTTGTAAATCCAACAATATATTCTACTTCGTTATTTTCATTAATAATGGGTGCCTTGTATATCTCCACCCATAATTCTGAATCATCTTGTTTTGAATAATTTTCTGTTAACTGATACTTTCTACTTTCAATAACTTCTCTGTCCATATCAGTAAATTCACTGCACTGCTTATTATCCCAATAGTCTCCCGTTTTTTTACCAAGTATATTTAATCTATTATCTCCTAGTTCCTTTGCATAAGACTCATTTACATATACATACTCTCCATCCATATTTTTTAACCAACAATTAAGTAGTATACTTTCTAGGATTTTTTCTAATTCTTCTCTTTTATATGATTTTTCACAAATATCTTTAGATACTATAATAATAGATTCTTCTCCTTTAAAAGTATCTATTATTACTTCACTATATACAGATATTTTTTCTCTACATTTGGATAATAATTCTAAACTAATATTTAATTTTTTATTTTTAGTAATATTGTCTATATCAATATTTATACTTTTATTTTTATTAAAGAATATATTTTTAATATTAATATTTTTTAATTCTTCTGACTGGTATCCAAGTTTGAATAATATTCTCTTGTTGCAAAATTTTATGTTATATTTTTTATCTAATATAATTATATAATTATCTATTGTTTCTAATATATTTTCCATACTTCCCCCATATCTGACAAATATATTACAAATAAATTTATCACTTTTTTGTGTTTTCCTCTTATTTATATTAAACTATATCATTAACTTAAGTAAATAACTTTATAAAGCAACTAATGAAGCATTAATGTAAAAAAGTTCGCATGAAAACTATTGACTTTAGTCGCGCAATGAACTATATTAGTTTGCATAGGAACTATTTTGGAGGTGATGCTATGAGTATAAATTGTGATACATTTAGAATTGCAATGCTATTAAAAGAGCTTTACTCAAAGACAATGTATTCCATTGAAGATAGCTTCAAAGAAAATGGATTAACACATCAACAAATCATTGTCATTAAACTAATTGCACATAATAAAGAACTTACTATCTCTGATTTATGTGAACAAATGTCTTTAGCTAAAGGTACTGTATCAGGAATTGTAACTAGGCTTGAACAAAATGACTTTGTTGAAAAATTTAAAAAAGAAGACGACAAAAGAAATACTTACCTAAGATTCACTAAAAAAGGTATGGCATTTACTTTCAATTTTAGAGAGAAAATCCAACATAGTTTTGATGGCATCTTTGAAAATTGTACAGACGAAGAATTAAATGATTTAGTCTCAAGTTTAAGAAATATATTATCTAAAATTAAGGAGTGATTATTATGGATTCAAAATTAATAATAGCAATAGTATTTATTACTTCAGCTCTTCTACTTTACACTGTAGGTGTATTTGGTGAAAGAAGATCTAATACTTTAAACAAAAAACACGTTATAATATTCTGGTGTGGATTAGTTTGTGATACATTAGGAACTTTAACAATGGGGCAAATAGCTAAAGCTTCTGCTGGAATTGCAACATCTGCGTTTACTCAAAATCTACATGGTATTACAGGATTCCTTGCAATAGTGCTTATGTTATTCCATGCAGGTTGGGCAACTTATGTTTTAGCAAAAGGTGATGAAGAAAAGAAAAGATTCTTCCATAAATTTAGTATAGTAGTTTGGACAATATGGCTTGTTCCTTACTTTATAGGTATGGTTATAGGAATGATGGGATAATTCTATATTATATAGAACTTACTATTTGAGTTTAATAGGACTTAGTACTTGAGGGAAATTCAATTTCCCTCAAGTCTTTATATAGTTTGATAATATAGTCCATCATTTGTACAATAGAAATACAATCTTCCACGCCCTTGTTTATGGAATCTAAATTGCATATCCCATTCAGGATATTGCTTTACTATAAGAGCTCTATCTCCCCTAACATAAGCTATAAAAGATATATAATGTTCTTTTTTCATTTCATGTTTAGTAGTTACAAATAACTCATCTTCTACAGGCTCTATATCAAGTAGATGTTCATCTTCAGCTTTTTTAGCACTTAATGCTTCTATTACTTTACCGCAACATGAAATAGTTGCCTCTCCTGTTGCAGTCATCAAATTATTACATTGTGGACACACATAAAACTTTAATTTATTCATATTGCCTCCTACTGATTCGTTTAAATTTATTTCTCCAGATAAAATTCCATCAACACTTATTTCAAGTATTTCTGCCAATTTAGGGAGTAAAGAAATATCAGGACACCCTAATCCTCTTTCCCATTTACTTATTGTTTTATCACTTATATTCATGGCATCTGCAACTTGCTTTTGTGTCATGTTTTTTTCTTTTCTTAATTTATATATTAAACTACCTATCTTACTACAATCCATTGGCATCACCTCTATTAATAATTTAAACCATCTCGATATATTATTCAATAAACGAACCGTAGAGTTAAAATCTCTAGAACTAACAATCCATTAATAGCTTTACTGGAATTTGAACTTGAGTAACATACTCATCTTCTGTATCAGTTTCATATATATCTATTTTATATATTTCTATTGGATCTCCAAGCACTACATAATTATTAGCTTTGATAAATTTATACATCATAGGGAGTACTCTAGAAGATTGCTTATAATCACCTCTATATGTATACGTTACATAATACCCCTCATCTAAAATAAAATTAGATCTTACCGAGTCATCTTCTATAAAACATAGTATTGATTTATAGTTATTATACACTCCTCTATCAATACTTTTTGAATCAAATACTCCTCCAAAGTTACTATTTCCTAAAATGTAAAAATTTTCTTCTAGGTTTTCATTTAGCCTTTGTATTAAATAATCAACATTTTCAGTAAATTCTCCATTTGTTTTTCTCGCAATAGCCTTTCTCTTGTTGATATAGATAAGCTCTATTCTATTAACATTAGTATTATCTATTGCGTTATTTATTGATTTTAATCTTTGATTAATACTATCCTTATGCGTTAATAATTCTTCTAACTTTTGCTCTATTAAGCTCAATTCTTCTTTTAACATTTTTTTAGTTGTTTCTATATTTCTATTTTTTAGGTATTCTTTTATTCTTTGCATTGAAAAATCTAAACTTCTAAGCTCTTTTATAAGGCTTAAATTACATATATCCTTGATAGTGTACATTCTATAAGTATTTTTATCTCTAGTAGGATTTAAAAGTCCTAATTTCTCATAATATTTTAAGGAATCTCTACCTATTTTATATATTTTCGAAAGTTCTCCTGTTTTATAATATTTTCTTTTCATAAGTTGACCTCATTTGCTTATTATAATAATATTGTTAAAGTTGTTGACTTGAGTATTATACTCTAGTTTATATTCTACTTTATGGGATAGGAGGTTATCAATGGAAAATTCAAAAGATTTAAAATCATTATTTAAACAATATGTAATACCTTCAGTAGCTTCAATGTGGGTATTTTCTTTATACTCTATGGTAGATGGAGCTTTTGTTAGTAGGGGTGTGGGTAGTGAAGCCTTAGCTGCAATAAATATATCTATGCCTTTTATTAACACTTTATTTGCATTATCAGTTCTTTTTTCTACAGGAGCATCTACAATAGTTTCTATTACTCTTGGCAAAGGTGATACTAAAAAAGCTAGCGAATATTTTTCATTAAATACTGTAGTTTTAGTATTAATATCTATTGTAATGATTGTAGTTTCTTTATTAAACTTGGATAAGCTATGCTTATTTTTAGGGGGTACTGAATCTACTTTCTCTTATGTAAAAGGTTACTTAGGAATTATCATTCTATTTATACCATGTTACCTAATTTCATATAGTCTAGAGCTACTTATTAAATGTGATGGCTACCCTCACCTTTCAACTATTGGTGTTGTCATCTCTGCTATAACTAATATAGTTCTTGATTATATATTTGTTATTAAATTAAACTGGGGTGTAGAAGGAGCTGCTCTTGCTACTGGAATAGCTAGAGTATTTTCAATATCATTTTTCTTGATTCATTTTTTAAAGAGAAAAGGAAAGCTAAGATTTTGCAAATTTAAATTTGATTTTAGTTTTATAGGGCGTGTAGTAAGCATCGGTTTACCTGATTGTACAACTGAGGCTAGCTTAGGTATTATTGTTTTGTTATTTAACCAATGTATTTTAAGATTTATAGGAGAAGATGCATTAGTTAGTTATAGTGTAGTCTGCTATATTAATACTCTTGTAATATCTACTATGATGGGGGTTTCTCAAGGTTTACAACCAATATGTAGTTTTTATTATGGAAAAGGAGACTACAAATCAGTTCTTAATTTATTAAAAATAAGCTTAAGTACTATTAAAAAAGCTTCAATAATAGGTTTCTTCGTAGTTATAATTTTTTCAGAGGCTATTACTAGTATGTTTATAGATAAATCTAATCTAGATTTATTTAGATATACAGTTTTAACTCTTAGAATCTCTTCTTTTGCATTTTTAATAGTTGGATATAATATAATAGTATCTGGTTTTTGTGTATCAACAGGGAAATCTTTCTTTGCAAGTATTATTGCTTTAGGTAGAGGGCTTGTTATTATATCACTAACTTTAGTTGTTATGATTGTTTTATTTGGTGGTAAAGGTATATGGTTGGCTACTTTTGTATCTGAATTAATAATATTCGTAATAGCTAGTTTAATACTAAATAAGAGAAAAAAAGAGTTGAGTTCTATGTGCAGTGAAGATCTTAATCAGATTTCTGCTTAAATTAAAAAGGTATTGATTTATTTTTTAATCAATACCTTTTATAAATTCCAATCTTGTCTATAAAAATATTTTATAACAAAATTTATTTATTTAATTTTAACTTGTTGTATTTATCAATAAGCGCTTTAGCTCTTTTTTCTATTTCCTCAGAATCATCTTTTTCTATTAAATATCTACCAACAACCACACAATATGCACCATTTTCAAACCACTGGTCTATATTATCTATGTTTATTCCCCCTGCTGGCATTACATCAACAAATTTCATTATTGAATTTATTATTGATATATATTTAGGATTTAATATCTCTGCTGGATATAGTTTTATGATATTATTACCTTTATCTTTTTCTTGCTTAATTTCTGATAATGTCATACATCCTGGTATATACGTTAAACCCTTTATGTTCTGACAAGCCATTTCTATTCGATAGTCACTATATGGAGTTGTTACATAATTTACACCTAACTCTATAAGTTCTTGTGCTACTAAAGTATCTGGAATTTCTGCTACTCCTATTAATAAATCTGGATAATTCACTTTTACTTTTTTTACTACTTCATTGATATTAGGAGTTGCATAATTAATTTCAATCCCTTGAATTCCACCTTTTACACATGCACTTATATACTCTATAGCTTTTTCGGAACTTTTAGCTGTGATAGCTGCAATTACACCTATACTTTTTAATTTTTTCATCCTTATTCCCCCCATTATTTGTTAATGTATTTAATTAATATTTTATAGAATAAAATAAATTAATCAATAGTCTATCTTATATATTTATAATAAATATTATTTATTTACTAAATTTAAATTGAAATTTTATTATATTTTGTTTTAAGTTAAGAAACTGGGGTATATATCCAATATGTTAATATAACATAATTAATTTAATCAATCTTTAGGAGGAATACAACAATGATAAGACTTTGTCCAGCATGTTCTGGTATGGATATAGATGAACTAAGAAAAGCCCTTTTAGGGGAAGAATTTGAAGAAGGTTGTATAGGTACATGTGGAACTGATTTAATAGGAGAAATAAATGATGAATTAATAACAGCTGATTCTCAAGAAGATTTCATAGCAAAGTGTAAATAAAACTATAAAAAAGAGGGAGCTGTATTGGCTTCCTCCCTTTTGTCTTCAATGTAATTATTTTATTTAATTTACTATGATACAACTTTACCTTTATATACGTTTACAATATCATTAAATGTATAGTGATTATTTACATCAAAATCATAATTTAATACTTTTGCCCAAAAAGTAATCATATGACCCAATGTTAAGGCTGTTATTATACTTCCTATTCCAATAGGTCCACCAAGTAGCATTCCTAAGAAAAATACACAAACCTCTATAATAGATCTTATTTTATTAACATCTTTATTTGTAGCTGTTACTAAATATTCCATAAATGAATCTCTAGTTCCTACACCTATTCTAGCTTTTAAAGATAATACTATACCAAATCCGGCTAGCGCTATGCTTAAAAATAACATTACAAATTTAAATAATACAGTTTCTGGTGTTTGTATTCCAAAAGTAAATATCAAATCTATAAATCCACCTACAAGTATAACATTTAATATAGTTCCTATACCTGGTATAACCCCTTTACTCCAAGTATATATAAGAAATATTAACGCTATTATTTGTGATGCTTGACCTATTGTTATAGGTAAATAGTTAGTCATCCCCACTTGTAAAACATCAAAAGGACTTGCTCCTAAGCCACAAATTATACCTAGCGTAGCTCCAAGACTTAATACGAACAATCCTATCATATTTATAGTTATTCTTTGTAACCATTCTTTCATAGTAAGTGTAGTTTTTGTCATTTTTACTCTCCCATATATATATATTTATTAAAAAAAGCCCCTGTCAATTAAATTGGCAGGAGCTTATCATATACTAAAATACCGTACTACTATATAGTAGAACTTAGTCTATAACTCCTGTAGCTAGGCCATTTAAGGTAGCCTTGTAGAAACTTTCGGTCCATATTACCAAATTTATACAGGTTGTATGTTTTTTCTAATTATATAACAATGGTTCGTATTTTTCAATGTTTTTATAAAAATATATTTATATATAAAAAACTAATTATTGATATCCCTTATACATTCCTTTTTATTAGCAGTAATCATAAATATAACTGCGGTTAATATAAGAACTATTAATACTATTGGCAATGTATACTTTGGTACATAAGTACCTGTGAATAATAGGAAGTATTCTATAGGTCTTGATATTCCCTTATTTATCAAGAATAGTATTGGTATTTGAGCTCCTATTAATGCAATGTATGTGTATACTTTTGAAGAAACAAACATAGCCATTGTAGAGAATGCTATAGATAATATATATGTAAAAATTACAGAAAGTATTATGTATTGTCCAAAGGTTAAATCAAACCAAGATATATTTCCATTGAATACTGAATTTACACTACAATTCCAAAACATATAAGTATTATTGCTCTTATATATTATGACACTCTCCCCATAGCTAAAGCAAGGGGTTTCTTGGTGGCTAGTCACTTACAAATATCTAAACGATAAATGCAGAGGTTTCTACAAAACCAAGCTACTTAGGACGGTGTCTTCGCCACTACTACCTTAAACAGTAGATACTTTTATATTTATTGGTTGCTTATGATTTATATTAAAGTCTACTAAATCATACTTATATTTTTTTCTTAATATATTCCAAGCACCAACTATATCTCTATGTGTTGAATATCTACAAGTACAACTATAAGCTCTACCTGTTGGTTTGTGTTTTTTAGAACACTTTGGGCAAGTTTGAGAAGTGAAATGTTCCTTAACTAATTTAACTTCCATTCCTTGTCCTTTAGCTTTATATTTAATATAGTCTTTTATACGACCATACTCCATTTGAGATATTTTTTGTCTATTTACTTTATTCAACTTTTTCTTTTTCTTAGTCTCTTTCTCAATTCCTTTTATATCACCTAAAACTATTTCACATACTTGTTCCTCCATACAGAAATCTATAAACTTCTTTGTTGTTTGATGATATAGATTTTGTAGTTGGTTATCCGTTTTAGTTCTTATCTTATTTTTCAATTTCCACAACTTCTTTGATTGTCTACTACCTTTTTTGCATCTACTTAACCTTTTAGATATATAGGCATACATTTTATTTCTAAATTGCTTAATACTTCTACCTTCTCTATTAGATATAACTAAAGCATTACCCTCATTCGTTACCGATGCTATTGAATGAATTTCACCCAAATCTACACCTATGGTATTAGTACCTTCGGCTATTGGATTAACTGTTCCATTATCAAATGTATAATAAAGATAATAACCGTTTCTCCAAACAATTTCGGCAGTTTTAATATTATCAATTCCAAAATCTAACTCTAAGTATCTGCCTTTAGACATAGATATTTTTAGATTTCCCATTACATTAGTGTTTATAGCACTATTTTTAAATGGAATTATATAAAACTTCTTTTCTTTATATGGATATTTAGCTCTTGTATTACCTTTTTTTCTAAGTTCTGCAATAGTTTTTCTATTAGCACTAAACTTATCACTTATAGCTTGTATCGTAGCACTATGAAGGTTGTATCTGCCTTTGATTAACTTTTGTATATCATAGTTACTTATCCATTTTTTATTCTCAAAGTAGTATTCTTTAGATATTCTCACAACTTCATTCCAGCAATTAGCACATTCCATTTGCTTTTCTCTTACTAACTCAAATTGAGATTGAGTTAGTTTTAGTTTTACTCTATGTGTTTTAATCATTTCTTTTTAGTCCTTACTTGTTGATTTTCAATATATTGCTTTACAACTTCAAGACTTACAGAACCTACTGTTGCACAGAAATAGCTATTAGTCCATAAAGTAGGCATAGTTGATTTTAAGTGAGGAAAATTTTTTCTAAGAACTCTTGAACTAAATCCTTTTAAGCCTTTCACGACTTTATGAATGCCATATCGATGGTCGCAAGATACTAACAAATTAACGTGATCTAGGTCAGTTTCCATTTCAATTATTTCAGCGCCTAAAGTTTCTGCTTTAAATGACAATATTTCTTTTAACATTTTTTCAACATCACCTTTTAATACAGGTTTTCTATACTTAGGACACCATATAACGTGATATTTACAGTCATAAGCTATATTATTATTTGATTTATACATTACAAATAACACCTCCTAAATATTAGTATAACCTGTTAGGAGTTATTTTACATTTGTATGTATAACATTTTAAAAAAACATTAAAACCTCGCCTTTCATCTCCCATAGCTAAAGCAAGGGGCTTTTCGGCAATCCTATGTAAGTATATTTTTTATTTTATAAGTTAATTTGTTATCCATCCTTTCATCTCAAATCCTTTCTGTTTGTTGTAAATTCTCAAGTATGTTCTTACAATATTTTAATTATAATTTCATTTTTACTTAATTATTCCCTTATGTTCATTGTCTAATGCAATCTTTAATTTAAATGTAAAGAAAGCATACCAAAATTTTGATATGCTTTCTTTGTATTTATATTATTAGCATTTAGCTCCTGCTACTGTTTCTATTTCTAGTATATCTTCTTTATTTTTTAATAAGTTATTACTTATCAACATCTTTTCTGCTTTTTCTATACCTAATCTATCCACAGTTTCTCCGAAACGTTCTCCTGAGATTCCCTTACTTTTGAATAGAAGTACTGATTTTTCAACCACTCCAAGCGCTTCTTCCTTTGTGAATAACTTGTTGATAGCGTTTCCCATACGTACTTGTTTACCCCATTTCCCACCTAGATAAATTTTGTACATTTCTTCACATTCTTCAGTTACTTTAAATACGCACTTACTTAGACATCTACCACAATTGTTACATTTATCATTTTCTACTACTATCTTTTCACCTTGTAAACTTACTGCATCCATTGGACAATTTTCTATTACTCCACATTTAGCACAGCCCCTACATTTGTCCATATCAAACTTCATTACCCTTTGACCTACTAGCCCTATATCGTTAAGATCTGGTTTTGCACAGTTATTTGGGCATCCACCGATTGCTATTTTAAACTTGTGAGGTAAAACTACATCGTAGTATCCTTCATAGAAACGCTCATGCATTTCAGTTGCTATTCCATGAGTATCACAAAGTCCAAATACACAAGTTGAACCCTTGCATGCAACTATTGGACGAACTCTTGAACCAGTTCCTCCTGTTACCATGCCTTCTTTTGCTATATACTCTCTAAATGGCTCTATGTTATCAAAGTCAATCCCTTGAACTTCTACAGTTAGTCTAACTGTAAAGCTTATATTACCATTCCCAAATCTCTCTGCCGCTTCACTTAATATAGCCATTTGTCTTCCTGTAAGTATTCCATTTTCAGTTATTATTCTTCCTGAAAAATTTCTAGTTCCTCTATTGTGTAAAAACCCCTTACCTTTTACACTTTTTATTTGTTCTTGTGTTAATACTATTGTAGTAGTATCCATTGTTCTCCCCCTAAGATTAATTATTTAATATAGCATGGTGCATGTTCTGCTATTTTACTATTTATTATTGAGCTATATAGTCTGTAGCCTCCACTAAGGTTATAACAATCAAATCCTTTAGCACTTAGTATACGACAACCTATGTAACTTCTTAGACCACTATGGCAGTGTACATATATTGGCTTAGTATTATCTAATTCATCTAATCTGTTTCTTAAATCATCTACCGGTATATGAATAAACCCATCTATTCTTCCATTTTCTACTTCTGCATTTGTTCTTACATCTAGTAATGTAATACTACCATCTCTAGGTAAGTTTTCTATGTCATGCCAATGGAAGTTTTTAACTTTATCAGTTAAGTGATTTTCTATTACATATCCTGCAAAGTTTACTGGGTCTTTTGCAGAACCAAATGGAGGTGCATAACACATTTCAAGTTCTGTTAAATCATAAGCTGTCATTCCACCTCTTATTGCAACTGCTAATACATCACAACGCTTATCTACTCCATCAAAACCAACAACTTGTGCTCCTAATATTTTTCCAGTACTTTTTTCATATATAGTCTTTATAGACATATTATTTGCACCTGGATAATATCCTGCATGAGAAGCAGAATAAGTAAACACCTTATCATAATCAAGATTGTTTGCTTTTGCTACAGCTTCAGTTATTCCAGTTGCAGCTACTGTCATATCGAAAATTTTAAGTATTGATGAACCTTGAGTATTTTTATATCTAGTTTTTATTCCACAAATATTATCTGCAACTATTCTTCCTTGCTTATTAGCTGGTCCTGCTAAAGGAATATGTGATTTTTTATTAGTAACAAATTCTGTTATCTCTATTGCATCACCTACTGCATATATGTCATTGTCTGATGTTTGCATATATTCATCAACAACTATTGCACCTCTAGTATTTAGTTCAATACCAGCTTCTTGAGCTAATTTTGTATCCGGTCTTACTCCTACAGACATTATTACCATATCAGTAGTAATTTCGTCATTATCTAATTTTATAGTTAACTTATCAGAATCTTCTAGTATAGCACTTACCTTATCATTTAATATTAAGTTAATACCTTTTTCTCTTAGGTAATTATGTACATCGCAAGCCATATCGTAGTCTAAAGATGCTATTACATGGTCTGACATTTCAACTAACGTAACATCTAATCCTGCTTGTTTTAAGTTTTCTGCCATTTCTATTCCTATAAATCCTGCTCCAACTATAACTGCACTTTCTGGAAATTCTTCATCTACGTACTCTTTAATTTTTAAAGTATCTGGTATATTTCTAAGTGTAAATACCTTTGAATTTGTAGCTCCTTCTATAGGTGGTACAAATGGTTTAGCCCCTGGAGATAGTATTAATTTATCGTAAGCTTCTAAGTAAGTTTCACCTGTATTTATATTTTTAATTGAAACAGTTTTATTTTCACGGTCAATAGCTACTGCTTCTGATAATACTCTTACATCTACGTTAAAACGAGTATTAAAACTTTCTGGTGTCTGTAATACTAGAGCACTTCTTTTTTTAATGTCTCCTCCAATGTAATATGGAAGACCACAATTTGCAAAAGATATGTAATCCCCTTTTTCAACCATTATAATCTCAGCATTTTCATCAAGTCTTCTTAGTCTTGCACATGCAGATGCTCCACCTGCAACTCCTCCAACCACAACTACTTTCACAAAATCACTCCCCCAATTTTATTCTTAATATAATTATAGAACTCTTTTACATATAAAAAAAATATATTTTTTTTATTATTATCATAGTATTTTTACTATTAATAGTTGCTTAAATAATCAAATTTTATTTCCAATCTTTAGAATAAAATTCAACTAAATCTATAAACTCTTTCATAGAAGGAAATATATTTTTATTTTTGTGATAAACAACCTGAGTATATAATATTTTTTTAGTATCTAAATCTATTATATTCAACCTTTTCCCTTCATCCTTAACAGTAATTGATGGTACCAAGGAATACCCTAATCCAATAGATACATATTGTTTAATCATATCTATAGAACCGGTTTCTATAATTCTATCCCATATAGCGTCTTTTTCTATTAAATATGCCTCAAAAACTTTTCTATAAGAACATCCCTTTTCAGTTAAATATACAGTATGATTATGTTCGTATAGCATATCAATTCCATTGTCTTTTGGAAAAATAATACTAAATTTTTCTTCACATAATATTTTACTTACTAACCCTAAATACTCCTGTTTCTCCTCAATATGAAAAGTCAAATCCAACTTTCCGTTTAAAACCATGTCTCTAAGTTCTACACAATTTCCATGTTGAAGTATTATATCTACATTAGGATGTTTATATTTGTATTCGTTTATCAAATCATACAGCCTATATTTCAATAAAGATTCATATACTCCTATTCTCAATACTTCAACAGGTTTATTTTTATTATTCATCTCAATAATATATTGATATTGTTCTACCAACCCTTTAGTCTTTTCATATAGTTTTTCTCCAAAAGGTGTTAAAGTGTTTTTTTTCCCTATTCTATCAAATAGTTGTTCATTATAATGTGATTCAAGTTCTTTAATATGAAGTGTCACAGTAGATTGAGCATAATTTAGATAAGTTGCAGCTTTTGTAAAGCCCCCCACTTCTACAACTGAATTGAAGGTTATAAAATTTCTAATATCCATAAAACTCCTCCCATCAGAATTTATGATGATGTGTATCATTACTTTTAATTAGACTAATTCCATAATATAGCATAATATTATATTAAATTAATGGAGGTGTCTATAATGAATAAAAAAATTGGTCCTATGTTGTTAAGTGGACTTATGATTGGTCCTATTCTTGGAAGTGGTGTTGTTTTATTACCTACACTTGCATACAATAAACTTCATGGTACTGCTATTTGGGCTTGGCTTATCATTATGTTTTTAGGAGCTTTATTTGCAATGATTTTCTGCAAACTATCAGTTTTATATCCTGGAGATGGAGGCATGACTATTGCAATAGAGAAAACTCTGGGAAAGAAATTTAAATTATATTCCTCTTTTTTATTACTCTCTGCTGTTTCTTTCGGACCTTGTGCTGTATTTTTAACCGCATCTAACTATTTAAGTCATATTCAATTTTTTTCTATCGTTCCGAAACCTATAATTGCTACCATACTCGTACTTGTTAGTTTTGTGCTTTTATTAAAAGATTTGAAGTTTATTTCTACCTTAAGCTTTATAATATCTACAATCATTGCTTTAGTTCTTATAATTTGTTCTATATCGGTTCTAGTTTTGCACAAACCTAATATCTCACCTATTCAATCAGTAGAAATCATTCCTTTTGGAAAAACTATTATGTTACTATTTTGGGCTATTATTGGTTGGGAAATTGTAGGTAATTATTCTGATCAAGTAAAGGATTTAAAGAAAACTATTCCATTAGCAACGATAATAAGCTTAGCTGTAATTACACTAACATATCTTATAATTGCCTTAGCTATTCAGTCTTTTGCTTATTCTGATAATTTATCTATGGTACAAATACTTGAACCTATTTTTAAATCAAATGCCTCTACTGTATTAGCTCTATTAGTTGCTGGCCTTTGCTTATGTTGTTACTTACTAATTATAGGGTCTTGTTCGAGATTAATCTTATCTTTATCTACAGAGAACTATTTACCTAAAGTTTTTCAAATAAAAAATAGAAATAATATTCCCTATATCGCTTTATTGTACTTTACACTAATGCACATTACCGTATTAATATTAACCTATTTCAAGTTGTTAGATGTAGAAGGTATTGTAGCAATTGCTAATGGATTCTTTTTAGGAAATGCTTTAGTTGGATTAATTGCTTCTTTAAAAATTATCAATGGAATTATTTATAAAGTTGGAGGCATTATTCTTTCAATAAGTTTATTTATTCTTCTTTTATTTTCTTCTTCTAAAATTTTAATCTGTTTAGTCCTTGTCTTCTTGATTAGTGTTTTTATAAGTAACAAGGTTCAAAATTATTCTGACGATACTATGTCTATTATTACTTCAGAGCTTAAAAATTGATAAATTATATATAGAACAGAACTTGTTATAAATAATAAAGTTCTGTTCTTTTTTGTTATAGTTGAGCTTTCATATGTAAAATAAAGATATTTAAAAATAATTAGTTTAATTATTTTCTAACAACTTTATTTTTATTATATTATTACTTGTTAATCTAAATTTTCTCCATTTGAAGCAATTACTTTCTTATACCAATTAAAACTTTTCTTTTTAGTTCTTCTTAAGCTTCCATTTCCTTCATTATCTCTATCTACATATATAAATCCATAACGCTTTTCCATTTCACCTGTTCCAGCGCTTACTAAGTCAATCGGTCCCCATGAAGTATATCCTAATAAATCTACTCCATCTATACTTACTGCATCATGCATAGCTTTTATATGTGCCTTCAAGTAATCTATTCTATAATCATCTTCTACATAACCATTTTCATCAGAAGTATCTTTTGACCCTAATCCATTTTCTACAAGAAACAGTGGCTTTTCATATCTATCATATATATGATTTAAAGTAATTCTTAAACCTAATGGGTCAATTGGCCATCCCCATTGGCTATATGTAAGATGAGGATTTTTAGCAGATGTAAATATATTTCCTTCTGCTACATCGTCAACATTTTCATCAGTTCTAACACAACGACTGTTATAGTAAGATAATGATATAAAATCAACAGTATGCTCTCTTAATAATTCTATATCTCCAGGTTCCATTACTGGAGTAATCTCTTTTTGTTCCATATATTTTAGTGCATAGTTAGGATATTTTCCTCTAGCTTGAACATCCACGAAAAAGTAATTTTCTCTATCTAATTTTGTAGCTTCCCATACATCATTAGGGTTGCAACTATAAGGATAAACACTACCTGCTGCAAACATACATCCAACTAGATTGTTTGGATCAACTTCATGTGCAATTTTAGTTGCAATTGCACTAGCTACAAGTTCATGATGTGCAGCTTGATATTTTACTTTTTCAGTGTCTTCTCCTTCTTCAAAGCAAATCCCAGCTCCCATAAATGGTGCATGTAAAATCATATTAATTTCATTAAATGTTAACCAATATCTAACTAGTCCTTTATATCTTCTAAAAACTACATTACATAATTTTTCAAAGAACCCTATCATTTTACGATTACGCCATGCTCCATATTCTTTTATTAAATGCATAGGACAATCAAAATGTGTAATAGTAACTAAAGGTTCTATTCCATACTTTTTACATTCTTTAAATATATCTTCATAGAACTGAAGTCCCTTTTCATTTGGAGTTTCTTCATCACCTTTTGGAAAGATTCTACTCCATGCAATACTCATTCTATATACTTTAAATCCCATTTCAGCAAATAGTTTTATATCTTCTTTGAAGTTATGGTACATATCAATTCCTGTTTGAGCTGGATAGTAATGCTCTTCATCAAAATCAAACATTTTTAATTTACCAGTAATAACTGCACTTCTATCTTTTCCTGTAGGGCATACATCTACATTTGCTAATCCTCTTCCATCTTGATTATATCCACCTTCACATTGATTAGCTGCAGTTGCTCCTCCCCATAAAAAATCTTTGTTAAATGCCATGGTCACTCCTCCTAATAATATATAAGCAAAGCACTGGATATACCAATGCTTTGCTTTTTATTTAAAATACGACTGTTAATAAATTCTTTTCTAATTCAATTTCTTTACTTTCCGTCTGTGCTATTTCTAAGAACTCAGCTGAATTTGTAACTACTACTGGAGTTACTACACTATACCCTGCTTCTTTAATTTCTTCCATATCAAAAGTCAATAAAGTTTGTCCTTTAGTGATTTTATCCCCTTGTTTGACATGGGCTTTAAATCCTTTACCTCCAAGTTGAACTGTGTTTAAGCCTATGTGTATAAGTACTTCTACACCACTTTCTGAAAGTATTCCTATAGCATGTAAGCTTGGGAATAAAATTGTAACCTCACCATTTACTGGTGCAACTACTTTTCCATCAGTCGGCACAATTGCAATACCTTCACCTAATACACCTGAAGCAAATGCAGCATCTTCAATCTCACTTAAATTTACTATTTTACCTTTTATAGGACTAGCTATTATTTCTTTTGTTAATTTATTAGTTTTAGCTTCTTCTTTATTTATTTTTATTTTTTCTTGTTCTATATTTTCTTCTTTATATAAAACCATTGTTAATACAAAGGCTACGACCATTGATATAGCTATACCACTAAGAGCTACTATTAAATTACCCATACCTCCATTTGGTTCAATCATTGCTGGAAGTTCAAATATTCCCATTCCACCAGTTATAAATTTTCTAAGATTGAAAGCACCTCCAATACCACCTGCTATACAACTTATTATAAATGGTTTCTTTAAAGGTAATAGAATACCATAAATCGCTGGTTCTGTTACACCAAATATACCTGATATAAAGTTCGGTAATGCCATTTCTTTAATTTTCTTATCTTTCGTTTTAAAGAATATAGCTAATACAACTGCCGAAGTTGCAAATGTACATGCAAAGAAAGGCATCATGACATTATCATATCCCATAGTCATAACATTGTTTATGTATACAGGAATGAATCCCCAGTGCATTCCAAAAATAACAAGAATCTGCCAAGAGAAACCTACAATAGCTCCTGCTAATAATGGACTAAATTCTCTTATTGAAAACACAGTTTGAGAAACAAGTGTAGAACCAAACGTTGCTATAGGTCCTATAACTATAAGTGCCACAGGTAATGCTACTAGCATTGTAAGCATAGGTACAAAGAAGAACTTAACTAAATCCGGTACGAATTTGTTAAATAATTTTTCACACTTAGCTGCAAAGTAAATTACAAATATAATAGGTATAACTGTACCTGTATAATCTATTGAAATTACTGGTAATCCGAAGAAATCAATATATACAGGCGATGCAAACATTGTTCCTTGAAATAAAGTATATAATACTTCTGTTCCCGCTGATATACTACTTCCTTGAATTCCTGGATAGCACATTGCTGCCCCTAAAGCTAATCCTAACATTGGTTTTAGCCCAAATTTCTTAGCTGCTGTATAGCCTAAGAATAAAGGTAGGAAAGTAAATAATGCATCACCTGCTGCATTTATTATCATATATCCACCAGTTGTAGCACTATATAATCCCATCGCTACAAATAAAGCATTGAATCCTTTCAGCATACCACAAGCTGCCATAATACCTAATACAGGTTGGAATATTCCTGATATAATATCTATTCCTCTATCTAATAGACTTCCTGTTTTTTTGCTTTCCGAAGATGTACTTTCATCATCTAAACCAATTATTTCGCATACATCTGCGTATACATCTCCTACATGATTTCCTATGACAACTTGATATTGTCCTCCACTTTTCATTACTGTAACAACATCTGCCATACTCTTTAACACATCATCATTAGCTATATTTTCATCCTTTAACTTAAAACGTAACCTTGTAATACAATGTGTTAATCCATTAATATTTTCTTTTCCGCCAACATTTTTAATTATGTCCTGCGCTAATTCTTTGTACTTACCCATTTCTAATTTCCTCCATATTTCTTAAAATTTATTATTTGAAATTTGAAGGTTTGGCCAACTTAATGTTACCATCCAACCATAGGTGTAAAATATTTATACTACTGAGTACTACTCAGGTTGTACCTTTGAATCTTGCACTATTTTAGCTACATGTATTGTTAAATAAATCATTTCATCATCCGTTAAGATGTAATTATATTGCTTATTTATAAAGTTTTTAATTTTTACAATACATTCAAACTCTCTACTATATTTAGCTTTTATAATTCCTAATAATTCTTTATCTGTATCACCCTCATGTATATTGTTAGAAAGTAGTCTTTGAGCAAAAAACTTTAAGTGCATTATGAATCTATAATAAAACACAGATTCTTCTTTAAATTCAATACCAAAATGGTATCTAACTATATTCAGTATTTCTTGCATTAACTTAGTTATGTCATAGATGATTTGTTGCTTTTCATTTAACTGAGCATTTACAATATGAAATGCAATAAATCCAGCTTCATCATCTGGAAGCCTAATACCAGTTCTTTCTTCAATAAGGTCTAGTGCCTTCATTCCAATTTCAAATTCTTCTTTGTAAAATCTTTTAATTTCCCAAAGTATAGCATTTTTTACTGTTATACCTTCTTGGATTCTTTTAATTGCTGTATATGTATGATCACTTAATGAAATATAAATACTTTCATTTAATTTTGTGTTTAATCTAGATTGAGCATAATCTATTATTTCTGATGATAAATTCATGTGCTCAATAGGAATATTATTTAAAAGCTCTTGAAGTTTACTTGAAACTTCTTTATTTAATATTCTAAATACTTTATTTATTTTTCTGTTATCAATGGTTTCTCCCTTTGATTTTTGATAGCCTATTCCTTTTCCCATAACTATTGTTTCTTCACCATTTTTATCTAAAGTAATTACTACGTTGTTATTCAGTATTTTATTAATTATCATATATACCTCCTTTTAAGCATTAAAAAAGCCCATTCATAATAAACACCTCTACAAAATGTAAGTGTCTACCAATGAATAGGCTTAGCTTGTACTTAAACAATTACTACCCAATTCCGATTTCAATTATTATAAATTTATAATATACTACATGTAGTATTTTGTCAACGTTTGCTTTTACCTAATTTTTATTAACAACTTAGTTTATTTCCTTTTCTATTCTCTATCACTAAGTACATTATTATAAGTACTAAAGATATTGAAATTGCAGCTAATAGATCTAATCCTATACTTAAACTATCTCCATTAAATAAGATTTTCGTGTACGCTGAATTTATCCAAGTTAAAGGAAAAACTAAAGATATATTTTGAATTACCTCTGGCATTAATGCCATTGGCACAAATCCTCCGCTTAACAAGCACATAGGAGTTATTAGAATCGAAAGCAAAGTATAATACATACTTGAATTATTAGATACACTTAAAATTGTTAAAGCTATTGCTATTCCCATAAATGACAATGCAAGTGATAGTATTATCATCCAACCTAAACTAATATTTAAACTTGGATTTAGAATATAGAAAGTAGCTACTAAAATTACACTTTGTAGTACCAATAATATATAACATCCTAATATATGACCTAGCAGATATTGTGGCTTGCTTATTTTAGATACAAGTATTCTCTTATCTATTTTTGCTTCTCTTTCTTTTAATAAAGGAACTAAACATCTTCCTCCTATGAACAAAAATGCCATTGTAAATAATCCAAACATAGTTGTATATGGCATAATCTTTTGCATTTCACTTCCTTCATAGTCAATTTTATATTTATTTTTTTCATAACTTTCATAAGCCTTTAAGTATTCTTCTTTATTATCACCTAATGAGTTCGCTTGCATGATTCTAGTATTTAAAATACCAAGAACATAGTCTTTATTATTACCTTTACTTTGTGATATAACTTTTATTGAATCTTCTTTGTTAGCTTTTATATCCTTATATATATCTTCACTATCTATTATTACCCCTACTGATATATCTCCATTATCCAAGCTTCCTCTTAAATCTTTTTCGCTAGCTTTTATAAGCCTAGTTTTAAATTTATCCTTTGGTAACAGTTTTTCTACTATTTCACTTTTATCTTTTGTATATATACCTACATTGAAATATTTTCCACTATCCTCTACAGATTTATCAACTCTATCACTAATTATATTTACAAATAAATTAACTCCTATTGGTAGAACCAATATTAGCCAAAACCATCCTTTTAAGGTTGTTTTTAAGTTGTGTTTTAATATAGTCATAATGTTATTCATACTATCTCACCACTTTTCTTTTTAAAATTAATACTGATATTACTATTATTATCATAGATGCTAATAGTCCTATGCCTAATGTTGTATATAAATTTTCAAAATTATTTGAGATTACTAATGAGTTAAATTCCCTACTTATCCATACAAATGGGTTTAATTTTAATAATGATAGTTCTTCTACAAATCCATTCATATCTGGCATAAGCTCTCCTGATGCTAAAACCATAATGGTAACAAGAATAGATGTAACATTTTCTCCATCTGTTCTTTTTTTACATACTGCTGTTGCAAATATTCCTATAGAAACTGCCAATATACTTAAAATACTCATTAGTGCTAATACAGGTAATATATTTTGCGTGCTTATTTTAACTCCATATAAGATGCCTACTGCAATTAACATTATAATCCCTAGCCCTAATATAACTACAAATGAGCCAACTAACTCCAAAAATACTAGCTTAAATATTTTTATTGGAGATGACTTTACTCTTAATCCTAATTTTTCTTTTAGGTAAAAAGTATTTTTAAATGAGCATATACTTAGTGCAAGTATTGCCATTTGTAACATTACTATAGAAAAATATTTAGCATAATCTTTAGTTTCATTATTTGTAGAATCATCTTTGTACTCAGTTACTTTTACTACCCCATTACTTTCCTTTGGTGTTTTTCCTTCCTTAGCTATTGCTTCATATATAGACATTGAATTGAAAAAGTCTTCGGTTAAAATTTCAATATGGTTTTCACTTACATTTAAAGTATTGCTACCTTCAAATGTAATCTTCTTGTTTTCTTCATCTATGATCACATATAAATCATTTTTACGATTTTCTTCTTCATTATTAAACTGCCTTTCCTCATAAATATCCACATCTAAACTAAGTTTTTTATTTTCCTTATCAAAATTTTCTAGTACCTTTACATAGGCTTTTGTAGTTTCACTATTTTTATCAGCTACTATCCCTATTTTTAAACTTTCGTTTCCACCTTCAAAGTTAAATATAATTGAAAATATATAAGGAAGAATCATAACTAAAAATACGCATGAAATAAATACACTTTTATCTCTTAAACATCTTTTTATTGAAGACAAGATTATACTCATATTTTTTCCCCCTAGTCTCTTAATTTTCTACCTGTAAGATTTAAGAATACATCTTCAAGTGTTAATACTTTACTTTGAATATCTAAGATTTTAATTGCTTTATTGCTTAAGTATAATATAAACTCATTCAAACCATTAACTTCTCTATCAATACTTACAAGAATTTTATTTCCTTTAAACTCAACGCTATCTATTCCTTTTATAGCCGTTAGTTCTTTTTCATTTATTTCAGTTATGTCATTAACCATTATTTCAAATTTATTTTTATCTGTTATGATTTCTTTTAAAGCTTCTTTAGTTCCACTAGCAATTACTTTTCCTTTATCCATTATTGCTATGTTGTCACAAATTGCTTCTACTTCCTCCATGTAATGTGTAGTGTAGATTACTGTGCATCCATTTTTATTTAAAGTTTTTATAGATTTCATTATATGATTTCTAGACTGTGGATCTATACCAACTGTTGGTTCATCTAGTATTAGTAATTCTGGCTCATGTACTATTCCACAAGCTATGTTTAGTCTTCTTTTCATACCTCCAGAAAAAGTTTTACATAATTTTTTAGCATCTTCTAAACCTACAAACTCTAATGCTTTTAGTGATTTTTCTTTTAACTCTTTTCCTTTAAGGTCATACAAACTTCCAAAGAACATTACATTTTCTAAGGCTGTCATATCTTCAAATACAGCTAAATCCTGTGGTACTATTCCTAGCTTTGCTCTTATATTTGCATTATTTTTATTTAGTTCTTGGTTGCATATTTTTATATTCCCTCTATCTTTTTCTAATAGTGATAAAAGTATGTTTATTGTAGTACTTTTACCTGCTCCGTTAGGTCCTAATAATCCAAAGATTTCTCCTTTTTCTATAGATAGATTTAAGTTTTCTAGTGCAAAAGTATCTCCAAAACTTTTATATAATCCAGTTATCTCAACATATTTCATAGTTATTCCTCCCATATATCTTTATAGTTTTATTATATTGGTTTAGGCTATTTTTATTAAGTAGAAATGGTCATCGATTTACCATGACTAAAGTCATTTTTATCTTTAGCCTTTAGTCGTAAAACTTTAATTACCTTATATCAAAAAAATAGTAAAAATAATAAACAAAAATAATTATATGAATGAAATTTTAATATATAATATATATTAAACTAGATAACTTAAGAGGTGAATTTATGGTATATGATAAATTATCATATGAAGGGTTTAAAAAGTTAAAATGTAATAGCACAACAGGTGGCTTTTTATATAAAAGATATGTAGAAGATGAGTTTGGAAAAGTAAAATACTTAGATAAGCCTGGAACATTATATAATAAGAGATTTAGCAATAAAGAACCCGTTATAGAAGTTATATGTTATGAGATAGCATCATACTTAGGTGTATCCTGTGCTAAATACTATTTAATAGAAGAAGAATTAATGTTATCACCTTTATGGATTAAGCAAAATATATTAATTTCAAGAACAGAATGGTTTTTATCTAATAACGATAGATTAATTCATGCAAAAGATATAATAGGAAACGAGTTACTTAGAAAACCTGATGCATATAAGAAATTTATAGAAATCTTTCCTCATTTAGAAGATGACTTAAATAACATGGTTCTATTTGATTATCTAATTAATAATACTGATAGACATTTTAAAAACTTTGCTGTTATACAAGATACGTCAACTAATAACTATAGGTTCGCTCCACTCTATGACCATGGTTCAAGTTTAGGTGTTGATTATGACAGTGAATATTTAGAGGCTGTTATGGATGATGATATAGATGATTATGACTTAGACTTAAATGTAAATATTGAAAACTGTGATGTAAGTAAAACATTTAGTTCAACACACAAAACATCTATAAATTTACTGAAAAACACACAACTACTACATGGTACTTCTATTGATGATATTCTGAAAATAGTTGATAAATATTCAATGTATTTAGATAATAATCTTATAAGTTTTATAAAAGAGCTATTATCTATAAGATATCAATTTATAGTTGAAAAATTTGGAGGAAAGTAAATATGGAGTCATATAAACTATATAATAAAGATTTATATTTAGGAACTATAACTTATGATAAACCCACTGATAAATATTATTTTGAAAAATCAATGGCATCCACAGGTTATCCGGCTCCTATATGCAAAAACATAATAAGTGGTGAGTGCAAAGAAATAGTAGGAGATAAAGAAGTTCGTGATTTTATAGAAGATAGGGTATTACCAGAAGATAGACAAGCAATAGATGATTTTTTATTTCCACTAGATATGTTAGTCTGGGATGCATGGGAGCTATTTGTAAAAACAAGTGGGATGACTATGATTGATATGTTTTGGATAGATAGTTATGGAGCAAAATCATATAAAGACCACTGTAGGGAGACAGGAAAATTACCATATGAAACATATCTGTAATACAATATATTTTTATATGCCATCTTCAAAAGTATAGCAGAACCTTTAATGTAACTTAAAGCTAAAAGCACTCTTAGTCAGGTTTGAGTGCTTTTTTGCTATTCAAGTAAGTTATGGCTATTTGCGTTCTATGTTTTAAGTCCATTTTTGATAATATAGATGTTATGTGGTTTTTAACTGTACCTTCTGATAAAAATATTTCACTGGCTATTTCTTTATTAGAATGACCTTCTGATATAAGTCTTACTACTTCTTTTTCTCTATCTGTCAAATTATAAATCTCTAAACTTTCATCTTTTTTGCTTTCGATGGCTAGTTTAGATATTATTTCAGCTTCAAAAACACTATTACCTAAATTAACAGACTTAATACCACTTATAATTTTTTCTGGCTTACTATTTTTTAGTAAATATCCATTAGTTTTATGCTTTATAGCACTGCTAATTAAGTTTTCTTCATCAAAAGTTGTAAGTATTAGTACTTTAGTATCTACTTTTTTCTTATTTATTTCCTCTAATACCTCTTCACCATCCATTACCGGCATCCTCATATCTAGTAGTACTACATCTACTTGATTTTTAGCTAAGTAGTCTATACACTCTTTTCCATTTTCTAAGGTAGCTATTACTTCTATTTCAGGGTCTGCTCCTATTATTATCTTTAATCCTTCTCTTATTAAGATATCATCATCTACTATAATCAAACGTATCATTTACTCACCTCTTAAGTATTATTAATGTTGAAAAACCATTTTCATTGTCAAAATAAACATCCCCACCTAAGTTAATTATTCGTTCTTCAATTCCTATTAATCCCATACCTTTTTTTAAGCTACCTTTATAAGCCCCATTATCTTTTATATGTAATCTAATAATTTTATTTAGTACACTAATTTCAAGATTTAGTAAATCTCCTGTTGAGTATTTTATACTATTAGTTAATATTTCTCTACAACAATCTATTAATGCCCTCCAGTATACTAGATTTACTTCATTTAGATCACCTTCTATTTTTAAGTTAGTACTTATGTTGGATTTTTGAGAAAAGTCATCTATTATTCTTTTTAGGTTATTTAGGTTTACTTCTTCTTGCTCTGGTTTTATTCTTCTTAAAGTTTGTCTAATATCATCCATTCCATTTCTTAGATTATCTATTACATTTTCGAGCATTTCTTTTCCTTTCTCAGTATCATTGATTATAACTATCTTTAGTGCTTCTAGTTGAATAATGCTACCTGCTAAAGTATGTCCTATTTTATCATGGAGTTTTTGTGATATTAGATTTCTTTCTTCTATCTTTACAGCTTCTATATTTTGGTGCGCTGTTTTATTTTCTTTTTTTCTGATTTCTTCTAGAGTATTATTTTTTTCTCTTAGTTTGTAGTTATCTTTTTCTAATTTTAAAAGTCTAGATTCATAATTCATAATTTCATAGATAAATATACTAGCTATAATTCCAAGAAACATATTTGTGTAATATAGTTCAATTTTTATTGCTAATAAGATATATACTATTAACAAGGAGTATCTTCCACCATAATTTTTAACTTTTAAATATTCAGTTATTAAAAATATTAAATTTGGTAGTAAAGGTGGGTATATATATGTAACTACTGTTGTATATAATATGTTAGCTAGTAGTAGCTTAGTGTTTTTTAGTTTTATTGTATATAACATATACATAGATATACTAATGCTTAATACTACTATACTTATTGGTTTACTAAGTTTATCTAGGTATAAGTTACTTTCTGTACAGTATAAAATCATGTTTATTGACAGCATAATATATGCGGTTATTCTATATAGCATGGTTATTCTCCCTATATTTTATTATAGGTATATTATATTTTATTATAAAAATAAAAACCATATTGTTTTATTTCAATATGGTTTTAAAAGCTTTGATAATTTTAATTTAATTTAATTAAATTCTTCTTCTCGATCTTTGAAGAACTCATAATATGTACGTACAGTCTCTAATTCTGTCCATCTTTTTACATTTACAGGATCTTCATCTAAATCATATATCTTAGCACCTTTCATCCCCAGCATAAATGGTGAATGTGTTGATATAATAAACTGACAGTTTAAAAATCGTGCAGCTTCTTCAATATATTTAATCAACTCTATCTGACGCTTTGGAGAAAGACTATTCTCAGGTTCATCTAAAATATATAATCCATTTTCGCCTATCTTCTCAAAAAAATATCTAAATGCATTTTCTCCATTTGAATATTCTCTTACATTATCCATTAAATTGTGACGAATATATTTTGATTGAGTTGTACTTTTAGCGCAATTTACTTTTTTTAATTGTTCGTAATCTTCTAAAGATCTCATTTGAAATCTAGAATATTTTGTATCTAAATAGTCTCCAAATAATTCTTCTCGTTTTAAATCAATGCCTTCATTTATATTTCTAACATTTAACATATAGTCGAATACATCATCACTAGTTATTATCCTACTATCTTCAGGAATTTCTTCTTCTATATGTATTTCACATAAATCTACATAATCTAAGTAAAAATTAGATTTATTAAATATAGAGTCTCTATTTACTCCTATTTTTTCTGCTATTACATTTAGTGCTGTTGATTTTCCACAGCCATTTCCACCATATAGTATTGTGATTGGCTCAAAATCTATTCTTTCAAATCTATTTTTAGATAATACTTTGAATGGGTAGAAAGATTCAAAGCAAGTTCTTTTTTCATCTAGTATAAATCTATATTCTATATCCTCACTTGGAAATATAAAGCTCTCTAAATATATCATTTCATCTTCCTTTCACAGTTGATATTTCTATTGTATACTTACTAAATATTTTTAACAACTTATACTAGATTATTTCATTATTGGAAACTTGCTATATCGAAATATATATTTACAATAAATAAATCTCCTATTATATCAACTTTTAAATCTCCACCCTGTGCTTCTACTAGTCCTTTTGCTATAGCAAGCCCTAGTCCTGAACCTTCAGTGTGTCTAGATAAATCTCCTCTAGTAAATCTTTCTGTTATTTCTTCTGAATCAAAATTAAGTTGATATTTAGATATATTTTTAAAGTTTATACCTACCTTATTATCTTTTTCTTCTAAATCTATATATACTCTTGTACCTTCTAAGGAATACTTTATTATATTAGAAATTATATTTTCAAAAACTCTAAAAGTCTTTTGACCATCCGCTAGTATAAATACTTCTTCTTGTGGTACGTTTACTATAAAGTCTAATTTAGACTCTTCTATAAATTCTTCCATTTCTACTATTGATTGACTAAGTAACTGATTTATATCATTTTTTTCTAAGTTCATTTCTATATTATTACTTCCTATTTTAGATGCTTCAAATAAGTCTTCTATTAAAACTTTTAATCTTTGTGACCTTTTATCCAAGACTTGTACATAATCTTTTACATGTTCTGGTTGAATATCTTCTTTTTTCATTAAGCTTATATAGTTAATCATGGCTGTAAGAGGTGTTTTTAAATCATGAGATACATTAGTTATAAGCTCATTTTTCATTCTTTCACTTTTTAATCTATCTTCTACTGCTATGTTTATAGCTTCACCTATTTCATTTATGTCATTTACTATATCATCAAGTAGATTGTCCTTTTTTATTTCTATTTTGTAGTCTAAATTTCCACTTTTTATTTCATTTATTCCACTTTTTATTTTTTCTATTTTGTTTATTTTACTACCTATTATCCCTATTAGAGCTATAGGTAAGATTATAATCCCACACCATACTAAGACAACAAAATAGTCTGAATACCACTCATTAGTCATATCTAAAACCATAATATATAGAACGAATTGAGCTAGTATTATTGCTATTGTTGGCCATATGTTTTTTAGCTTAATATTCTTTATTTTCATTTCACCCAAGGAGTTAAATATCGGTATTTTGCTTAGTAGTTCTTCCTTACTTACTTCATCTTCATTTTTATATCCTAATAATTTTCCACTGTAATAATATACTATGTAAAGTAGCACTGTATTAATAAGTATATACAAAATACTGCCATTATTTTTGAACCTATAAAAATATAAGCTTCTTCCCTAAGATTATAAAATTGTAGGTATTTTATGTATAATGGGTCCTTATCGTTGGTATCTTTTATACTTTCAATGTCTCCAGCGTAAGGTATTGCTATATATGTAGTTACATCTTATTTTCTCATTTGCGCTATATTACCAAAGTGCTTTGTTGATACTCTAATCTTTTCACTTCCCTCTATTCTATACATTACATTTTGCTTAAAGTTAATTTCATAAACTAGTGAATAGTTTTTTATTTTCTTCATGTATTTATCAAAATCAAAAATATTATTAGAGTACACGTCTTTACTATCATTGTTTATAGTATATATCTGAGCAAGTGTATGATTAGATATAATATTTTGAGTTTCATTTTTATATTTAAGCATTTTTTCACTTGCACCATCTCCAACTACTGTATATACAGAATTTGTAGCTATCTCATACAAAACGCTCTCAAACTGATGACTAGTATAAAAATCTTTATTCTTTAAATAATCATTATGAAATCCTATTTGTTTAAAATTAAATGCTATGATACTTATACAAAAACATATCACTAATGATATTATATTTTTACTTTTTATCAATTTTATATCCAACACCCCACACCACCTTTATATATTTTGGATCTTTTGGATTTATCTCTATTTTTTCTCTTATCCTTCTAATATGTACTGCTACTGTTCTGTCGCAGTTGTACCCTGGTTCTTCCCATATACTTTCATAAATTTGCCTTGATGAAAATACACGCCCTTGATTTTTTAATAAAAGCTCTAGTATTTTATACTCTATAGGAGTTAATTTTACGATTTCACCATCTACAGTTACTTCTTTGCTAATATTATCAAGAATTAACTCACCATTTCTTAATTTATCAATACTCTCTTCTTTAAAATTCCCAAGTGCTATATATCTTCTTAAGTTAGATTTAACTCTTGCCACTAGCTCTAATGGATTAAATGGCTTTGTTATATAGTCATCGACTCTACTATATCTTTATCATCATCAACTAATAAAATATTTCCTTTTATCACCCTCATCACCTCGCTTTTAATTTTAACATTATTATACATTTAATAACAATTTGTTTACTTTATAAATATTAGTATATAAGTTACTTTTTAAGATAAAGTACCTAAATTATTAAGATTTTATTAATATTTAAACCACAAAAAACACATTGACTAAATTATCAATGTGTTTTATATTTCATTGGTTTTTAATTGTATAATCTCTTTTAGAAATAATCAGAAAAATATGGTGTCTGTTGCTCTATTGCATCTTCTAACATATCTAACGTTTCTGGACTACAAGAAAGACGACCGATTTTGTGAAGATAGTCTGGACGCTTGTATCCCAACAACATAGTAGTCATTGTTTGAATGTTAATTCTATCATTAGTCCTATTTGAAGTACGAGTTACTTCACCTTTTCCATCCCTAGTAATTATTAATGTAAAAGAGCCTTGATTCCAAGAAAGTAGTGGATCATCCATTGTAAATGTCCATTCTCTATCTATTGTATCTGGTTTAAATGGATACTGTGCAATAAACTCCTCTAAGTCAACAATTCTAGCCATAAAATAAGGAGAAATACTCTCTTTTATATCTGCATCCTCTAATAGAAATGCTAAGGGCTCATCTGTATATGTATTTCCTATAACTTTTGTAATCATTGAAAAATGCGCACTGATAAAATTCCATAACCCGCCACGAGCTTCTTCATTGACAAAAATCATATCTTTAATATGGAAAATTTCATCCTTCATACCATAAAGTACATAACCATCAGGCTGATTATCTTCATTGTAATATACTGCAGCCATCAAATCATCAGTATCCCAAAGTAAATACTCATTCCAAGCCAAATTATCACGTAATAATGCTCCATGAGTTTGAAGTGCAAATCGCTCATAAGCTTTTTTTACTTCTTCACTTTCCACATCAACTCTTTCTACCTCTCCAGATACTTGTCTATTCTTAGGTAATTGATAATCATTAATTTCATAAGTAATTTTGTCAGATATAATTTCCCATCCTTTTCTACGGTAGTATGGAATAGAATATGGATATAGGTAAGATATTGACTGTTTTTTGTTTCTCATAGTTTCCAGACCTTTATACAGTAGTTTGTGCATCAAACCTTGGTTCGCATACTCTGGATAAGTACCAACACCTGTAAGTCCTCCCATATCATATGTTCTATTAAATATTCTAACTCTCATAGGATAGACTGCAACTTGAGATATTAACTTATCACCATCAAACCATCCCCAAACCTCAGCTTTCTCTAATGCAGGTGATTTTGCTCTAATTATTTCTTTTTCTTCCCATCCGATTTC
>NZ_JBOFOR010000288.1:0-4956 GCF_051659545.1 Romboutsia sp. | reverse complement strand
CTGCTTTAGAGAGAGATAGAAGACAAAGAAATGTTATACAAGGCTTAATTGATGGAGTTAAGGGTTTACCTGTTACTAAATACCCTAACTTAATAAACACAATATTACCTTATGTTAAGACTAATATGAGACCTGCTGGAATCCTTGCTTTAGGTGGTCAAGTTTTAGGTTTAGGAAATTTAAATATTGAGCAAATGGAATTCCCTATAGATGATGGGGTTCACAGTACTGGTGGTATAGTTAACAATCAAACAGGGTGGGTTCTTCAATTTGATCCTGATACTTTAGACATCTTACATGACTTTATATTTAACGATATAAAGCCTGAAGATAATTCAAAAATGAAATAATAGTGGTGATGAATAATGATGAATGACAATATGATAAGTATCATTATACCTGTATATAATGCTGAAACTTATTTAGAAGAATGTTTAACTTCTATAAAGAACCAAACTTTTAAAGATTTAGAAGTATTACTAGTAGATGATGGTTCTAGTGACAATAGCAAAGGTATTATTGATAAATTTATGGATAAAGATAATAGATTTAAATATTTTTATCAAAAAAATAGTGGTGTTAGCGCTGCAAGGAACTTAGGTATTGATAAAGCTCAAGGTAAGTATATTACTTTTGTAGATGCAGATGACTGGCTAGATGCTACAATGTATGACACTATATTAAGTAAAATGGAAGCTAATCAAAGCCAAATGGCTCTTTGCAGTTATGTAAGAGAATACCCTCACTTAAATAAAAGTGAAAAAGAAGATCTTCCTTTTAAGAACAAGTCTTTATTTTTAAATGAAGAGGTTCAAAGTATAGTACTTTATGAAATGTTGGGTAAAAAGGCTTTACGTAATACCTCAATTATGGGTTCAGTTTGGAGACTTGTATTCTCAAGAGAATTTGTTCTAAACAATACTTTACAATTTGATAGAAGTATTAAGGTAGGAGAAGATTTATTATTTTCTATATCAGCTCTAAAAAAATGTACTAATCTAACAGTTGTAGACGAACCTTTTTATCATTATAGATTTACACCTGGTTCAGCTATGTTAAAGTACAGACCTAATCAATGGGAAATTGGTCATGGCTTCAACAAAAAGTTTAGAGAAGCAGTTCAAGGGTTACCAATGGATGATATTAACGAGTTAATAGCATTTGATTTGATAAGAGCTGCCTTAGGCTCTAGTGAATCTGTATGTAAGCCTGAAAATAAAAACAACGCTACAGCTAAATTAAAACAAATTAAAGAAATCTGTAAAACACCAGATTTAGTAACTTATATGAAATACATTGATTTCAGCAAAGTTAGTTCTAAAGATAAATTAAAAATTAACTTCCTTAAATATAAGTTTCCTATAGGATTATACAGCTTCTACACTCTAAAAAGCAAAAAATCTTCTACTTAAAATTATTAAAACTAAAAGAAGGTATAATTGTAAATATTCACAATTATACCTTCTTTATTTATACCTACCTACAAAACTGAATATAAGTATTTAATTGATATTTATAAGATGCCTATCGAAGTGTAAATCTGTAAGTTGCACCGAGCGGTATCCATAAATATCACCTAAATCTTATTTCAACAAATCTACAATATTATTAAATGCACTTTGATTAACTCCTCCACCAACTTGATAAACTAAGCCTGTTGATTTTGGATTTAACACATTGCTTTGAGCTGCTTCTATATTATTTCCAACTATTACAATTGGAGAGTTTAATTTAGCTGCTAAAGGTCCTGCTGTTAGTGCATCAACCAACGGATCACTTTTAGTTACAAGTACTGAATTGTAACTGTTACTTGTGTAGAATTTTTCGATTACTTTAGCATTCGTTTCTTGTCTAGTACTTCCAGCTACTCTATTATTTAATACATTATTTGTAGTTATAGCATTCATCTTATTTACTACAGTATCAGATAATACTGCATTTCCACCTATAAAATATGCTTCTTTTAAGTTTTGGCTACTTAACCAATTATACGTACTAGTTGTTAAGTTATCTTTTGGTGATAAGATTATAGGTTGTTTCTCTTCTCCAGCCTTAGCTGCAATAGAAAGAGCATCAGGTTCTCCAGTTCCACCTGCTACATATACTTTATTTATAGTATTTATAGTAGCTACCTCTTTTGCTATTAAAAGAGAGGTCTCATATCTATCTATTCCACCAACTCTTTTTGTTGTAGTATTTGATAGTATACTTTTTACTTCATTTATAACTTTATCTTGAACTACACTAGTTCCACCTACTATTATTACTTTATTAGGCTTTAATCTTACAAGCTCATTTTTCGTAGCTGTAGGTATTTTATCCTTATCTACTAGTAATATAGGGGCATTACTTGAAGTAGCTAAAGGTGTAGCTGTAACTCCATCTACTACAGAGTTAGCACTTGTCAATATTACTGTATCAGAACCATCTGTCCAGCCTTCTTTACTTATCTCTACCGCAGTGTTATATCTCTCCTCACCTTTAAGAGTTTTTATATTTATACTCGGTGTAGGTGGTTTTATATAAAGTTCCTTCATATCATTCTGAAGATTAGTATTTCTTACTATATCTCTAGCTGAGAAATATATACTACCTTTAATTTCTGAATATTGTCTATTCAAAGTTATTTGTTGTTTTATTTCTGCTGCAATATCTTGTCCACTATTACTTGATTCACCTTGCTTATAAATACCTTGTCCTATATACAAGTTTACATTAGTTCCTTTTACCTCATTTGACCACCAACTTACTAGCTTAGAATAATCTGCTGCCGAAAATCCTATTGGCCAATATAATTGAGGTGTAACATAGTCAACTAATCCTCTTTTTATCCAAGTTCTAGTATCTGCATAGTCACTTGAGTAACTTTCTTTTCCTTTTGTATCAGAACCTGTTGGGTCACTTGATTTGTTTCTCCAAATACCTGATGGACTTACTCCAAATTCTATACTTGGTTTAGAGCTTTTTATTGCAGACTTTACATCACCTAGTAAAGTATTTACATTTTCTCTTCTCCAATCGTCCTTGCTCATTCCATTTCCATATTGCTGATAAGTCGCATCATCATTCATATTACCTCTGTAGAAGTAATCATCAAATTGAACACCATCAATATTATAGTTTCTTACTACTTCCATTACAGAATCTACAACATGCTTTCTTACTTCAGGAAGTCCTGGATTATAAGCTAGAGCATTTCCTGCAGATGTAGAATGTTCTAATATCCAACTTGGATTTTTTTTAGCAGGATGGTTTTGATCTAATGTATTTAAATCTGTTCCTGTAGTAGTTACTCTATATGGATTAAACCATGCATGGAATTCCATACCTCTTTTATGTGCTTCATCTATTAAGAATGGTAATGGATCGTATCCTGGGTCTTTACCTTGAGTTCCTGTTAAATATGCCGACCACGGATTTATACTTGATTTGTAAATTGCATCCCCTGCAGGTCTTACTTGTACTACTACTGCATTTATTCCTGTACTTTTTAAAGTATCTAATAAATCAGTATATTCCTTCTTTTGTACTTCTGGATTGTTTTTTGTTTTAGGCCAGTCTATATTGTGTACTGTTGATATCCATGCTGCTCTCATTTCATTATCACTAGCAGCATAACTTATTGGACTGCACATTGAAAATACCATTAGAAATGACATAATTAATGACATAACGATTTTCCTCATTTTTTCCCCCTTGTATTAGCTATTTTTCGCACTTTTTTTGCAAAGTTCTACCTAATAAAGTATACATAAACAATATATACTAGTCAATTAAATTCCCTTTACCTCCTATGCCCAATAACTGTACAAAATATTAAAAGCAGTAGGTTGCCCTACTGCTTTATATTACATTTTATATCACTTATAATACACGCTTAGCTGTTATAAGTCTATTTGAATAATATCCAGAATTAATATTATCTACTCTTACAGTCTGACCTGTACTTGGTGAATGTACCATTTTAGAATCACCAACATATACACCTACATGACTTACATTTGATCCTGAACCAAAGAACAGCAAATCTCCTGGCTCTAATTGACCTTTGCTTACAGTTTTACCAAATCTAGATTGATCGCTAGATGTTCTTGGTAATTTTACATTTACGCTGTTTTTATATACATATGATGTAAGCCCTGAGCAGTCAAATGAATTTGGACCTGACGAACCCCAAGAATAAGGTTTTCCTATTTGTTTATACGCTAAATCTACGACTTGTTGTCTCTCTGATGAATTTACATTTTTATTTTCTGTTGTTATGTATTTTCCATTTACCCATCCAGTAACGCTATCTGCTTTAGATATTTTAAACCATCCATTATTGTCCTTCTGTAAAATTTCTACTGAATCCCCTGTATAAACTTTACCAACAATACCATTATTAGCACTAGGACCACTTCTAACATTTAAGTAATCGCAAGGTGCTACTTTTCCACTTTCTGTACTTGCTCTTAGTACTATATTTTCATTTGGAAGTGCATACACTTCTTCGTTAATTGGTCCTATATATATACATCCTGTAAGCAGTGCTATCATCGTAATCTTAGATAATATTTTAGTTTTATTATTTTTTATCCCCATAATTCACCCCTTATCAATTGTAACATTATTGTAACATATTTTTCCATTTTTTTCAATTATAATTTAAATTTAGATATTTTTTAGAAGTATATAGCTTTTTTTAGCTTATATTGAATATCCTCTATATGTTTCATTATAATTTTCTAATTTTGTTAGTTTTTTGTAATTTTTATTTCTTCTTATTTTATTCTACCTATTGCTTCATTACTCCTTTTTATTTTAAAAAATTTCATTAATCGAGTAGGAAAAACTCGGGGTAATTAATCCCGAGTTCAGACCTCTCACAGAACCGTACGTGCGGGCCTCGCATACGGCTCCTGATAAATTTTAGTTGCTACATCTGTAGCAATACAAAGTATTAACTTTTACTTT
>NZ_JBOFOR010000287.1:0-1525 GCF_051659545.1 Romboutsia sp. | reverse complement strand
TTTATCAAAAGTAGTGCCATCATTTGGTTTATATTCTGGGTCTCGCAGTTGTGCAACTCTACCATTATAGTCAGCAACAGAAAAAAGAGTACCTCTAGTATTCATTGCAATATCTTGGGCTTGTTGTTCATCTATAATTTCAGAATCTACTTTTTTATATTCATCTTTTATTCCTTGTTTTTCTTTTTCAATGTTTTTAATCTTATCCCTGTAAGATTTATTCAATAATCCTGTTGCATTTGCTAAACCACCTACACTTCCATAAGCCCCTCCCATAATAGCTGTTTGAGCTAATACTTGTACATAAAAGTCAGGGTTGCTAAGTTCTTCTAATTGTGCTTTGTAATTTTCTGTCCAATTTGGTACTAATTGTACAGAAATTTCTTCTACCATCTCTGCTGGAAGACTGTGTAATATTTTTGCAGAACCAAAACCACCTATTAAATTTTTAGATAATAAACCAATATCATCTCCAAAAACAGCTTTATCTAAGGCTTTTCTCCCTTTTCCTACTATTTCTGAAACAGCAGTAAAAGGTTTTGTCATTACAGAAACTGGTTTTTTAATAAATTGTGGAGTATATTTTGAAATAGCTTTACCTAATACTGGTATAAAATTATCTACAGCACCTCCAACAAACTTCTCTGAAAATCTTTCTTTAGCTGTATCTGTAATAGCATATAAAGTAGATTCTACAGCACCATATTCAGGTCTTAATATTTGTCCATTAGCATCTACTAAACTGTTTACAGAATCAATTGCAATATCTCTTTTTCTATATAAAGAAGATAATTTTTCTTTTTCTTTATCTGTTAAACTTTCTTTTTTATTAAGAATATTAATCTCAGAAGTTAATATCTTTAAGCTATTACTTAATAAATTAACTTGAGCATATTTTTGTGAAGCTGTAGTTAAAGGAATTTCATTTCCTTTATCATCAGTTATAACTTGTAATGAACTTGTTTGTTTTTCTAAGGATTTATTTATATTAGAAGGAGATAATACAGACAAAGCAGCTTCTTTCCCTACAGCATTAATACCTTTAGTAAACCAAGGTATTTTTGAAGTTGCAGTTGCTAGCTTATTTACTCCAGACATTCCTACAAAAGGAAATGCTTTATTAGTTAAAGCTAAATCTACCATAAAACCAGCAGAACCTCTTACACTTGTGCCTAATTCATAAGTACTATTTGCATTTATACCAGAATTTTTTGCTTTTTGCAATTCTTTATTTGCTATGATAAATTCTTTTTCTAATAAAGTAAGAGGAATGTTTTCTTTTAATTTATCATTTATCTTACTAAGTTTTCTAGTTTCTTCAAGGTTTGCAAAAGGTATAAAAGTTGACATTAAATCATCACCTACAGAACTAAAAAACCCCCCATTTTTTATGGCATCATTATATAATTCAATAGCTGTATCATAAGTTGTTACAGTCATTATCTTTTCGCTCTTCTCTTTGTGCTTAGAAGAAACAGACATACTGTTCCAATCTACCATAGGTAACTCACCACCTAAACTCTTC
>NZ_JBOFOR010000286.1:0-25971 GCF_051659545.1 Romboutsia sp. | reverse complement strand
GCAAAGAGGATACACCTGTTCCCATTCCGAACACAGAAGTTAAGCTCTTTAGCGCTGATGGTACTTGGAGGGCAACCTCCTGGGAGAGTAAGACGTAGCCACGTAATCTTTTTTTGTGCATAAAAATAAATTATATTAATGAAAAATGTTTAGAAATTAATTTCTAGGCATTTTTTATTTTAATTAATATATAATTACACTATTTTAAAGTAGTGTAATTATATATTAATATAAATAAAATATAAGGGAATAAATTGTTAAATATGTAAAAAAACACCTAACTTAAATTAAGTTAAATTTAAATATATATTACTAAAGTTATTTACTTTGTAGTATTTATCTTATTTATTAAGAAACTTATATAAACTTATTTAAAATTAAAGTAAATTAGTTTATAATCTTAATATTATAAAAAATAAAGGGGGAAAAGGCATATTATGCTTAAAAAATTTAACAAGGTGCTAGTTGCCAATAGAGGGGAAATTGCAATAAGAATATTCAGAGCTTGTTCTGAATTAGGAATAAAGAGTGTAGGGATATATAGTAAAGAAGATAAATATGCATTATATAGAACAAAAGCTGATGAATCTTATCTAGTAGGGGAGGATAAAGGTCCAATAGATGCATACTTAGATATGGATAGTATAATCGATTTAGCAAAAAGAAAAAATATAGATGCTATTCATCCTGGATATGGATTTTTATCTGAAAATCCAGAATTTGTTCGTAAATGTGAAGAAAATGGAATAGTTTTTATAGGACCATCAGCAGATATAATGAATATGATGGGGGATAAAATAAACTCTAAAAAAATAGCTAAGGAAGTAGATGTACCTACTATACCTGGTATAGACAAACCGATGAAAGATTATAAGGCGGCTAAAGCTATTGCTGAAAAGACAGGTTACCCAATAATGCTAAAGGCATCTAATGGTGGTGGCGGAAGAGGAATGAGGGTAGTACATGATGAAGCGGATTTAGAAATAGAATATGAAACTGCATGTAGTGAATCGAAAAAAGCATTTGGAGAAGCAATTATATTTATAGAAAAATACATAGCAAATCCTAAACATATAGAAGTTCAAGTACTAGGGGATAAATATGGAAATATAGTTCACTTACATGAAAGAGATTGCTCTGTTCAAAGAAGACATCAAAAAATAATAGAATATGCTCCAGCATTTTCATTAGATAACAAAGTAAGAGAAAGAATATGCGCAGATGCGATAAAAATAGCAAAATATGTGGGATATGTTAATGCAGGAACTTTAGAATTTTTAGTGGATGATAATGGTGAGCATTACTTTATAGAAATGAATCCAAGAATTCAAGTTGAGCACACTATTACTGAGATGGTTACAGGAATTGATATAGTACAAAGTCAAATACTAATTGCTCAAGGACATAGATTAGAGGATGAAGAGATTAATATAAAATCACAAGATGATATAGAAATAAGAGGATATTCAATTCAGTGTAGGATAACTACAGAAGATCCTAAAAACAAATTTATGCCAGATACAGGTAAAATTCAAGTGTATAGAACAGGGTCAGGATTTGGTATAAGGCTAGACGGAGGAAATGGATTCACAGGAGCAAATATAAGCCCTTATTACGATAGCTTACTAGTAAAGACTATATCTTGGGATAGAACATTTACAGGAGCAATAAATAAAACAATTAGATCGATTAAAGAATTTAGAGTAAGAGGAGTAAAAACTAATATAGGATTCTTGGTAAATGTATTAAATAATCAAATATTTAAAGAAGGTAAATGTAGTACTAGATTTATAGATGAAAATCCAAACTTATTTGACATCAGAGAAAGCAAGGACAGAGGAACTAAGCTACTTCAGTTTATAGGTAATGTAGCTGTAAATGAAAATAAATGTGAAGAAAAACCTTCTTTTGATAAGTTATATACTCCAAAATTAAATAAAGATATAATCACAACTGAAGGAAGTAGAGATTTATTTAATAAATTAGGTAAAAAAGACTATATAGAATCAATAAAAAATGAAAAAAAATTACTATTAACAGACACGACTATGAGAGATGCACATCAATCATTATTAGCGACAAGACTTAGAACATATGACTTATTAAAAGTAGCTGAACCAACAAACCAATACATGAAAGATTTATTTTCATTGGAAATGTGGGGAGGAGCTACTTATGATGTTGCGTATAGATTCTTAAAAGAGTCACCGTGGATTAGATTACAAAAGTTAAGAGAACAAATACCAAATATAATGTTCCAAATGTTATTTAGAGCATCTAATGGAGTAGGATATAAAAACTATCCAGACAATGTAGTAGAAGAGCTTATTAAAGAATCTGCAAAACAAGGAATAGATGTATTTAGAATATTTGATTCTTTAAACTGGGTAGAAAATATGAAACCATCAATATCAGCAGCATTAGATACTGGAAAAATTGTAGAATCAACAATTTGCTATACTGGGGACGTGCTTGATAAAACAAAGACTAAATATAACTTAGAATATTATATAAGAATGGCTCAAGAATTAGAAAATTTAGGAGCTGATATTATATGTATAAAGGATATGGCAGGACTACTTAAGCCGTACGCAGCGTATGAACTTATAAAAGGATTAAAGGACAATGTAAAGGCTCCAATTCACTTACACACACATGATACAAGTGGAAATGGAATAGCGACATGTTTAATGGCATCACAAGCAGGAGTAGATATTGTTGATGGTGCATTAGAAACCATGGCAGGTCTTACAAGTCAGCCATCAATAAATGCTATAGTAGAAGCATTAAAGAATACGGAGCGAGATACAAATGTTGACCTATATGGGTATGGGGAAGTTGGAAACTACTATAAAGACTTAAGAAAAGTATACTCTAAGTTTGAAAGTGACTTAAATAATCCATGTGCAGAAATCTATAAATATGAAATTCCAGGCGGACAATATACAAACTTAAAACCTCAAGCAGATAGTTTAGGATTAGTTAACAAATTTGATCAAGTTAAGGAAATGTATAAAGAAGCAAATTATATATTAGGTGATATTATAAAAGTAACACCATCTTCAAAAGTAGTTGGAGACTTAGCTATATTCATGACAAAAAACAATCTTACTAAGAATAATATAATAGAAGAAGGTGAAAAATTATCTTTCCCAGATTCTGTACTTGATTATTGTAGAGGAATGATTGGTCAACCAGAAGGTGGAATACCTAAAGATATTCAAAAAATAGTATTAAAAGGAGAAACGCCTATAGATGTAAGACCAGGATTATTGATACCAAAAGAAGATTTTAACAATATAAAGCAATATCTAGATGAGAAATTCAATTTAGATGCAAATATAAGAAATATATTAAGTTATGCTTTATACCCAAATGTATATGAAGATTATGTAAATCATTTACAACTATATAATGATATATCAAAACTGGAAAGTCATGTTTACTTCTACGGATTAAACAAAGGAGAAGAATGCGAAGTTGAAATTGAAGAAGGTAAGATATTAACAATTAAGCTAGTTGATATAGGTGAGCCAAAAGAAAATGGTCATAGAACAGTTACATTTGAATTAAATGGTATGATAAGGGAAGTTGAAATAAAAGATAGAAATTTCTCTGGTAATATAAAAGATATAGTAAAAGCAGATATGAATGATCCTTTACAAATAGGAGCGAGCATACCTGGTAAAGTAGTTAAAATTTTAGTTAAACAAGATGATGAAGTAAAACAAAATCAACCACTTATAGTAATAGAAGCTATGAAAATGGAGACTATAATAGTGGCAAAAATTGATGGAGCAATAAAAGAAATAAAAGTAAATCAAGATGACATTGTAGGGGATAAGCAATTATTGATGACAATGAAAGCTTCACACATAGAAGTTGAAACAGAAATGGAATTAGATGAACAACAATTATTAGTAACAGTACAAGAATAAACCTTAAAATACTCTAGAATATATTATACATATTCTAGAGTATTCTTTGCGCTTAAGGAAATTATATTGCCTAAAAAACTGTGGATAAGTTACTGCATTTAAGCAATATCAACATACTTAGTGAAAGTAAAAAAGATTTTTAGCAACGCGCAGAGCCGTTGGCGATATGAGCGAAGCGAATTTTTTATTAAAAAAAAGGATAAGCACTACATATATAGAATTATATATAAAACAAAAATATAATTATTTCTTAGGAAATAATATGTATATTCCCGATAAGTTTTATTCATAATAATCAATTATTCTGAGTAAAATTGTAGCAAAAGATAATACTATAACTAAACAAAAATTTATCCAACAATATACAAAAAATACTTAGATTATATAGTTAGTATATAACTAACAAGTATTACATATTTTATATATATAGGATAAATTAAGGCTACAATCTAAAGCGTATCGCGGGAATGTTTAAATCATTAAAACTACTTCACCACCTGCAATTACAGAAAATAGAAACGTTACTAATATGTAATAACGTAGATTTGAATGTAATATTGAATTTTGTACAAATTTTAAAAAGGTAGGTGCTCATATGAAAATCTATGATAACAGTAGGTTAAGAAACATAGCAGTATTAGGACACAGTGGATGTGGAAAAACAAATCTAATTGAGGCAATAGCATACACTTCAAGCCTTACTAACAAAATACCTAGACCAACTGATAAAGTAAATATGACTTATAGCATGGGACTAATACCAGTTGAGTACAATGATTACAAATATAACTTACTAGATACTCCTGGATATTTTGATTTTAGTGGAGAAGTTATATCCTCACTTAGTGCCAGTGATGCAGCAATTATAGTGGTTGATGCTACAACTGATATTCAAGTAGGAACAGAAAAATCTTTAGAGCTTACAGAAAGTGTTCCTAAAATAATGTTTATAAACAAAATAGATAATGAAAAAGCAAGATACAAAGATACATTAGGTATGTTAAGGGAAAAATATGGAAATAAAGTTGTTCCAATGATAATACCTATATATAAAGATAAGCAGTTTGTAAAACTACATAATATTTTTGAAAATATGGATGGACTAGATGGAGAGTTTAAAGATGAAGCTATGAGTGTAAAAGAAGCACTAATGGAACTTATAGCAGAAACTGATGATGAGATTCTAGATAAGTATTTTAGTGGAGAAGAATTAAGTCCTGAGGATATTCAAAAAGGATTAATATCTGGAATTCAAAGAGGAGATATTATACCTGTAATATGTGGTTCCACGGTAAACAATGTAGGTACTATAGAAATATTAGAAACTGTTTCTAAGTATCTTGAACCTAAATATAGTGATGAAGCAAGTGATTTTAAAGGTATGATATTTAAAACAATAGTGGACCCATTTATAGGGAAAATGTCATATTTAAAAGTTACACAGGGAGAAGTTAGTAAAGATACAGATATATTTAATATAAATAAAGATCTAAAAGAAAAAATATCTAATTTATATACAATGAAAAACAATGAATTAATAGAAATGAATAAAGTTAAATGTGGTGATATTGCAATAGTTACAAAGGTAAACTCCTTCCAAACAGGAGATACTTTATCTTTCAAAAAAGTTGACAATACAATCAATGAATTAAGTTTCCCTAAACCACAAATATACTTTGCAATAACTCCCAAAAATAAAGGTGATGAAGAAAAAGTTGGTGCAGCATTAAACAAAATTGCAGAAGAAGATCCAACTATAAATTGGTATAGAAATTCAGAAACAAAGCAAGCTCTTATAGGAGGGCAAGGAGAATTACATATAAATACAATAAAAAATAAAATAAAAGATAAATTTGGAGTAGATGTTGAATTAGATGACCTTAAAGTAGCTTATAGAGAAACAATTAGAGGTTCATCAGATGTACAAGGAAAACATAAAAAGCAATCTGGTGGACATGGTCAATATGGAGATGTAAAAATAAAATTTGAGAGAAGTAAAAATGATTTTGAATTTGCAGAAGCGATATTTGGAGGTTCAGTTCCTAAACAATATATACCAGCAGTAGAAAAAGGATTAAAAGACTCTATGCTTAAAGGTGTATTAGCTGGATTCCCTGTTACAAATATAAAAGCTACTCTTTATGATGGTTCATATCATGATGTAGACTCTTCTGAAATGGCCTTTAAAATGGCAGCTAGTGCAGCCTTTAAGAAAGGTATAGAAGAAGCTCATCCTATCTTATTAGAGCCGATAATGAAGCTTAAAATAATAATCCCAGAAGAATATATGGGGGATGTAATGGGAGATATAAATAAGAGAAGAGGTAAAATACTTGGAATGGAACCGGATGATAAAGGAAAACAAGTAATTTATGCACAAGCTCCTCAAGCTGAAACATTTAAATATGCTATAGATTTAAGATCTATGACACAAGGGAGAGGATATTTTGAGATGGAACTAGAAAGATATGAAGAGGTTCCTCAACAAATAGCACAAAGAATAATAAGTGAAGCAAATAGCAAGTAGCTAACTTAGGCTCCAGATAATAAATCTGGAGCCTTATTAAGTTAATGTAAATATAGTTGAATAAATTTTATAAAAAACAAATTTATAGGATGGAAACATTAAAGTAAAAAAAGCATATAAATGATATTAATAATAGTCAAAGAAAGTTAAATTGAAAATAAGTGAATCAGAAGATACATACAAAAAGAAAAGGTAAGAGTAAATATGCTAAAGAATATAAATAGGAGGGTTATTTGGTAATGAGTAGTAATAGTATAGAATATAAAAATTTTAAAGTGAATATAAAAAATAAAGAAATTGAAAATATTGTATTAGTTCCAATGAAAAAGGAAATAGTCGTATTAAAATCCAATGAAAAATAGATCTATGCTTTTGTATATATAAAAGTATAGATAGGAGATAAAGAAGGAGGTTGAAGTATGTATTTTAATAGGTTTACCCCAAAAGCAAAAAAAGCCATAGATTTTAGCTTAGAAGCAGCTCAAAGTTTTGGTCATAAAGTTGTAGGTAGTGAGCATATATTACTAGGCCTAGCTAGAGAAAAAGAAGGCATAGCAGGAAAAGTTCTAGAAAAGCTAGGAGTAACAGAAAAATATATAGAAGATAGAATAATTGAGATAGAAGGCAAATTAGATACTCCTTCATTAGATATAGTACTAAGCCCAAGAAGTAAACAAATATTAGAATTATCTGGAATGTTTGCAAATAAATTAAGAACGAATTATATAGGAACAGAGCATATATTACTTGCAATTGTTCAAGAGGGAGAAGGCATAGGAATTAAGATATTAAATTATGCTGGAATAGACGAAAAAACTATAGTTCAATTAATAATAGACATGATAGGCTTAGAAGATTACACAGTATCACAGGAAAATGAAGTTGATAACAAAAGCAAATCGCAATCTCAAACACAGTCTAAAGAACAAGGGTCAAAAGTTTTAGATAAATATGGAAGAAATTTAACTCAATATGCTAAGCAAAATAAAATAGATCCTGTAATAGGTAGAGAGAAAGAAATCGAAAGGGTAATACAGATATTAAGTAGAAGAACTAAAAACAATCCAGTATTAATAGGAGATCCGGGCGTAGGTAAAACATCTGTAGCAGAAGGATTAGCATTAAATATATCAGAAGGTAATATACCAGAAAGTCTAGCCAATAAAACTATTTATACTTTAGATATGGGAGCAATGTTAGCTGGTGCAAAATATAGAGGTGAATTTGAAGAAAGAATAAAGCAAGTAATAGATGAAGTAATGAAAAATGGAAAAATAATTTTATTTATAGATGAACTGCATACTATAATAGGAGCGGGATCAACGGGAGAGAGTACTATAGATGCTTCTAATATATTAAAGCCAGTTTTATCTAGAGGTGATATACAAATTATAGGAGCAACAACTATAGATGAATATAGAAAACATGTAGAAAAAGATCCAGCTTTAGAAAGAAGATTCCAACCAGTTATGATAACAGAGCCAACTAAGGAAGATACAATAAAAATACTAGAGGGATTAAGAGAAAGGTATGAATTACATCATAAAGTAAAAATAACGGATCAAGCTATAAAAGCAGCAGTTGAACTATCAGTTAGATATATTACAGATAGATATTTACCAGATAAAGCGATAGACTTAATTGATGAGGCAGCTTCTAGGGTTAAACTTAAAAAAGTAATACCGTCTTCAGAAATGAAAATGCTAGAAGGAGAAGTTCAGCAAACTGAAAAAGAAAAACAAGAAGTAGGTATTTATAAAGATTTTGAAAAGTCAAATAAGGTAAAAGGCGATAAGTTAGAATTGAAGAAACAATTAGAAGAAGTAAAAATGGAGTGGAATAAATCTACTAATTATACACAAGAAGTTGATAAAGAGGCTATAGCAGAAGTTGTAGAACTTTGGACGGGAGTTCCTGTAAATAAAATAGTTGAAGAAGAAGCTGATAGATTATTGAAGTTAGAGGAAATACTACATGATAGAGTGATAGGTCAAGATCAAGCTGTAAAATCTATTGCTAGGGCAATAAGAAGATCTAGAGCAGGACTAAAAGATCCAAACAGACCAATAGGATCATTTTTATTTCTAGGGCCAACAGGAGTAGGAAAAACAGAATTATCTAAAGCTTTAGCAGAAGTTCAATTTGGAGATGAAAACCAAATAATTAGAATAGATATGTCAGAGTATATGGAAAAACATGCTGTTTCTAGAATGATAGGTTCTCCGCCAGGATATGTAGGATACAATGAAGGTGGTCAATTAACTGAAAAGGTAAGAAGGAATCCATATTCAGTAGTATTATTTGATGAAATCGAAAAAGCACATTCAGATGTATTCAATATATTGTTACAAATATTGGATGATGGAAGATTAACGGACTCTAAAGGTAGAACAATAGACTTCAAAAATACTATAATAATAATGACTTCTAATGTTGGTGCTACAACTATAGGTAAGGAAAAAATATTAGGATTTAGTGTTAACAAAAATCAAGTGGAACAAGAAAAAAATAAGTACGAAAAAATGAAAGAAAATATTATGGGCGAATTAAAACAAAAATTTAGACCAGAATTTTTAAATAGAATTGACGATATAATAGTGTTTCACTCATTAACAGAAGCTCATATAGGTCAAATTGTAAGACTAATGACTCGTGAAGTTATACAAAGAGTAAAAGCAATGGATATAAACCTAGAAATGAGTGAAGAAGCCATAAAACTAATATCTAAATCAGGATTTGATTTAGAATATGGAGCAAGACCATTAAAAAGAGCTATCCAAAAAGAATTGGAAGATCAATTATCAGAAGCTATATTAAAGGGATATGTAAAAAAAGGAAACACAGTTATAACAGAAATTGAAAATAATAAAATAGTGTTTAAATGTAAGTCAGTATAATAGATAAAAGGGGGGAAGAAATAAAAATCTTCCTCTTATTTGCTTTAAATATACATTAACTTTACATAATATACTACACATATGTTAAAATTATATATACATATAGAAATAAGGGTGATTTAAAATGGCAAAAATAAAAACTAAGTATGTATGCCAGGAATGTGGCTATGAAACATCAAAATGGTTAGGAAGATGTCCAGAATGTACTAAATGGAATACATTTGTAGAAGAAATTGATCAAAAAAGCACTAAAAAAGAAGTATTTATTGTAGATAAATCATCCTCTAAACCAGTTAGTATAAATTCTATACAAACAAAGGGAGAAGAACGATTTTCTACAAATATAAATGAACTAGATAGAGTTCTTGGTGGAGGTATTGTAAGGGGATCTCTAGTACTTGTAGGAGGAGATCCTGGAATAGGAAAATCTACATTATTAATACAAGTATCTAGTAAGGTAGCTGATTCAGGAAAAAAAGTATTGTATATATCTGGAGAAGAATCAGAATCACAAATAAAAATGAGAGCTAAAAGATTAGGAATAAACTCCGATAATTTATATATATTCGCAGAAAATAACTTAAGCATAATAGAATCTCAATTAGAAAGTATAAGTCCCGAACTTATAATATTAGACTCTATTCAAACTGTATATAGCCCAGAAATAGCATCAGCTCCGGGAACGGTTAGCCAAATAAAAGAGGGAACCTCAAAATTTATGAAAATTTCCAAAAAAATGGGTATATCAACCTTTATAGTTGGACATGTAACAAAAGAAGGATCTCTAGCAGGTCCTAAACTATTGGAGCATATGGTTGATACAGTTTTATATTTTGAAGGAGAAAGATATAATACCTATAGATTAGTTAGAGCTGTAAAAAATAGATTTGGGTCTACTAATGAACTTGGGGTATTTGAAATGAGGGATTTAGGTTTAGTGGAACTTGAGAACCCATCAAAAATACTTATATCAGAAAAACCTAAAGATGTAGCAGGTTCAGTTATAATTTCTACTGTAGAAGGTACGAGACCTATGTTACTAGAGATGCAAGCTTTAGTATCTCCAACAAGTTATGGTATAGCTAAAAGAACAGCAACAGGTGTTGACTATAATAGAGTAGCCATGTTGTTAGCAGTACTAGAAAAGAGAGTAGGACTTCAAATACAGAATCAAGACGTATATATAAATATCGTTGGAGGAATAAAGATAAATGAACCATCAATAGATTTAGGAATAATAATTGCTGTTGCGTCTAGCTTTAGAAATATACCTGTAGATGAAACCATTGCAGTAACCGGAGAAGTTGGATTAACCGGGGAAGTTAGAGCTGTTAGTTTCATAGAAAAAAGAATTGCAGAATGTAAAAAACTTGGTTTTAAAAAATTAGTTGTACCAAGAAATAATTATGAGGTTGTAAAGGATACAAAAGGCATCGAAATTTGGCCAGTTGATAATTTAAGACAAGCTATAAATATAGTGCTAGGGGGTAATAAATAGAAATGGAGGATTTCTTAAGTAACAAAGATCTAACACAAATATTAAAAATGATATCTCCCGGTACTCCATTAAGAAAAGGTATAGACAATGTGTTAAAAGCAAAAACAGGAGGACTTGTAGTACTAGCGACTAATGAGGAAATAATGAAAGTAGTAGATGGTGGATTTTGTATAAATGCAGATTACTCACCTTCTTATGTATATGAATTAGCAAAAATGGATGGAGCAATTGTTCTAAGTGGAGACATAAAAAGAATACTTTTTGCTAATGCTCAACTTATACCAGACCATTCAATACCAACGTCGGAAACTGGTACTAGACATAGGACAGCAGAGAGAGTAGCCAAACAAACGGGAGCTATAGTAATAGCAATTTCTCAAAGAAGAAATGTAATAACAGTTTATAGAGGCGAAAAAAAATATGTTTTAGAAGAGATATCAAAAATATTCACAAAAGCTAATCAGGCTCTACAAACTTTAGAAAAGTACAAAGCAGTATTAGATCAAGCTATAATTAACTTAAATGCATTAGAGTTTAATGACTTAGTAACTATCTATGATGTAGCTGTAGTAATTCAAAAAATGGAAATGGTTATGAGGATTACTAACATCATTGAAAAATATGTAATAGAGTTAGGAGAAGAAGGAACTCTAGTTAGAATGCAGCTAGAAGAATTAATGGGAACAACTAAAATTGATCAAAAATTAATTTTTAAAGATTACAAGAGACAAAATGTAGATATAGAAGAATTTAAGAAAAAAATTAAAGGTTTATCTTCAGATGAATTAATTGATTTGCCTAATATGGCTAAATTACTAGGATATAGCGGATTTTCAGAAAATCTTGATATGGAAATAAGACCTAGAGGATATAGAATACTTAATAAGATACATAGGTTGCCATCTGCTATAATAGAGAACTTAGTAAATTATTTTGATAATTTCCAGGAAATATTAAGAGCATCCATTGAAGATTTAGATGATGTAGAAGGTATAGGTGAAATTAGGGCTACATACATAAAGAATGGACTTATAAAAATGAAACAACTAGTATTACTAGATAGAAATATATAATTATGGACTAATACAAATTATTTAAATATATTAGTATATGTGAAATGTAAATGAATTTTACTACTTAGTGCTTGAATATATTGGGTATAATGAATTATAATAAAAAATATTAACACATAATCAGGGGGTGAAAATTTGCTAAAGAAAGTAATAAGAATAATAGTTAGTTTACTAGGATTTACTCTAGGATTCACAACATATTTATCATTAACAAATGCATTTCCTAAGTTTTCATTTGGAATAGATGAAAAAGGAATGGCAGTAGGAGCAATAGTAGGGCTAGTAGTAGGACTTATATTCTATTTAATAGGTCCTTGGGCTATAAATAAATTTAAAGAAATTGCAAAAATAATGGATAAGGAAATATCCAAATATCCTCAAACGGATATATTATTAGGTTCAATAGGACTTATAGTAGGTTTTGTAATAGCTTATTTAGTAAGTGGATTAATAAATTCAATACCTATAGTAGGAGGATTATTATCTTTCCTTACATATGGATTCATGGGATATCTTTTTATAAGAATAGCGCTTAAAAGTAAGGATGATTTATTTAACTTAAATAAATTAGGTAGGCTATCTACTTCCATGAAAGAAAAAACTACAAAAAAAGAAATTAAGAGTATCCCACCCAAAATATTAGATACAAGTGTAATAATCGATGGTAGAATTGCAGATATATGTAAGACTGGATTTATCGAAGGAAAACTTATAATACCAAAATTTGTATTAGATGAGTTGCAACATATAGCAGATTCATCGGATGATTTAAAAAGAGTTAGAGGTAGAAGAGGTTTAGACATCTTAAATATAATTCAAAAAGAATTAGAGATAGAAGTTGAAATAAATGAAACTAAGTTTAATGATATACCTGAAGTGGATAGTAAACTTCTAAAATTAGCACAAGTTTTAAATGGTAAGGTAGTTACAAATGACTATAATTTAAATAAGGTAGCTCAATTCCAAGGTGTAGAAGTATTAAATATAAATGAACTTGCAAATGCTATTAAGCCGGTAGCAATACCAGGAGAAGAGATGATTGTTCAAGTAGTAAAAGAAGGAAAAGAACAAAGTCAAGGTATTGCATATCTAGATGATGGTACAATGATAGTTGTAGATGGAGGTAAAAAACACATGGGTGAAACTATAAGGGTATTGGTTACATCTGTATTACAAACTCCAGCAGGTAGAATGATATTTGGTAAACCTAAAAATTAATTAATATATAAAAGTCTTCGTTTACGAAGACTTTTTATGTATTAATTATTATAAATATAAGTAGGAGGAAGAATGAACGGAGTAGTTATAGTAGCGGCAGGTAGTGGAAGCCGAATGAAGATGAATATAAATAAACAATTCATAAAACTTAATAATAAAGAAATTATAGCTTATACTATTGAAAAATTTTATAAACATAAAAATATACAAGAGATAGTTGTTGTACTAAAAGAAGACGAAATAAATTTTTTTAAAAATGAAATACTAAATAAGTATGGGTTTAACAATGTAAAAATAGCTTTTGGAGGCAATGAAAGGCAAGATTCTGTTTATAATGGATTGAAATTACTAGGTAGTGATTGCGATATTGTATTAATACATGATGGTGCAAGACCTTTTGTAACAAAAAAAATAATAGATAAAAGCATAGAAGAAGCTAAAAAGCATAAAGCAATTGTTGTGGGCGTTCCAGTAAAAGACACGATAAAAGTTATAAATGGAGAAAATGAAATTATAGATACTCCAGAAAGAAGTAAATTGTGGGCAGTTCAAACTCCACAAACTTTTGAATATAATATGTTGATAAAAGCTTATGAAAATGCCTTTAATGATGGTTTTTATGGAACCGATGATGCAATGTTAGTAGAAAGAATTGGATATAAAGTGAAAATGTTAGAAGGGTCATATAATAACATAAAGATAACAACTCCAGAAGATGTAAACATAGGAGTACAAATACTAAAAACTGAAGATTAACATGGAGGCAATTATGAGAGTTGGATTAGGATATGATGTACATAAACTGGTTGAAGGAAGAAAATTAATAATAGGTGGAGTAGATGTTCCACATGAAAAAGGATTATTAGGACATTCAGATGCAGATGTGTTAGTACATGCAGTTATGGATTCTATTTTAGGAGCCTTGGCATTAGGAGATATAGGGAAACATTTCCCGGACAATGATGAAAAATTTAAAGGTGCAGATAGTATAAAATTATTAGAATTCGTATATAATTTAATAAAGGATAAGGGATACGCTATAGGTAATATAGATTGTACAATTATAGCACAAAGTCCGAAGATGGCGCCTTACATTGACGCTATGAGAAATAATATAGCTAAAACACTAAACACAAATTTAGAAAACATAAATGTAAAAGCAACTACAGAAGAAGGTTTAGGATTTACAGGTGCAAAAGAAGGTATAGCAGCACAAAGTATATGTTTATTAGTTAAAGTTGACAACCAAGATTAAATAATATATCATTATTAATAAGTTAGAAATATAAAAAAATGTAACTTAATTAACATAAATACATATACTAAAGAAAAGATAAAATAGCTATTATGAAGAAGTAGTAAAAGGTGAAATCTTCACAGAGAGGAAACATTGCTGAGAGTTTCCATGAGGAAATCTTTGAACCAATCTTCTAGCTTAAAGACGGTAACAAGTCTTTACGGTAGGGACCGTTACATCCCCTAAAGAGAGCCTTAGGGCTAACTAGAGTGGTACCGCGGAAATATAACCTTTCGTCTCTATACATTGTATAGAGATGGAAGGTTTTTTTAATTCAAATAATTAATCAAAAGAAAAGAATAGGAGAAGAAGTACTATGAAAATGTCAAAAATGTTTATGCCAACATTAAGAGAAATACCAGCAGATGCTGAGATAACAAGCCATCAATTAATGCTTAGAGCAGGGATGATAAAGAAAATGGCTTCAGGGGTATACAATCAATTACCTATGGGGCTTAGAGTATTCAATAAGGTTCAACAAATAATAAGAGAAGAACTAGAGAAAAAAGGATGCCAAGAAATACTTTGTTCAGGTATAATACCAGCAGAACTTTGGAAAGAGTCTGGTAGATGGGATGTAATGGGAGCTGAAATGTTCAGATTAAAAGACAGAGGCGAAAGAGATTACTGTCTTGGACCAACTCATGAAGAAGTATTTACAGATATAATAAGACAAGAGGTTACTTCTTATAAGCAACTTCCACTAAACTTATATCAAATACAAGTTAAGTATAGAGATGAAAGAAGACCAAGATTTGGAGTTATGAGAACTAAAACTTTCACAATGAAAGATGGTTATAGCTTCGATATAGATCAAGAAGGATTAGATAAGTCATACCAAGATATGTTTGAAGCATATACGAATATATTTGCAAGATGCCAATTAGAGAACAGCCCAGTGCAAGCAGATTCAGGAGCTATAGGTGGTTCTGTATCAGCTGAATTCATGGTTAAGTCAGAAGTTGGAGAAGATGAAATAGTATTCTGTAGTGGATGTGACTATGCAGCTAATATGGAAAAAGCCGAGTCAGTTGATACTACATTACCAAAAGAAGAAATGGGAGAATTAAACCCAGTTCATACTCCAGGGGTTCACACTATAGGAGAATTAGAAGAGTTCTTTGGATGTAGTGCTGAAAGATTTGCTAAGACATTAATATATGAAGCAGATGGAAAGACAGTAGTAGTTTTAGTAAGAGGAGACAGAGAAGTTAACGAAACTAAGGTTGCCAATGCAATAGGAGGAGCTATAGAGTTCGAACTTGCAAGAGAAGAAGTTGTAAGAGAATTAACTAATGCAGAGGTAGGATTTGCTGGACCAATAGGAATAAAAGCAGATTATATATTCATAGATAGAGAAGTAGCAGAACAAAGTAATGTAGGAGTAGGTGGAAATAAAACTGATTACCATATACAAAATGTAAACTTTGGAAGAGACTTTGATGGTGTAGTAGGAGACTTCAGAAATGTTGTTGTAGGAGATAAGTGTACTAAGTGTGGAGGAGATTTAGAAATAGCTAGAGGAGTAGAAGTTGGTCATATATTCAAGCTAGGAACTAAGTACTCAGAAGCTATGGGATGTACATTTATAGATAACGATGGTAAGTCTAAGCCAGTGGTAATGGGATGTTATGGTATAGGTGTAGAAAGAACAGCTGCAGCTATAATAGAGCAACACCATGATGAAAATGGTATAGTATGGCCTTTAGCAGTTGCACCATACCAAGTAGTAATAGTACCAGTTAATATTAAAAAAGAAGAACATACTAAAGCTGCTGAGAATATATATAGAGAACTACAAGAGATGGGTGTAGAAGTATTATTAGATGATAGAGATGAAAGAGTTGGAGTTAAGTTTAAGGATAATGAATTAATAGGTATACCAATGAGAATTACTGTAGGGAAAGATATTACTGAAGGTAAAGTAGAATTCAAGTTAAGAAATGAAGCAGAGAAAGAATTAATAGGCTTAGAAGAAATTAAAGCTAGAATAGAAGCTGAATTTGTGAAAAACAACGTAAAGTTAGGATAATATAGAATAGGCTATGATGAAGAAATAGTAAAGGGTGGAAACTTTACAGAGAGGAAACATAGGTGAGAGTTTCTAAGTGGAAGCCTTTGAACCAATCTTTTAGCTTAAAAACTATTATGTTTTTACGGGTAAGAGCGTTATATCTTTTAAGGTGAGCCTTAGGGCTAATTAGAGTGGTACCGCGGAAAAACTCCGTCTCTAAATATTTAGAGATGGAGTTTTTTTGTACAAAAATTTAAGAATTACTAACAAAATTATAAAGTTTATAAATCAAAAATTAGCTTCGATTGAGTGACCTGTCGGCGAAACACTTCATATCGCCAACGGCTATGTTCGTTGCTAAAAAGGGAATTTGAATAATGATTTTAATTAAATTTGAGGAGGAATAGCTATGAGTAAAAATGAAAAGCAATTCGTTGAGGAAATAACACCAATGGAGGTTGATTTTCCACAGTGGTATACAGATGTTATTTTAAAAACTGATTTAGTTGATTATGCACCAGTAAAAGGATTTATGGTTGTAAAGCCTTATGGATATGCAATATGGGAAAATATACAGCAATTTCTTGATAAAAGATTTAAAGAGACGGGGCATAAGAACTGTTACTTCCCATTACTAATACCAGAAAGCTTATTAACAAAGGAAGCAGAACATATAGAAGGCTTCGCACCAGAAGTTGCATGGGTAACTCATGGAGGAAATAAAAAATTAGAAGAAAGACTTTGTATAAGACCTACTTCAGAAACAATCATATGTAATATGTATGCAAAATGGTTAAAATCATATAGAGATCTTCCATATCTTTATAATCAATGGTGCTCAGTAGTTAGATGGGAAAAATCTACTAGACCATTCTTAAGAACTTGTGAATTTTTATGGCAAGAAGGACATACGTTACATGAGACATCTGAGGAAGCTCAAGATGAAACGATACAAATGTTAAATATATACCAAGAATTATGTGAAGAATTACTTGCTATGCCAGTAATATCAGGACAAAAAAGTGAAAGTGAAAAATTTGCTGGAGGAGAGCGAACTTATACTATAGAAGCATTAATGCATGATGGTAAAGCTCTACAATCTGGAACTAGTCATTTCTTAGGACAGCACTTTACAAAAGCTTTTGATATTACTTTTGCAGATAGAAACAGTAAACTAGCACATCCATATCATACATCATGGGGAGTAACTACTAGACTTATAGGTGGTATCATAATGACTCATGGTGATAATAGAGGATTAATACTGCCTCCGAGAGTAGCTCCAACTCAAGTGGTTATAATACCTATTGCAGCTAAGAAGGGTAATGTAATGGAAAAGGTTGATGAACTATTTGAATCACTAAAAGCTAAAGGAATAAGAGTAGAAGTAGATGATAGAGATAACTACTCTACCGGATGGAAGCTTAATGAGTGGGAAATGAAGGGTGTTCCTGTAAGAATAGAAATAGGACCAAAAGATATAGAAAATAATCAAGCAACAATATTTAGAAGAGATTTATTAGAAAAGAATGCTATGTCATTAGAAAATATAGAAGAAGGTATAGTAGATTTATTAGAAAATATACATGATACTATGTTAGAAAAAGCTAGAGAGCATAGAGAAAAGCACACTTATCAAGTTGATAATATGGATGAATTTAAAAGGGCTATAACAGAAACACCAGGTTTTGTAAAAGCTATGTGGTGTGGAGATGCTGAATGTGAGGCAAAGGTTAAGGAAGATACAGGAGCAACTATAAGATGTATGCCTTTTGAACAAGAAAATTTAGGTGATAAATGTTTCTGTTGTGGAAAAGAAGCAAAACATATGGTGTATATAGCTAAAGCATATTAAAAATAAGTTTACAAACAAGTGTCTACTAAAACATCTATTTTAGTAGACACTTGTTGCGTTTTAAATTTTAGTATAATTGAAATAAGAATGTTTATAAATTTAGACTGATTTTATTAAGTATGTTATTGTATAAAAGTATAAATATTAATATGAAGGATATAAATATATACTATACAAAGTAATTAACAAAAAAGCTGTTAACAACCATGAATATGTGGATAATTTTTAATAGAAATCATAGAAGTTTTCCACAGAGTAAAAAATAAGCTTGCAAAGTAATGTAGTATTTTAATATTATAAATATATTGAGTAAAAATAATTAGGAGGTAATTAAGATGAATGTAAGAGTAAGATTTGCTCCAAGTCCAACTGGATTTGTCCACATAGGTAGTTTAAGAACAGCTTTATACAACTACTTATTCGCAAAAAAAATGGGTGGAGAATACATATTAAGAGTAGAAGATACAGACCAAACAAGATTAGTAGAAGGTGCAATAGAAAACATGCTAACTGCTATGGAGTGGGGTGGAGTTAACCACAGTGAAGGTGTTGTATTAGATGAAAATGGAAACATAACTCAAAAAGGTGAATATGGTCCATACATACAGTCTCAAAGATTAGACATATACAAAGAGTATATAAAACAGTTATTAGATAATGGACAAGCATACTACTGTTTCTGTACTAAAGAAAGACTTGACATCGTTAGAGAAAAGCAAAAAGAAGCAGGAGAAACTCCAAGATATGATGGTCACTGTAGAGATCTTACGAAGGAAGAAGTAGAAGCTAAAATAGCTGCAGGAGAGCCACATGTTATAAGACTAAGATTACCAGAAAACCATGTTATAAAGTTTACTGACTTAGTTAGAGGAGAAACTGAATTCAATACTAATGATTTAGACGATCAAGTATTAATAAAGACTGATGGATTCCCAACATATCATTTTGCAGTTGTAGTTGATGACTACTTAATGAAAATAACTCATGTAATAAGAGGAGAAGAGTGGGTTTCTTCAACTCCAAAACATGTTTACTTATATGAAGCATTTGGATGGGAAGCTCCAACATTTGTACATTTACCAAACATACTTAACAAAGAAAAGAAAAAGTTAAGTAAAAGACAGGGAGATGTAGCTGTTGAAGACTTCAAGAAAAAAGGATATTTACCAGAAGGATTAATCAACTATGTTGCATTAGTTGGATGGTCGCCAGAAGACAATCAAGAGATATTCACTATGGAAGAATTAGAAAAAGCATTCTCTGTAGAGAGAGTTTCTAAGAGTGGTGGAGTATTTGATACTGAAAAATTAAATTGGGTAAACCAACATTATATAAAAGATGCTGACGATGCTTATTTAACTGATTTAGCAATACCGTTCTTAATTGAAGCTGGATTTATAACAGAAGAAGAAAGCGTGTCTAGGTATGATTTCTTAAAAGGAATGGTTTCAGTTCTTAAAGAAAAATTACAATATGTAAAAGAAATAATAGAGCATGCAAGTATATTCTTCAATAATGACATTGAATTAGAAACAGAAGAATGTAGAGAGTTTTTAAGCTTAGAGCATATTCCAACACTAATAGATGCGTTACAAGTTAAAGTAGAGAATGCAGAAGTGGTAGATGAAGCTTTTGTAAAGGCAATGTTTAAAGAAGTACAAAAAGAGTACGGAATAAAAGGTAAAAACTTATTCATGGGTTCTAGAATAATATTAACAGGGCAAATGCATGGTCCAGATTTACCAAAAACTATGGAAGTATTAGGTAAAGAAAATTGTTTAAAAAGAATATTATATGTAAAAAATAATATCTTATAGTTAAAAAAGTCCGCCAATTAAAAGGCGGGCTTTTTTTTATGATTAAGCGAAGTGAATTTTTATGTAGTTATTTGATGAAAAGATTTATGGTAGAAATCGAAGGAATTCTTAATAAGAAATATAATATAGTAAAGTGCTTACAAAGTAATTTATATTAAGTCGGTTTTAATATTAGGGGGGAATATGAGTAATATTATAGAGGATGTAAATAAAGAGCTAAAGGAACTTTGTAGTGATTACTTAAATATATTACAACATTTAAAAAAAGAAGGTATTATTAATCAAGACACTTTTGAAGCATGTGCAGATAAAAAACTTTTATTTTTAGAAGAATGACCAAATTGTATTATAAATGCAAATGTAGGGGTATAATAGTAATACTATCAATTATGTATATTTTAAATTATAATATATTGTATAATATTTATGGCAAGATATAACTATGCAGTGAGGTGATGAGTATGAAATTATATAATACGTTAACTAGGAAGAAAGAAGAATTTGTTCCGATAGAAGATGGAAAGGTGAAAATGTATGTATGTGGTCCAACTGTATATAACTACATTCATATAGGTAATGCTAGACCATTTATAATATTTGACACTTTAAGAAGGTATTTAGAATATAGAGGGTACGATGTAACTTATGTTCAGAACTTTACAGATGTTGATGACAAAATAATCAAAAGAGGTCATGAAGAAAACATAGAGCCAGAAGAAGTTGCAAACAAATACATAGAAGAATACTTTGTAGATGCTGATGGACTAGGTATAAAGAGAGCTAATGTTCATCCTAAAGTTACAGATAACATAGAACAAATAATAAAATTTGTAAAAGACCTAGAAGATAAAGGATATGCTTATGAAGTAAATGGAGATGTTTACTTTGATACTAAGAAATTCGAAGGATATGGAAAGCTTTCTAAACAAAATCAAGATGACTTAGAAGCTGGATCAAGAATAGAAGTAAATGATCAAAAAAGACATCCTATGGATTTTGTTCTTTGGAAATCAAAAAAAGAAGGAGAACCAGGGTGGAGCAGTCCGTGGGGAGAAGGTAGACCAGGATGGCATATAGAATGTTCAGTTATGTCTAATAGATACTTAGGTGAAACTATAGATATACATGCTGGAGGTCAAGACTTAGCTTTCCCACACCACGAAAATGAAATAGCACAAAGTGAAGCAAGAAGCGGAAAGACATTCTCTAATTACTGGGTTCACAATGGATATATAAATATAAACAATGAAAAAATGAGTAAATCAAAAGGTAATTTCTTTACAGTAAGAGATATATCTAAAGAATACGATTTAGAAATAGTTAGATTCTTTATGTTATCAGCTCATTACAGAAATCCAGTAAACTTTAGTGATGAAATGTTAAATCAAGCTAAGGCTGGACTTGAAAGACTTTATAATACTAAAGATAAATTAGAATTTACAATAAGTAATTTAGTAGAGTCAAGTACAACTGAAGATGAAAAAAATCTAATATCAGAGTTAAATTTATATAGAACTAAGTTTATAGATGCTATGGAAGATGATGTAAATACAGCAGATGCAGTAAGTGTAATATTTGAATTAGCTAAATTTATAAACTCAAATGTAGATGAAAAATCTTCTTTAGAATTCGCGAAGAAATGCTTAGAAGAATTTAATGAATTAACGAGCGTATTAAATATAGTAAACAAAAAGCAAGATGATATGTTAGATGAAGAAATAGAAAATTTAATACAAAAAAGAGTTGAAGCTAAGAAGAATAAAGATTTTAAATTATCAGATGATATAAGACAACAATTATTAGACAAAGGAATAATCTTAGAAGATACTAGACAAGGTACTAAGTGGAAAAGAGCATAACTATGAATAGAACAGAATTAATTACAATGTCTCCATTAGTGTTAGCATATATAGGTGATACTGTATATGAAACACATGTAAGAGAGTATTTAATAAGGCAAAATATAAATAAAAAAGTTAATGAGCTTCACAAAACTGCTATAAAGTACGTTAAGGCTAAAGCTCAAGCTACAATAATGCATGAGATAGAAGAAAAATTAACAGAAGAAGAAGTAAGAATTTATAAAAGAGGAAGAAATCAAAAATCAAATACATCTCCTAAAAATGCAGATATAATAGACTACAAGCATGCAACGGGATTTGAAGCATTAATAGGATATTTATACCTAGGTAAAGAAAGTGAAAGACTAGATTATATAATAAACGAAGGTATAAAAATTGTAGAAAAAAACATGTAATCTAAAAAGTATTGTCTTATGACAATACTTTTTTAAGCTTTAGTAAATTATATAAGTTCAAAATATTAAATAACAAATGAAGTCATAGAGTACATAATCGAAAATTTAGAATATGTGTATATTTTTGTATAAAAACTAATGTATAATAATATCTATACGTTATTTAAAGGGAGGATACTAGAGATGAAAGTAAAAATAATAGCTCATACACCACAACCAGAGAAAGTTATATCAATGGCAGCGAAATTATGTTATTCGCCAGTTGGAGTAGAACAAATTGAGGAAAACTTGACAGATGAACAAATAGATAAGTTTTTAAATATGCTAATTAACATAGGACATGAAAGTCCACTAGAGCATGTATCATTTACATTTGCAGTGGAAGGAATATCTAGAGCTTGTTCGCACCAAATAGTTAGACATCGTATAGCGAGTTTTTCACAACAAAGTCAAAGGTATGTTAAATTAGAACAATTTGAGTACATAATCCCAGAAGAAATCAATGAAATTGAAGAAGCTAAAAAAGTATTTATAGATGCAATGGAGAAAGACCAAGAAGCGTATGATAAATTAGTAGAGATATTATTTGAAAAACATTATAATAATTTAATAAAATATGGAAAAAATGAAAAAGAAGCAAAAAGAGATGCTGAAAAGAAAGCAATAGAAGATGCAAGATATGTATTCCCAAATGCTTGTGAAACAAAAATGGTATTTACTATGAATACAAGAAGTTTATACAATTTTTTACATCATAGATGCTGTGAAAGAGCACAATGGGAAATTAGAGCACTATCAACAGAGATGTTAAGACAGTTAAAACAAGTAGCTCCAATATTATTTAAAAACAGTGGACCAAACTGTGTAAAAGGAGCTTGTCCTGAAGGCAATATGACTTGTGGAAATATTGCTTCGGTAAGAGAAAATTTTAAGAATTTGTAGGCGGTGGAAAAATTGGCAATTATAGAAGGAAGAAATCCTGTAATAGAAGCAATAAAGAACGACAGAGAAATAGATAAAATAATGGTAGCAAACTCAGCTAAAGAAGGTTCTATAAAGAAAATAATAGGAATGGCTAAAGATAAAAACATAATAGTTCAATATGTTGATAAGCACAAATTAGATGAAATAAGTACGAGTCACTCTCACCAAGGAGTAATGGCACAAGTAAGTGAACATAAATACTTTGAATTAGATGAGTTAATAGAAAGTGTAAAAGAAAAAGGAGAAGAGCCTTTCTTCATAATATTAGATGAAATAACAGATCCCCATAACTTAGGGTCAATAATAAGAACAGCAGATGCAGTAGGTGCTCATGGTGTAATAATACCGAAAAGAAGATCAGTACATATAACTCCAGTAGTAGTAAAAGCTTCAGCTGGCGCAGTGGAATATGTACCAGTTTGCAAAGTAACCAATATAGTAAATACAATAAAAAAACTAAAAGAAGAAGGATTATGGATTGCAGCTGCAGATATGGATGGACAAAATTTCTATGAACAAAACCTTACAGGTGCTATAGGATTAGTAATCGGTAGTGAAGGATTTGGAATATCTAGATTAGTAAAAGAAAATTGTGACTTTACGGTAAAGATGCCAATGGCAGGGAATGTAACATCATTAAATGCATCTGTAGCAGGTGGCATTCTTCTTTACGAAATATTCAAACAAAGAACTGGTAAAAAGTAACAAATGAGAACGAATGTAAAAAGCTATTTAATTGTAGACGGTTACAATATAATAAATGCATGGTATGAGCTAAAGGAAATAGCTAAAACGGACTTAGAAAATGCAAGAGAAAAATTAATAGACACTATAATGGAGTATGCAGAGTTTACAGGAAGAAAAGCTATAATAGTTTTTGATGCATATAATGTTAAAAATTGTAAAGAAAAAATAGAAGAAAGAAATAATATAACTGTAATTTATACAAAAGAACATCAAACAGCAGATAGTTATATTGAAAAATTTATAAGTACTTTATCTAGGTATGATGACGTAAAAGTAGCTACTAATGACTATGCAGAACAGCAAATTGTCCTTGGGAAAGGGGCTGCCAGAATATCTTCTAGAGAATTGAAGTTAGATTTAGACAGTGCTAAAGCGAAAATGAGTGAAAATAAGAGTAGTATGCAAAAAAAAATTCAGAGAAATTGGTTAGAAGATAGGTTAGACAAAGAAACATTGTCGAAACTTGAGAACATTCGTAGAAAGCATTGAAACTACTGATTTTTTTAGACTATAATATAGCTATGAAACTGTTTTATGGGGGAGATTTTACATGTTGGTGGCTAATGAGAAAATACAGGAAGAGTTAGTTGATAACTCTCAACAAGATGAGTACGATATAGTATTAAAAGCTAGTAAAGGGGATAAAATAGCATTAGAATACATCATAAAAAAATATAGAAATTTTGTAAAGGCAAAAGCAAAGTCGTATTTTTTGGTAGGAGCAGATAAAGAAGATATAATTCAAGAAGGTATGATAGGTTTATATAAAGCAGTTAGGGATTTTGATGGTAATAAAACTAATTCTTTTAAATGTTTTGCTGAAATATGCATAACAAGACAAATAATAACTGCAATAAAAACGGCTACAAGACAAAAACATATACCTTTAAATTCGTATGTATCTTTAAATAAACCTATATATGATGAAGAATCAGATAGAACGCTTTTAGATATAATTGCAACTAGCATAGTTACAGATCCAGAGGAACTTATAATTAGCAAAGAAGAGCTAAAACGTATAGAATCTAAGATGAATGAATTACTAAGTGATTTGGAATTAGAGGTAGTAGAGTTGTACTTAAATGGTAAGTCATATCAATATATAGCGGATAGGCTTCAAAGAGATGTAAAATCAATAGATAATGCTCTTCAAAGAGTAAAGAGAAAATTGGAAAAACATCTTGAAAACAGAAATGATTAATAGTAAAATACTTACCATAAGCTTATTATAAGCGTACTAATTTATAAATATAATCAAGGAGGTATTTCAAAATGGCTAAAGCTAAATTTGAAAGAAATAAACCACACGTTAATATAGGAACGATAGGGCATGTTGACCACGGTAAAACTACATTAACTGCTGCAATAACAAAAACATTATTCGACAGATACCAATTAGGAGAAGCAGTAGACTTCGCTAACATAGATAAAGCTCCTGAAGAAAGAGAAAGAGGAATCACTATCTCTACAGCTCACGTTGAATATGAAACTCCAAACAGACATTACGCTCACGTTGACTGTCCAGGACATGCTGACTACGTTAAGAATATGATAACAGGTGCTGCTCAAATGGATGGTGCTATATTAGTTTGTTCAGCAACAGATGGACCAATGCCTCAAACAAGAGAGCATATATTATTATCTAGACAGGTTGGGGTACCATACATAGTAGTATTCTTAAACAAATGTGATGTAGTAGATGATGAAGAATTATTAGAGTTAGTTGAAATGGAAGTAAGAGACTTATTAAATATGTACGAATTCCCTGGCGATGACACTCCAATAATCCAAGGATCTGCTTTAATGGCATTACAAGATACTTCTTCAGTATGGGGAGATAAAATAATAG
>NZ_JBOFOR010000285.1:0-3247 GCF_051659545.1 Romboutsia sp. | reverse complement strand
TAGATGGTCTGATTTAGGAAGGGCTAATGACATAGCCCCTATGGTGAGGTCATACTTCGATACTAGAAATAGACTTCGATTTAATCACTTGCTAATCTCAATGAATCCCCTAGCTTTAGCTATGGGCGAGAATGTCAAGTAAAATTGACATAGTTATAATATCTTATGGACATATAAAAATTACAATGTAAAAAAATAGTAAAATATCAGTGCTATAATATGGAGGAGTTTGACAAATGAAAAAAATATTAATATGCATAATAGGTTTATGCATGAGTGTAGCAATTGGTTTAAGTATTAATAAGGTACTTAATAAGATGCTAGGTGTTTCTTCACAAGAAATCAAGAAGGATAATAATAATGAAAAAATAACAGAAAAAGATAATTTAAAAGGTGATAATAACCTTGAAGAAAATATTGACAAAGAGCAGGATAAAATAAAAAAAGAAGAAGAAGTTAAAAATAGAGAAGAAGAATTAAAAAAACAAGAAAAAGAAAAAATTGAAGCAGCTTATCATCAAATTAAAGATGAAAATAATTATACAATTAAAATAGATGAAGTTTCCCAAATAATGAAGGCTAGAAAGGTAATAGAAGATAAATATGGAAGTAAATATAAAAATGTAATTTGTATAGGATATGAAAAAAACCATGAACTAAATAGTGAATATTATATATTTGGTGAAAATGTAAGAGGGGAAGTAAATAAAGATAAATTATTTTTAGTAGATAAAAGTAATTTTGAGGTTCATGAATATAGAGCTGAATAGAATTAACTTTTCTTTTAACTTGCAATATAGTAGGTTCTTTGACAAACATATTGAAAAAAGATTTAAAACGGATTATAATAAAAAGATAAAACCTCTTGAAGGGGAGTAGCTTTCACTTTGTGATAATCAATCGTCACTTCGGAGAATATCCCGGTTGATTAGCAAGTAATGACTTGTTAGCAAGACCTTCAGAAATAATTTAGTATTTCTGAAGGTCTTTTTTATGTACTTAGTACACGAAAGGAGATTCAAATGAATAACAAAGAAAACATAAAAAAAGAAGCCTTGAAATCAATAAGGTATATAATACCAATAATTGTAGTATTTGTGGGTATATTAGTATTAAAAAATTATTCACACATAACAAACTTTGTAACTACTAATATAGAAACAATAACAGGTATATTAACACCATTTTTCATAGGATTCATAATTGCGTATATACTTAATCAACCTATGAATTTTTTAGAAAAAAAGTTTAAAGTAAAGAGAGGTATTAGTGTAGCTATAATATATATTGTATTAGTAATTATTTTAATATCGATATGGTTATTTTTAGTGCCAAATATAAAATCGAGTATATATGAATTAACGTCATATATTCCAAAAAGTATAGAACAAATCGAAGGCTTAGTAAATTCGTTATCTTCACAATTTAACATAAATATAGATAACCCAAATGCTAAGTTACAGATAAATGAATTTATTACAAAAGTTTTAGTTCCGCTTTCAACTACAACGGTAAGTGTTATAGGAGACGTTATAATAAACTTAATGGGTACAATCGTGTCATATACAGTGAATATATTCCTAGGTATAGTTATATCAATATACTTATTGCTATCAAAAGAACAAGCTTTAGAAAGTATAAATATAATATCTAGAAAATTATTAGGAAAATATTATAAACACATAAAGGAAATTGTAAATGTATTAGATAAAAATATAGGAGTTTATATAGTAGCTAAGGCTATTGACTCCACTATATATGGAGTTTTATGTATAGTAATTCTTTCTATAATTGGATCTAAGTATGCTCTACTTCTAGGTATAGTAGCAGGTATAACTAATATGATTCCATTCTTTGGGCCTATAATAGGTACCATAGTGGTTGTGGTCATAAATTTATTCTTCTCATTCGACAAGGCTATTTTAGTGCTAATTGTTATGATTGTAGTGCAACAGTTAGAAAGTGCTGTACTTGAACCATACTTTGTAGGAAAGCAAGTAGGTGTACCACCAATATTTACAATACTTGTGGTTACCTTAGCAGGTAAGTACACAGGATTTATGGGTATATTATTATCAGTTCCAATAACAGGTGTAATATTAATGTATGTGAAAAGATTTATAGATAAAGAAAAACTTAAAATTGATATAGCCAAAGAGTAACAAATATCCCCTACCTAATTAAAATTTAGGTAGGGGATATTTGCTTAATATAATATAGTTAATAAAATTAGTTGCACAAATATATATTTAGCTAGATGAAGAATGCTAACAATAATAAGCTAGCCCAACCAAATCCTCGTCTCCTACAATTGTTATTACAAGTATTTATATTATTGCAGCAAATATTTTTATTATTATTTATTTTATTACAACAAACTGTTTTATTAGCTGCAACAGGTGGTCTACAAGCAACTGGTTCACAAACACATGGTCTATTAACAGGAGCATTATTACATTTATTATTAAAAACTATTTCTTGACAGTGTTTTCTAGTTGTATTCAAAAATAGTCCCCCTTTCAACTTGTCCTATCTTATAATATGATAAAAAAATATAAAAAGTTACAAAAAAAGTAGAGTATATATTTATGTTATAAATCTTATGTGACAAAGTCACTGTTAAAACTACCATATATTAGGGTATAATGAAAAAAACAAAGGAGATGAATATGGAAAACATAAATTTAATTGTAGTATTTATAGAAGGGCTACTATCCTTCTTATCACCATGTATATTACCAATACTTCCTATATACCTGAGTATGTTATCAAATAGTAGTGTAGAAAGTTTAAAAGAAGAAAAATCTACTTTTGTGAAAAGCTCACTATTTAGAAACACAATATTCTTTACTCTAGGAATATCTGTAACCTTCTTTATATTAGGAAACTCAGTAAACCTACTTAGTAGCTTATTTACAGAGAACAAAGATATAATAAGTTTTGTAGGTGGGATAATAATAGTAATAATGGGATTATTTTATGTAGATATATTAAAGTTTAAATTCTTAAATAGAGAAAAAAGATTTAACTTAAAAGTTAAAGAAATGAATATAGCTACAGCTTTTTTACAATAAATTGCCGAAAAGCCCCCTTCTTTGGATGTGGGGATGAAAGGCAAGGTCTCAAACTATCTTAATAAAGAGAGGTGGAACAACTTCTAGTTATATTAAGTCTCAAATGTTGTATAATAAAAATAATATATGATGAAAGTGGGGTGAAAATTATGGAACAAGTAATAACTGTACAA
>NZ_JBOFOR010000284.1:0-3939 GCF_051659545.1 Romboutsia sp. | reverse complement strand
ATGGTATAAAAATATTGATTTAAAGTTTTTTGGATGTTATTATAAATGTATAAGTATAATTAGAAACTGTGATATATATTCTGTATGTGGGCACCTGGGATATATGGAGTTAGTGGTGCAACCGGCTATGTTTATTAGGCAACTGACTACAGTTGGCTCGAAATAAGGATGGCTTTTTTTATCCGGAGTTTTGGTAGGAATTATAAAAATATGGGGGGAAGTTTAATGTTTAAGAATGTAAAGAAGAAGAAAAATAACAAAGGTTTTACGTTAGTAGAATTATTAGTAGTAATAGCAATTATAGGTGTGCTAGCGGTTGTTGCAGTGCCATCATTATTTACTCAAATAGAAAAAAGTAAAGTTGCTAGTGTTGAGTCTGATATTAGTGCTATAAAATCTGCTGCAATAGCTAAATATGCAGATGGAACACTTACTATGGGTGATGTTGACACTGTATTAAAAGGAGAGGTAGAAGGACTTGCTAAAAAGTATGGTGGTACTTATGTTTTAAGTGTAAAGGGAGGTAGTGATACTGACGCTAAAAATATAATTTTGACTATAACGCCGGATTCAGATAGCACATTTAGTCAAACTGCAGTAAAAAAACTTGGAGATGATTTTGGATTAGCATATACAGATGGAACGACATCTGCTGATGGAGATAATGGAACCGTATCAACAACATCGTTAGTATACACAGTAGTAAATAAAGACTAGCAACTGTTTAACTAGATAGAAACTGGTCCACTTCGTGTCCCAGTAAGACCCCCAGGGGTGCAATTTATACAAGAATTTAAAGGATATAGTCATAAAAAGACGAAATATATTTTCAGTATGACCCCCGGGGGTAGTAACTTGTCCACTTCGTGTGTCAGTACAACCCTCGGGGTTTTTTAGTTAATCAACAATAGGAGGTGCATACAATGTCAAAAAAAATAAGAATTGGAGATAAACTAGTTCAATATGGATATATAACAGAAGAACAACTACAAAAAGCCTTATCACTACAAAGAGGAACAGGAAAAAGAATAGGTGAAATCCTAATAGAACAAGGATTAATAACAGCAGAATTACTTACAAATGTACTAACAGAACTACTAAATGTGGACAGTATAGATCTTACCCCTTCAAATATAAGACCAGAGGCAATTCATAAAGTACCTCAGAATATATGCAAAAGACACAAAGTATGCCCTTATAAAATAGAAGACAATAGACTATATCTAGCTATGGAAGATCCGCAAAATATGGAAGCCATCCAAGATGTTAGGCGTATAACGGGTATGGATGTGGTGTCAAGTATATCAACAATAGCAGAAATAAATCAAGCTATAGAATTATGGTATTCGAGTACAGATATAGATAAAGCTATAAGCGAATATGCTAGAAATGAAGTACACAGTACAATAAAAGACGATATAACAGGAGAAGAAGATGTAAACTCAGCTCCTATAGTAAGACTAGTACACGGAATACTAGAAAGTGCAGTAAGAAAAAAAGCAAGTGATATTCATATAGAGTATGACGGAGATTTAATGAGAGTTAGGTTTAGAGTAGATGGGATTCTCATGGAACATATGAAAACTAGTTCAAAAGCATATAAAGCAATAATAAGTCGAATAAAAATTATGGCAAATTTAAACATTTCAGAAAAAAGATTGCCACAAGATGGTAGAATATACCTAACAGTAGACAATAAACCAGTAGATTTTAGAGTTTCAACAATGCCGACGAGCAAGGATGAAAAAGTAGTAATGAGAGTACTTGATAAATCGAGCTTTATGGTAAGCAAAGAGAAATTAGGTTTCACTCAAGACAGTATAAAAATGTATGATAGTTTCCTAGCAAAGCCTTATGGACTAATTCTAGTAGTAGGACCAACGGGAAGTGGAAAAACCACAACTTTATACTCTATGCTTAATCAATTAAATGATGTAGAAAAAAACATACTTACAATAGAAGACCCTGTTGAATATGAATTACAAGGGGTAAATCAATCTCAAATTAATTACAAAGCAGGTTTAGACTTTGCAAGTGCACTAAGATCTTTTTTAAGACAAGATCCAGATATAATAATGGTAGGAGAAATTAGAGACCATGATACAGCAGAAATTGCAATAAGAGCTTCTCTTACAGGTCATTTAGTTTTAAGTACCCTACATGCTAATACAGCAGTAGGTGCAATATCAAGGCTTTCAGATATGAATATAGATAGTTTTTTAATAACCTCATCTTTAGTAGGAGTTGTTGCACAAAGGCTAGTTAGAAAAATATGCCCATTCTGTAAACATGAGTATGAAGCAAGTATAGGTGAGAAAAAGGCTTTAGACTATGATACAGATAAGAGCTTGACTTTATATAGAGGTAGTGGATGTGATAAGTGTAACAATACAGGTTATAAGGGTAGGCTAGGGTTATATGAAATGATACAAATAACCAAATCAATAAGGGATTTAATAGACCAAGGAGTAAAAGAAGATATAATTTTGGCTAAGGCTAACGAATTAGGAATGAAAACTATGAGACAAGATGCAGGAATCAAGGTAATGGAAGGACAGACTACAGTAGAAGAAATGATAAGAGCAACATTTATAAGCGATTAAAGGGATGATATAATATGAGCAAATATAGTTATACTGGAATAATGCTAAATGGTTCAAAAACAAAAGGAATTGTTGAAGCAAAAAGTTTAAGTGATGCAAGAAATCAATTAAAAGCAAAGAAAATTAGAATAGTAGACTTAAAAGAAAAAAATGAACAGTCTCTCTTTGGAAATAAAAACAAAAGAAAAAAATTGAAAGCGGATTCAATAAGTCATTTTTGTAGGCAGTTTGCCATAATTATATCATCAGGTATAAATAGTTTAATAGGTTTAGAAACTTTAGCAAAAAGGACAGAGAATAAACTGCTATCATCAGAAATTAATAGGATAGTAGACTCGGTAAGAAAAGGTTCTACAATTGCAGATGCAATGCTAGAAAAAAACTCAAAATTTCCAAGATTATTAGGGGCAATGGTTGCAACTGGAGAAGAAACAGGAACCTTAGAATCTGTATTAAAAAGTATGGCTGTCTTTTATGAGAGAGAACATAGAATAAATCAAAAAATCAAAAACGCTTCAACCTACCCAGCTATTGTAGGAATTTTATCATTGGTTATGCTATTTATATTTACCAGTTTTATAATACCTCAAATGATGAAATCCATATTAGAAATAGGAGCAGAGTTACCTTTATCAACTAAAATTATCATGGCACTTGGTAACTTTATGGGTAAATGGTGGTGGTTAATTTTAATTTTAATTGGAACAGGAATTTATGTATTATTACAATATATAAAAACACCATTAGGAAGAGCTCATAAAGATAGAGTTATAAACAAAGTACCTTTGTTAGGTAAAGGAATAAGTAGTATAGTTGCAATGAGATTTTCAAGGTCATTATATTTATTTGTAGCAACAGGATACCCGCTGTTACAAGGATTAGACCATATAAAAGCCACACTTAACAATTCTATTGCAGAAAAAGCTGTAGCAGAAGCTAAAGAAGGTTTAATAAGAGGAGAAACACTAGCTGAAAACTTAGAAAAGCATAACTATTTTGATTCAGTACTTATACAGATGATAGCAATAGGTGAACAAACAGGTCAATTAGAAACAATAAGCAGCCAAATGGCAGAATTCTATGAACACGAATCAGATATATATTTAACCAGATTAGTTTCTATGATAGAACCAATAATGATTATAATAGTAGGAATAATGGTTGCAATATTAGTTATATCAGTATTTTTACCAATGCTAAGTATATACGACGCTTTATAGAAAGGGGAGCATTAAATGAAATTATATATATCCTATTATGATAATTATATAGCTATAGTTGAAGGCATGTATAATCATAAAAAAGATAAGTTTAATATAAAAAATAGTACTTTTTT
>NZ_JBOFOR010000283.1:0-2815 GCF_051659545.1 Romboutsia sp. | reverse complement strand
AGATATAAATCTTCCTTAGATTCAAAATAGCTATACATTGACCCTATACTTATACCTGCATTCTTTGATATTTTATTTATATTTGCTCCTATAAATCCTTTTTGTGCAAATTCTTTTTCTGCTTCTTCAAGTATTCTATTTCGCTTCTCATTGGGTATGTTATTAAAAGTAGGCTTGCAAAATTGACTTGTATTCTCCATGGATAAATACTGCATATATTCCATAACTTTTCTCCTTTAAATGTTATATCCCAGTCTGTAACCACTTTTAACAGCTTCTAAAACTCTTCCCGGAGAAAAAGAATCTCCAATGTTGTATATTTCTCTTCCTAATCCTTCTCTTTTGCATTCTTCAAATAATTTATCATTAGAGTAAGTTCCCGTACATAGTACAATTTTATCGTATTCTAATTCTATTATTTTTTCTTTATTTCCAAGGGTCTTACTAAATGGATTAACCACATTCTCTGGTAAAATAGGTCGCCATGTTACAGTTGGATCTGGAACACCTTTATCAATATTTTTTGAAACTATTATTTTATTATCATTTATTTCTTTAACTACCGTACAATTCATTAATTTTACATTCATCTCATTTAGATGATGTATCATAAATCCTCTATTTGAAGTACAGCTCTTACTCATAAAATGTGGTTGCATTTCTACTATGGTAACTTTTTTGTCTTTAAACTCACGAGAAATCATATAAGCCACCTCACAACCTACATCTGAACCACCAATTACTACAATATCTTTTTCCTCATCCTTTAATATCGGATTTCTTAAAAAATCTAGTCCTTTTACTATTTTTTCATTATCTATACCTGGTATTTTTGGTATAAACACATTTGTACCTGTAGCAAATACTATAGTATCATAATCTTCTTTTTTCAATTCTTCTATGGTTATATTAGTGTTGAAATGTACTTTTAATCCAAAGTCTTCCTTGGCTTTTGATAGGTTTAAGTTTAAATAATCTATATAGTTTTTTACATCAAATTTAATTTTTGGTACTGACCCTAAAAGTAGCATTCCACCAGCTTTAGAATTTCTATCATATAATACTACTTCATGACCTCTCCTTGAAGCTGTACTTGCAAATACTGCTCCTGATGGTCCTGCTCCTACTACTGCTATTTTTTTCTTTATTTCACTTTTTATTATTTCTTTTTGATATACATCTTCAAAGGCAGTCCTTGGATTTACTGCACATTGTGGATGTCCTCCTGTTGATAGTTGTGCTAAACATCCTTCATGGTCTCCGATACATGGAATGATTTCATCTACTTTACCACCATAGACTTTATTTGGCCAGTTGGGGTCAGCTAGTAATGGTCTTGATAGTAGTATCATATCTGCTTTGTTTTCTCTTAAGGCACTTTCAGCTAAATCTGGATATCCTAACTTTCCAACGGCAATAATTGGTACTTCTTTACCTCTATTGGAAAGGATTTTATTTTTTAGAAAATATTCTTTGACCAAGGAGCTTAATCCTAAATATACTCCTGGTGGCATACCATTAGGCGGATGAGGCAACCACCAGTTTTCATATCCTCCCATATCAACATCAAAGGCATCAACTCCAGCTTCTACTAGATTTTTCATGTATTCCAATGACATTGTTAGAGTTCTTCCTTTATTAAACTTCTTTAGTTCCTTTTCACTAATCAACCTATCTTTATAAGTCTCTTTTAGAGCCAAGGAAAGGTCTATTCTATAATATATAGGATATCTATCTCCACATTTTTTTCTTACTTCTCTCACTAAATCCAAACCGAAGTTTTGCCAATTAGAGTATCTTCCTAGCTTTCTTCTATTAAATGCTGGGTCTGTCATCTGTTCTATTAGATATCCTGAATGACCATGAAGATGTACTCCATCTACTCCCAGATACTTAAAATCTGCGGCTATTTCTCCAGTATGTTTTATGATTTTTTTTATTTCAAAATTAGTAATAGGTCTACATGGAATCTGAGGAATATACCAGTTTGAGTTAAGTGAAGAGGATATGGGTAGTTTAAACTTTTTGAGTAAACATTCTGGATTTCCTACTCTACCCATTCCTGGTGCTAACTGAACAAAAAATCTACTTCCATAGGCATGGCAACCTTCAACTATATCCTTCCATCCAGATAATCCATTTCTATGAGTATCTATTCTAGGAAATATACCTGTTGCATTCTTGTCACCATAAGAAGGGTCATCCTTATAGTTAGTTGGTACCATACCACTAATAATTAAGCCAGTTCCTCCTTTGGCTCTTTCTAGATAGTATTCTATAAGCTTGTTGTTAGGTTTTCCGCTATTATCACAAAAGCTTATATTCCCCATAGGTCCCATTACTATTCTATTTTTTAGTTTTAAGTCGTTAATATAGATAGGCTCAAATAGACTTTTATAGGGATATAAATTATTGGTAAACTTTCCTTCTTCCATTCTTTTTTCATCATCAAACCAAGTTTGAATGTCTTTTACTATTTCTTCAATTTTATTTTCATATATATCACTCATACTTATCCCTTCTCTGTAAGTTACTATTAGTTTTCTTTATAAAACCTTTTTAATTTTCCTTTTCTCATAAAGTATCCTGCGATTCCACCTAATTTTTTTAATAGAAAATACTGAGATTTCATATCTATTAACTCCACTAGATTTCCATCCATATCCTTTAGAAACACCCAACAAGTTCCACTTGTGTATTGAGGTTCACAGAGAAATTCTACTCCCTGAGGTTTTAATTCTTCATAGTATTTTGGAACGTTTTTTACATCTAATGTTAAATGAGTTATTCCTGTTTTGTTCCACAAAGCAGTTTC
>NZ_JBOFOR010000282.1:0-11029 GCF_051659545.1 Romboutsia sp. | reverse complement strand
TAATTCTAATACTTCTTTTGATTTCATATTAATTACCTCCTATTTGCTTATATTTTTTGCAAATAAGAGGTGTTATATACATATTTTATTTTATTTTTTAATTTATTTTATTAAGTTTAACTTATTTTAATACTATATTTTTATTTTTAATATCTATCATTACTAATTTTTAGAAAGGAATAATAAATAATTATTATGGGAAAAATAAACAATGTCAAAAAATGAGGAGAAAATTTATGAATTATATATTTTTAATAATTGGTTTTTTACTTTTAATAAAAGGTGCTGATGCCTTTGTGTCAGGCTCATCATCAATTGCTAAAACTTTCAACGTACCTTCACTAATTATAGGTCTTACAATAGTTGCCTTTGGTACAAGCGCACCAGAAGCAGCAGTTAGTATTACAGCTGCCTTAAAAGGAAATAACGATATGGCTATAGCTAACGTTGTTGGTTCTAATATTTTTAATTTATTAATGGTAGTAGGAGTAGCTTCTATTATAGCACCTATTAAGGTTCAAAAAAGTACTATAATAAAAGAATTTCCTTTTGCTATATTAGCTTCAATCGTACTTTTAATATTATCTCATGATACAAAATTTCAAGGCTATGACAAAAACTTACTTACAAGAGCTGATGGTCTTATGTTATTAGCCTTATTTATCATTTTTATGTATTACCTGATAGAGATGGCTATAACTTCAAAAGAAGAGATGCAAAATGAAAAAACTACAACTCAAATGCCTATGAGTAAAAGTATTATTTATAGTATTTTAGGAGTTTTAGGAATAATAATAGGTGGAGATATAGTTGTAAATTCTGCAAGTAATATAGCTTTAGCGTGGGGTATGAGTCAAAATTTAGTTGGTCTTACCATTGTTGCTATAGGTACTTCTTTACCTGAATTTGTTACTAGCATAACAGCTGCTAGGAGAGGCGAGAGTGATATAGCTATTGGAAATGTGGTTGGTTCTAATATTTTTAATATACTCTTTGTGTTAGGTATATCGTCAACTATACATAATATATCTATACAACCTATTGTTTTTGTTGATATGATATTTATGATAATTGCGACTGTAGTAACGTTTGTCATTGCTGCTTCACAAAAGAAAGTGAATAAATCAGAAGGTATTATATTATTTATAATTTATATACTTTATATGATATTTGTAATAAGAAGACAGTAAACTATTCTTATGTTAAGCAAAAAGAGAATCATCACTTGATTCTCTTTTTATAAATACAATATTATTTTAAATTATATCCTAGTATTCCTTTTTCTAAGTTATATAAATTTTCAAACCCCTCCATACTAAGTAAATTACATGCAGTTATACTTCTATGCCCGCTTCTACAGTAAACCACTATATTTTTACCTTTATACTCTTCAATATCATCTATATTGAATAATAACTTATTAATAGGAATATTTATAGCCTTTGGTATAAATCCCTCATTAAACTCTTCTACTTCTCTTATATCTAATAATAATGTTTCCTCATTATTATTTATCATTTCATCTAATTTTTTATTATCTATATTAATGTACATAAAATTTCTCCTTATAAAAGATATTAATTTAATTAATATATACCCATAATTATCTTCTTCAATCTTCTAATTAATAGTTGCATTTATGATATTACAGATATACACTTACTATGAATTAGAATATTTCATCATAAAGAAAGAAGGATTTTATGGAGAAAAAATATATAAAAAATGAAAGAGGTAAGGTTATTTACTGGATAAATAACAATAATAGTAATAAAACAATTATGTTCACACATGGTGTAACTGCAGATCACACTTTATTCGATAAACAATTAGACTTTTGGTGCAAAGAGTATACAGTAATTACATGGGATATGCCACTTCATGGTGAATCTAGACCCTACAAAAAATCAGAATTATTTTGGACTAAGCACTTTAGTGATATAGCAAAACTTTATCCTTATAATTATTATTGTAAAGTAAGCTCTGAATCTACTACAATGACCGAAGAATCTAAGAAATCTTTTTATGATAATCTTTTACGTCTTGGAAAAGAAGGCATGTTAGATGCTGCTAATGCAGTATATAAAGATTTTTATAATTACGAGGAAGTCGATTTTAAATGTCCTGTATTATTATTAATAGGTGAGTATGATAAGACAGGATATGTAAAAAAGTATAATGATATGTGGGCTAAAGAAACAGGCTTTTCTTTAGTTGTCATACCTAATGCAAGTCATAATTCTAATTTTGATAATTATTACTTCTTCAATAATAAGGTCTATGAATTTTTAAATAGCTAGAAAGTAAAAACGTATCATTTAGATAATAATGATACGTTTTTTACAGGTTATTATGTACATTCTAAACTAATTCTTTTTCATTACCACAAGATTTACATCTTTGAAAATCAACATTATAAGATTCATTATTTTCATTTATACCTTGATAAGTTGCAAGTACATGCTTTCTGTCTTTTTCACATACAGTACAAAATACCTGTTTTTTCATATTTTTTGTATTAATTAACTCCATCAAACCAACTACCTTTCTATTATAAAATATTTCTTTTTTATATTATTGGTTATGATAAAATTTTTATTCCATTTTTTACGCTTAAGGAAATTATATTACCTAAAACTGTGGATAAGTTACTATATTTAAGCAATGTCAACATACTTAGTGAAAGTAAAAAGATTTTTAGCAACGCGCAGAGCCGTTGGCGATATGAAGTGTTTCGCCGACAGGTCGCTCAAGCGAAGCGAATTTTTTATTAATACATTTATTATAATAGGTTTCTTTTTTTAATAATGTTACAAAAAACTTCTACTATTTTACGGTCAAAATATTTAACTCTCTTTCTTCGCTAGCATCTTCATTTTAGTTAACTATAACCTTATTAATTAAACATTAAATATTCTTCATAAACCGTTTTATACTTAATACTAAAAATGCTATTGAAGTTAAAATCATTCCAAAAATATAACTTTTAACATAAATTAAATTATCATGTTTTTGCAGTAACTCTATGCATAAATACGACCATCTAAGTGGTATCATATTACCTATTTGCTGTAAATAGTTTGGCATAACATTAAAATCCCAAAACAGTCCGCTTAACATACAGGATGGAACTACTAATAAAATATTTACAGTAGTTGCAATATATCTACTACTAGTAAAACTAACTATTAGTAAGCTTAAGGCTACTGAAGTAAAGTTAATTAAGAGCATTATTAATAAAAAATTATAACTATTTTGCATATTAAAACTAACATTTAGTATTATACACATAAAATAATATATTACACTACTTACACTAGAAATAATGTAAAATACTATAAACATGGATAAATAATACTTCCATGGTCTAATTCCACTTGCTAGTATTCTAGCTTTAGTATTATTTTCCTCATCCTCTATTAAAAAATTAGTTATATTAATACCTGTTATGAAAATTATCATTATAACTATTCCTATAGAATTATTTATTGATATATGTTCTTTATTTGTAAGATTTAATTTATATTGAGGAGATTCTTTAGTATAGGTTTCATTAATTGACTTTAGTTTATTTATATCTTTATTGGATTCTCTAGCCATTAATGTTAATTCTTCTATTCTAGATTTTACTATTAAAGTTAATATAGCTTTAAAATCACTATTATTTATTGATTTTATATGAACTTCATCTTGCTGATGTTCTAAAATCCTCTGTTGAAGACCTTTATCTATAATTATTGCCATTTCTATTTGATGTGATATTAGCAAAGTTTTGTAATCTTTTTCATTTATATTAGTAACCTCAATATTATCTATTTTATTTATGGTATTTATTATATCCTTAGATATATAACTATTATCTTTATCCATAACTCCAACTTTATAACTATAGTTTCCTCCAAATGCAAAGCTAAACATTAGTGTTATAACTGCAGGTACTATTATAGCCATTACTATAAAACTCTTTTTTTTAGATAATAATTTTAAGGTTCTTATAGTAAGCCTAAGCAAACTTACCACCTCTCTTTATCTTATTAAATAATAATCCTAATATAATTAAGGCTATAGAAAGCCCTAATGAAATTAATATGGATATATAATAATAATTCCCACCTACTCCACTACTAAGACTTATCAGGGAAATATTTGCCCAATAAGTAGGAGTAAATTGAGCTAGTAAACTTGTTATCTTAGTAGAATTTATCAATGATATGGGCATATAGGAACCTCCTAAGAATCCCATAATTATAATTAAAACATTACTGATGCTAGAAGCTGTTTTTGCGTCCGCAAATATCATACCTGAAACTATACCAAATACGGAGCTAAAAACTATCAGGCTAACTAAAACTAAAATTATTAAAACAATATTTTCTCCCCAGTTTACTTTTAAAAACACTGTGCTAACTATGTAAACTACAATTATTTGCATTATACCAATCATTAATCCTAAAAAAACTTTGGATATTACTATGCTTATGTAACTTGCTTTTGATATCTTTATTCTACTCATAGTATTATAAAGGTTCTCTTTGTATGTTGATATTAATGTTATTCCAGATATGTACAATATTATTAACACAAGTTCTGCAAATGTATAATAAGTAAAAGAATCAATTCCATTATTTTTTATACCTTCTTCTTTAAGTGTTATTAATATTTGTTCCTCTAATATTTCATTTATTACTTGAGGATTTTCTTTTGATAGGCTTTTTATTAGCGCTTCTTTATCTAAGGTTTGTTCAAATATATTTCTGAATATTACTTGAGATGTATTTTCTTTATTGCTATTTCTATAGAAGCTATAACCCTCTTCTTCTATAATAATAAAAGCAAGTGCATTTCCTTTGTCCACTTCTTCTTTAGCTTTTATTTGATTTTTTACTTCTTTAAACTTAATAGTGGTCGTTTTTTCTAAGTTTTTCTTAAAATTATCAAAGCTATTTTTATTTATTGTATTTGCCTTGTAATACACTTTCTCATTTTCAAATATATTATTATCCACGCTCATAAGACCATTTAGAGCTACTCCCATTACTACAATAAGCACTATAGGAAATAGGAGCATAGTTACTACATCTAATTTTTTTCTAAAAAAATGCATAAGCTCTTTTTTTATTAGCTTAATCAAAATCATATTATCCTCCTAAATTTATTCTCTAAGCCTTTTTCCTGTTAAGGTTAAGAATACATTTTCTAAGGTGGGTACTTCATTTTTTATATTTTCTACAATTCCGCTTTGATTAGATATGGTGTTTATGAGTTTTTGTAGTATATTTGCTCCTTTTGAGTAATAGCATTTTAATTCCTTTTGCTTAACTACTACTCTTTCCACTTCAGGTATCTTCATTATTATAGTTTCTATATCTTCTATTTCTTTTTTTAGAGTTATGATATATACACTATTCTTTACTATTTTATTTTTTAAATATTCTATATCTCCACTTACTATAATGCTACCATTATCCATAATAGAAATATTATTACAAAGTTCTTCTACCTCTTCCATATAGTGTGATGTATATATTATTGTAGTCCCTTGACTATTTAATTGTTTTACTGATTGAATTATATGATTTCTTGATTGAGGATCTATACCCACTGTAGGCTCATCCATTACTATTATTTTAGGGCTATGAGATATAGCGCAAGCCATATTTAATCTTCTTTTCATTCCCCCTGAAAATTCTCCAGCCTTCTTATTCCCATATTCACTTAAACCTACAAATTCTAAAGATTGATTTACTCGTCTATTTAATTCCTTTCCTTTATATCCATACAAAGAACAAAAAAACGAAATATTTTCTCTTGCTGTAAAATCATAATAAATAGCCAGTTCTTGTGGAAGTAATCCTATATGTTTTTTATATTTATTTATATTTTTTTCTCTTTCTTCAAATACTATTTTACCTAAACTTGGTTTTTCTAGCCCTGTAATCATTTTTATCAAGGTGCTTTTTCCAGCCCCATTTGGTCCTAGTAATCCATATATTTCGCCTTGTTTTATATTTAAATTTACATTGTTTACAACTTTATTATGGTTATATTCTTTACACAAGTTTTTGGTTTGAATAATGTACATAGAATCCACTCTCCTTTGTTAGAATTTCTAATATGGTATTATATGTATCTAATTCAAGTATATGTTTTACTTTAAAAACTTATATTAATAAAAATAAACCCATGCCAATAACTCCACTAAAAATTATCACTAATATTGGATTTATCTTAGAATATCGTATTAATACAAAAGAAACTGTTGTTAGAGCTAAACCTATAGAATCAATATTACTTAGTTGTAGTACAGAATCTTTAAATAATACAGTTATGACTATTCCTGCACTTGCAGCAGCAATTAAACCTACCACAGCTGGCTTAATTATCTTTAACATTGTTTGCACTACAGATAAACTTTTAAACTTATAGTACAATATAGATAAACAAATTATTATTATTAAAGAAGGCACAACAGAACCCATTGTTGCACAAATTGCCCCTAATATGCCACCTTCTTTTGCTCCTATAAAGGTGGCTGAATTAATTAATATTGGGCCAGGAGTAATTTGACTTATTGTGACAAGGTCTATAAATTCATTTGCAGTTATCCATCCATTAGTTTTTACAATAGTACTTTCTATTAAAGGTAAGATTGCATAACCTCCTCCAAAGCCTAAAGTACCTATTTTGAAAAAATTTAAAAATAAATTCAAGTAAGTCATTATTTAACCTCCTTATTTTTATTAGCTATAATTCCAACTAAAATACCAATTATAATACATCCAATAACAACAAATGCTGGATTTATATTGAAAATATAAACAAGAACAAAAGTACCTATCATCAAAGGTAGTGAAAAATATTTTAATGACTTAATTGATTCTTTGCCCATTGTTAATACAACATCTACCATTATTGCAGCTACTGCACAGTTCATTCCTTTAAATAAAGCTCCTATATATTCATTTCCTATAAATAATTCATAACATCTTTGAATAATCATTATTAAAATTAATGAGGGTAATACTGAACCAATTAAGGCACATAAGGCTCCTGAGAATCCAGCTATTTTATATCCTATAGCAATTACTGTGTTTACAGCAACAGAACCGGGGGAACTTTGTGAAATTGCAATAAGGTCACTCATTTCATCTTTTTCTATCCACCCTAATTCTTCCACAAATCTTTTCTGTAATAGCGGTATAGCCACGTATCCTCCACCAATTATAAAAATACTAATATAAAATGATGAACTAAAAAGTTTCTTATATGTTTGAATTTTTTTATCCATTTTATCCTCCTTAAAATATCTTAAAGCTATTTATTCTTTATCTACTTTAATAGTATACATTCTTTAACTATTATACTACTTTTGTAGATGAATTTGTCATATTTTGCAATTAGTTTACGAAATTAAAATTTAAAAGCCTCTAAAGGTATTAGAGGCTAATTATACTAATTACATTTACTATATCCACATTGCAAGCATACCGCACATCCTCCTGTAGGTATTATTGCTTCATTTCCACATTCTGGGCAAGTAAATCTTTCTTTGTCACTTATATATGTATTAGTTTCATTTTCTACAATAATGTTTTCATATAGGTTTTCTTTTTTGTCTTCTTTGGGTTTTTCATTTAGTAAAACTCCACTTCTTTTACAACCATCTCTATAAATTGTAATTCCTTTTAAACCTTCTTTCCAAGCATCTACATAAATTCTATATACATCTTCTTTCGTAGCTTCGTATGGTAGATTTATTGTTGATGATATAGATGCATCAATATATATTTGCCAAGCCTTTTGCATTTGTATTCTTTCTTTCGGGTTTAAAGTCATTGCAGTCACAAATATATCCGACAATTCTTTCTCCTCTCTAATTTCTTTGATGTTCATATATTCAGCCACAATAGGAGTGTATACTTTATAATAAACATCCTTGTCATGAAGTGTTTCTGTTTTTCTAGTATATGAAGTATTAAACATAGGCTCTATTCCACCACTAATACCTAACATTGTTGAAATTGAGCCTGTTGGTGGTATTGTAAGTATTTGAGAATTTCTTAATCCATATTTATTAACTAGTTCTTTAGCTTCTTTATCTAAGTTATTTATATAAAAACTAGATTTAATTATTTCTTCTCCATTGTATTTTTCGTAAGACCCTTTTTCTTTAGCTAGTAATGCTGATTGTTTAACTGCTTCATTTAACATTATTTTAGAAAGTTTTTCACATAATGTTATTGATTCTATTGAACCATATCTTAAGTTTAGTTTTATAAGCATATCTGCTATACCCATTACGCCAAGTCCGATTTGTCTATATTGACTCACTGTTTCTTGTTGTTGTTTTAATGGGTGTAGACTTAACCCTTCTTCTAGTACTTCATTAAGACCTACTACACAGTCCTTAACACAAGCTTTAAACTTTTTAATATCAAATATTGAATTATCTGTAAAAGGTTCCACAATAAATTCAGCCAAATTTATTGACCCCAATAAACAACTTCCTCCTGCTGGTAGTGGCTCTTCTGCACAAGGATTTACACCAGAATACTTGAAATTAGAGTCTTCGCTTAATAAATGATTTTTTTCGATGTTATCCCAAAACAATATTCCAGGTTCTGCATAATCCCAATTGTTACTTACTAACTTCATAAATAATTCATAAGCATTAACTTTTTTTATTACTTCTTCATTTGTATTTTCTACTACAAATCTACAAGAGTATTCTTCTTTATTTAATACAGCTTTCATGAATTCATTATTAATCCTTACAGATATATTAGCCTTAGTAACTTTTTCTAAGTTAGTTTTTATATCTATAAACTCTTCTATATCAGGATGATTAACATCCATAGATATCATAAGAGCTCCTCGTCTTCCTCTTTGTCCTATTAGTCCTGTTGTCATTGAGTAGAGATCCATAAATGATACTGCTCCAGTAGTAGTTTTTGCTGAGTTATGTACTGTTGACCCCTTTGGTCTTAATTTCGAAATATCAATTCCTACTCCTCCACCATAACTAAAAGTCCTAGCTAAACATTTTGCAGTATCAAAAATACTTTCTAAATTATCTTTAGGTTGTTCAAGTACATAACAATTAGAGTAAGTTACTTTTATTCCATCTTTAGGCAATCCTCTGTTAGCTAGTATTCTACCTGCAAATAAAAATTTCTTTTCTTTTATCAATTTTGCTATTTTTCTATTTCCTCCTGAAACTCGCTCTATCCATTCATCAAAGTTTTCATTATTGTATTGATATTTATTGTACCAAATAGATTTTTGTAACTCATCCATTTGCCACTTTGATTTTCTTATTTCTGATCTTTTCTCTCTATATAAAATGTATTTTTTAGCTACATCTTTTCTATTAGACTCCATTAGCAATAATTCAACATTATCTTGTATATCTTCTACTGTGACTTCATTCGTCGTCAATTTAATAATTTCTTCTATCTTTTGTGCAATTTTTTCAGCTAATTTCTCATCTGTTCCATATTTGCTATTTATAGTTGATTTGTAAATAGCATTTACAATTTTTAATCTGTCAAACTCTTCTTTGGTCCCATCTCTTTTTATAATTTTCACTACTTTATAATCTCCAATCCTATAGTATAGTTATTTAAGTATTTTTACACATTTTTTATACCACGCTACAATATATTGTGTTTATATCTGTATTTTTTCCCTATAATCAACTATATATAGTTAAAATTGAAGAATATTATATAAAATTTCTGGTTCATATTTTTTTCTATAATTACACAAAAAAAGCTAACCTAAGTTAGCTTTTTATCTTTAATCTTATAATAACTTCCTGGAATATTTTTTACTATATATATTCCATTTAATACTGTCACTATAGATAGGTTTTAATCTAAACTAAGGCAAAGCCTATCTATAACTTGATTTGATATACTGTTTATATAATCTATAAATTCTTTTACATCTTTCTTAATCTCATATATTTTTGAGAAAAATCTATTTCTTATCACTGAAGTTTTTAACCAGCCCCAAAGACCTTCTATCAAATTTAAATTAGGACTATATGGAGGAAGAAATTCTAATTGCAACCTATCGGTATGTTTTTGTAAAAATTCTTTTGCTATCTTAGAGTGATGAATTCTTGCATTATCAAGTATCATAGCTATTTTACCTTCGGGATATAAAGATAATACATTAGTCATAAACTCTACGAAAGTATGAGCATCATATTTATCTCTTTCTTCGCAGTAAACATGACCAGTTTCATAGTTTAATACTCCAAGTAGTTTAACTGTTAAATGTTGACCGTAGGTCTTTATTATACGTTGGCGACCCTTTGGAAACCAACACTTTTGAAGTGACAAGTAGTCTCTAATAGCCGATTCATCTTGAAATAATATATTGTCTATATCTCCTAAATGCAGCTGTTCCTTAAGTTTCTTAAATCTATTTTTAAAATCTTCTTGTTTTGTTTTACTTGCTCTAGCCAGTGTATAGGTAGGCATGGTATATGAAAATTCAATCCTATACATAAATATATGAACTGCACTTTTACATAAATCTATTCTAAATCTAATTTTAAGTAGTTCTTTAACTAAAGATATTGTCCACTGATAACTTTTAGGCAAATTCATATCACAAGGCGACTTTTTTTCTAAAATATATGTCACTAATGTAGCTATATGTGATGAAACTTTTCTTGGAGCACCTTTACTAAAATTAAAGGAAAGAGCGGCTAAGCCGCCACCCTTATATATCTTTATACATCTAGATATAGTACGAGTTGAAACACAGTTTAGCTCTGCTATATCCTTAATTTTTAAACCTTTAAGGTATTGATGTATAATTAAATAACGTTCCTTCAATCTAGAAGCTTTAGTTACTTTAATAGCTTCCTTAACTAACTCTATTTCTGATGCTTTATCCAAGTTGTTCATTAATAAATTTCTCCAATTATGATAATATATTTATCTATATAATACCAGTATTTTTACTGAAACAAAATATATTATAAAAAGTGACAATATTTAATGGAACATATATA
>NZ_JBOFOR010000281.1:0-31532 GCF_051659545.1 Romboutsia sp. | reverse complement strand
TGATGAAGAATAAATGAACTATAAAAAATAAAGCTTTCATAGAAAAGTATTTATGAATAATATATTAATAAAAATTCATACTAAGAAGATTATAGGAGAGAGATAATGAAATCATTAATATAAAAGCCATAACCAGAATAAATATAGGTTATGGCTTTTGTTGTGCTAAAAAAATAATAAAATACTTAAAAAAGATACCTTATTTTATAATATGCCACCATTTATACTTACTAACTGCCTATGTTAGAGAAATAGTAAACCACATACCAGTAGTGGGAATATGCCATGGTACTTGCTTGAGACAAATAATGAGCCATAATTTAGAAAAAGAATATATATTATCCAATACAAGAAAAGTTAGGTGAGATTTTTAGAAAATCCAACTTATTCTTGTTGCCATCATTTTGTAATAGAGGCCCTAGCAAGTGGATGTAATGTTGTAACTACAGATATACCAGGTGTTAAAGGATGGATAAAACTTGGGAAGAATTATGTATAAGGCTTGAAACTATGATATCCCATACCGAATAAGAAATAAGGATTAAAAATATAATTAAATAACAATACTAATAAATACAGTAAAATATAAAAACAAATGATATTAGACCTTTGCAGAATGAAAATTTACGATATAATAAATATATAATTAAAAAGATCTTATAACAGAATTTTATTTATCATAAATATAAACTCTGATTACACTAATTAGTAACATAAGACAGAAATGAGGATTAAAATGAAAAAAACAAAAACTTTCAAGGCGCTAATATTGACAATGTTAATATTAACATTAACAACAGTTAATAGCGTGGCTAATGCACAAAATAATGCAGGACAAATTCAAGGAATAATTGCTCAATCAGCAATAGTTATGGATATGGATACTGGAGAAGTTATTGCATCAAAAAATGCGGACAAACAACTACCTGTAGCAAGTACAATGAAATTATTAACATCATTAATTTTTGCGGAGAATACTTCAAAAACAGAGGAAATTCCATTTACTGAAGATGCACTTAAAACTACTCAAACAGCATTAAATAATTTCAAAAAAATAAATGTAGGTGACAAGATTTCAAGTAATGATCTTATGAAGGCAGTTCTGATTTTTTCCGCTAATGATACTGCATATTTAATGGCAGATTCTGTAGCTGGAAATTCTAAAGATTTCGTAAAGATGATGAATGATAAAGCTAAGTCTTTAGGATTAGAAAATACACACATAGTAAATCCATGTGGATTAGAGAGTAATGCTCTAAATCCAGAGAGTAAAGAAATTAACTTATCAAGTGCATATGATTTAGCAATAATTGCTAGTGAAGCTTATAATAATGAATGGATTAGAGATATAATATCTGAGAAATACAAAAAAACCTCTATTGATTTATCAGGGTCACCTGTTCATATTGAATCAAGAAATAAAATTCTTGGTGAATTTGGTAACATAGGTGGAAAAACAGGAAATGAAACTAAAGCAGGTCATTGCTTTGTTGGTTTCTTTGAAAGAGATGGTAGAAAATTAGTTACTGTAGCTCTTAAATCAGAGTACGGAGTAGATGCTACAAATGTGTTTAATGATACAAAAAAGATTGCAGACTACGGATATGACGCTAAAAAACAAGTATACAAAAAAGCTGGAGAAAAGATTGGTACAGTTGAGTTAGAATATAAGGCTTTTGGATTTTTAGGACCTAAAAAAACTGTACAAGCTCCTATAATAGCATCAAAAGATGTAATGTATTATAAAAATGATATCAATGACAAAAATGCAAAACTAGAGTACAACAACAAAGATAAAAATGCATGGAAACTAGCAAACAAAGAAATAGAATTAAAGCTTTCTTTACCAAATCACAAAGAAAAAATATCAGGTAAAATAGATATATCATTGTTTGACTTAATTAAAACTAACCTAGCACTTTATGCTGCTATCCTTGTAGGTGGTATTTTACTAGCAGTAATAATAGGTTCTAGTATAAGATTTATAAATACAAGAAACAAAAGAAATAGAATGGGAAGAAATAGAAAGAACAAAAGATATAGACGTAGATAGATACCTTAATAAAAAAAACTAAAGCTAGTTAAACAACTAGCTTTAGTTTTTTTTATTGAAAACTTTATATTCAACACCAGTACTTAGGCCAGTACCTTTATAGATTATAGAATTAGTCTTTGTATTTTCTAATAAAACATCAACTGTAGCGCTTAAAGTTTCGTTAACCAAAGGAATCATAAGACCATTTTTAGGTCCATAGCAAAGGACAAATTCTTTATCATTAGTATGAGTTTGTAGAGTTAATTTAAGATTTTTACTAACGACAACAAGGCTTACATCTTTATCTACTTTTTTAAAGTTAATTTACTATTATTAATAGTAGTAAATTTATAAAACTTATCCTTAATTCTAAGACCAATTAAAAAGCCTTTAAAATCTATATCCTCACCATTTATATTTAGATTTCCTAGAATATCTCCATCTAGAGCACACACTTGACTATAACATTCCATGCTTCCAGGGGTTATTATATTATCTTTCCACTTGAAAATATTTATAAATTCTAAATTTCCTTTTATATAATTTTTAATGTTAGCTTCATTTGTATACTCTAAATCTAAATTTATATTATTTAGAGTAAATCTATTATCAACAATTTTGAAATACCAACCTTCAAAAAAATCACTACTTTTTCTAGAACAATGGTATAAGTCGGGATTTATAATTTCTCTCATGTTTTCCTTCCTAATAATTTAATACTTACATTTTTATTTTAGTATATATAATTGGAGAACATACTAAAATATTTGAATTTATGGAAACTTCCAAAATGCTATGCTACTATTTAAGTAAAATAGGGTGTGCTCATACTTATAACTTATAACTTATAACTTATAATATATTTACATCATATTGAATCTATATAATTATGAACACAAAAGTATAATTTAAAATAGAAAATCAAGAATATTGGGGGTCTGTTATGGAAAGAGATAAAAATGTACTTGTTAAACGAATTCCATTTAAAGAAAATGAGTGTAAAGCTCTAGAGAAGTATTTAGAAGAAAAAGCCCTTGAAGGATGGGTATTATATGATAGAAGTATGGGAACTTTTAAATTTAAAAAAGCTCAACCTAAAAAGTGTAAGTATGCAGTAGATATATTTACAGATTTGTATGTAGGAGAATATAGAAAAAATTGTGAGTCAAAAGGATGGAAGTATGTATGTGAGATAGACAAGTATTATATATTTTCTTCAGAAGATGAAAATATTACACCTATACAAATAGAAGAAGAACTAATGTTAAAAAAGGTTGAAAAATCCATGGTACAAAATATATTTGGTTATATTTTATGGATTTTAATTATTATACGTAATGGTTATAATGACCTTTTTAATAATAAATTATATAGTGGTAAAGAGCTATGTGGTAATTATTATTGGTTTATTGTTATTATCTTATTAGTATTTACACTCTTGCCAAGTATTGAAATAGTAAGAAATAGTCTATGGTATTTTAAATATAAAAAATCCATAAAGCTACATGAAGATATACATTATCCTACACTTAAATCATTTAAAATAAAGATGGCTTGTTTTGATTTATGTATATACTTGCTAGGTATATTAATTATCTGTTTAATAAGTTTAAATATGAGTTTTGGTTATTCAATGGGCTATATATTTACAGGATTAGCAATACTAGCAATAATTAGTTTCATAAATAAGATTTTTAAAATAATTAAAACTAAAGATATAATGATTTAAAAAGAATTGATGAGATTTAAATCTATACTAGATTAGGAAATAGAATACACATGGTAGATAGATTGAATATAATATTGAAAATATTTAGGACTGAGTTTATACTTAGTCCTTTTTAAAATAAATATAAATTTGAAACTATTTATACTCTAGAAACATCTAATTAGTGTAATGAAGCAGGGAGGTAAAAAATGAATGAATATAAATTAATAGAAAATGCAAAGCTTGGCTGCAATGAAAGCTTTGCAACTTTATTAAAATCTAGAAGTGAGAAAATGTACAAAGTAGCATTTTATTATGTAAAGAATGAATCAATAGCTCTAGATATAGTATCAGAAGCAACATATAAGGCTTATATTAACCTAAAAAAATTAAATGAATTAGAATACTTTGACACCTGGCTAATAAAAATAGTCAAAAATGAATCAATGATGTATCTAAGAAAGCATAAAAGAGAGATACCTATTGAAGACTACAAAGAAAATATAGATAAAAGCAGCACTAGAGAAAATTTAGAAGCTAATGTAGATATACATATGGCACTAGACAAGCTAAATAATGAAGACAAGGAAATAATGATTTTGAAATATTTTGGTGATTTGACATTTAAAGATATAGGTAAAATAATGTTAAAACCTGAAAATACTATAAAGACAAGGCACTACCGAGCTTTAGAACAAATAAAGCAAATATTGCAAGGAGGTTAAGTTATGAATTTTAAGGATTATGACGAGGTAAAAGTGCCCGATAATGTTTATGAATATATAGATAAGGGAATCAAAAAAGGAATAAAACATCAACATAGTAAAAAATCTACAATACCTAAAGCAGCATCCATTGTATTAATAAGCGGAATAACACTTATAGGTGGATCTAATATACCTGTATTTGCAAATGAATTAATAAAAATACCTATAGTAGGTGAAATAGTAAAAGTATTAGATTTTACTACAAACAAACAAGGTGGTTTAATCACAGATGGTAACTCTGTTATAATAGATTCTTTGGATAAGGATACTATAAATATATATTTTAGTGATAACAATAAAATAGTAGCAAATGCACCTAATTATAAAATAGAAAAAAGGGAATATCCTTATACTTTAGTTATAACATTTAATGGTGTAAGACGTGTTGAAAAAATACACCTTGAGGATAAAGTAAAAAAACTACCTTATGTGAAAGATGTATACGATATTATGATTTTAGATGATTCTAGCTACAAAATGGCTATAGAGTTTAATAAAAATGTAGACCTTAAATTGACAGAACATAAAGATCCAGGCATGCTTCAAATAAAAGTGAAAGAATCTAATAAAACTGTTCCAAATAAGTTAGGATATTTTGTTAGAACTAGTGAATATGAGTTTGGAGAAGAAATAGCTCAAATAGAAGAAATGTTGTATGGACAAGAAAAGTTAGCAATGCAAAAAACTGAAAATGGAAAGTATATTATTCAATTAGGTCCATATGATAGAGAAGATATTGCAAAAAGTAAAATGAAAGAAATATCTAAGATAATAGGCAATACGGAAACCTTTAGTGTAGAGAAAAGAAATTTAGGGCAAGGTCCTAAGTTTTAATAAAAATATAAAAATAATATACTAATAAGTATGTGTTGCCTATTAGGTGGAATCGTACTAGGTTTTCTGTTATCTCCAATGAAAAATGGAATGAACATAAGTGTTGGAAATAATAGTGGTAATCAATATTTTGATAAATTAGAAGCACTAGAAAAATTAAAAAATAATAAAAAAATACAATAAGTAGTTATACATCTCCAAGTAAACCTGTAGAATTTGTTTTAAATAAAATGTACCAATAGTTTAATTTTAACATATATAATGTGACTAGTATTTGCAGATAATGAATACATACAACAAAATTAAGGAAGGAAAATGTTATGAAAAAAGTTACATTAGATATGATAAAAGAAGCTAGAGAAACCATAAAAGGCATAGTAAAAGAAACTCCATTACTAGAAAGTGCACAAATGAGCAAGAAGACAGGAGCTAATATATACCTAAAATGTGAAAATCTTCAAATAACAGGATCGTTTAAAATAAGGGGAGCTTGTAACAAAATAGCCAACCTAACTGAAGAAGAAAAATCAAATGGTGTAATTGCTTCAAGTGCAGGGAATCATGCACAAGGAGTTGCTCTAGGTGCACAAATGAATGGAATAAAAGCAACTATAGTAATGCCCTCTACAGCACCACTTGCAAAAGTTACAGCTACTAAAGGATATGGAGCAGAAGTTATCTTAAGTGGTTTAGTATATGATGATGCTTATGCAAAGGCAGTTGAAGTACAAAAAGAAACAGGAGCAACATTTCTTCATCCTTTCAATGATGAATATGTAATAGCAGGACAAGGAACTATCTCCTTAGAAATACTAGAACAGTTAGAAAATGTAGACACTATAATATGCCCAATGGGTGGAGGAGGAATAATGGCAGGTGTAGCAACAGCTGCAAAAGCTATAAAACCTAACATTAAAATAATAGGTGCTCAAACAGCTAATATACCTTCTATGAAACACTCTCTCGAAAAAGGAGTGGTTACTACAGCCTTTAAAGATATAACAATAGCTGATGGTATAGCTGTAAAAACTCCTGGAGACTTAACCTTTAGCATGATTAAGGAATTAATAGATGAGATTATAGTAGTTGAAGAAGATGAAATAGCACAGGCAATGCTATTTTTATTAGAATACCAAAAGATAACAGCTGAAGGTGCTGGGGCTGTTTCAACTGCAGCGATTTGGTCTGGCAAATACATACCTAAAAAAGACGAAAATGTGGTATGTATAGTATCAGGCGGCAATGTTGATATAAATACCTTATATAGAGTAATAGATAAAGGTCTAGTTAAATGTGGAAGAAGATATACCTTTAGAACTCATATAGTTGACAAGCCAGGAGGTTTAGGTGAAATCACTAGTATATTAAGTGAATTAAATGCAAATATACTTAGAGCTAATATATCTAAGTTAAGTTCAAAATATGGACTAGGAGCCCAAGCTGTAGAAATTACCATAGAAACCTTCGATAAAGAACATAAAGAACAAATAAAAACAAGCATGCTAGAAGCAGGGTTTAAAATCGACGATTAGAAAATTGTAATATGCAATTATGTTTATGATAAAAAGATGTTAGTCATTTATTAAATGAAGCAAGAAACCAGTGGGGATTAATATATCCTTTTGAATAAGTGATGTACTTATCATAGTATTATAAAAGAATAAAATTAATAAATAGTTTTTGTAATATAAAAGTGTATCATAATATAAAATTATTTATTTTGATACACTTTTATTTAGCAATTTAAAACACGCTTACAAATTGATATAAAATTATTTAGTAGAGATATAATCTTTTACATATCCGTATGATTCGTAAGCATCAAATATAGGTATAGATGAATCAAACTTTACATAAATAGGAGCATTAACAAGCTCAGGGTATTTAATAAATAAATCTCTATCTCCATAAATTACAGCTTGTAAAGCTAATTTCATATGGTATTTAAAAGCACTGTATTTCATCATGGCATTTATATAATCAGTATCTCCTACATATGCATAAAAAAGTAGTTTATAATCAGTTTCATCAGATATTTTCCATGTACCTAAAAGCTCATCTCTCATTTCTTGATTTATAGCATCATAATTATATTTATCAGCTATATCTAAAAACATAACACCTGTTTCATCAGAGTGAGTAAGAGTATATTTTCTATCAATAATAGGACCGTATGGTGTCATAGGTTCGATAAATGTAGTTTCAAGCTTATCTGGATTGAATTTCATGTAATCACCAACCTTATATTATTTGTACTAATATATAATATAAAATAGAAAAAAAATTGTGATTCAGTATTTTTTATGAGGGTGGAGACCTTGATGATTTGTGTGTTATAATTCAATAAGACAATTAAAATAGGGGGGGTATTATGAAAACAACATTAAAACAGCAAATGCTTGATAATTATGAACAGTTTTCATATAGAGAAAAGAAAGTTGCAAAATATATAGTAGAAAACTATAGCACAATTACTTCTAAGTCTAATGCAGAAATAGCACAAGGCTCTGAAGTAAGCACAGCAACTGTGGTTAGATTTGCAAAGACCTTAGGATTTAAAGGCTATCTTGAATTTAAGAATGAAATTAAAAATGAAAAGAGCCTTGTAAGAAGTCCATATCATTATGTTGAAAAAATGAAAGAAAACGATGAGGTTAATAAAATCTTCCATTATAATATTTCCTTAAAAGAGGATGTATCTAAATTCATTGAAAATCTTGATTATAATGAACTAGATAAAATGATAGACAACATACTTTCAGCTGATACAGTATACCTTGTAGGTATTGGGTCAGATAAAGTAGTTGCTCAATATTTAATAAATTATTTTCCTTTGATAGGAATTAAATGTATAGCTATAATAGAAGAAGGAATGGGTTTAAAAGAAAAAATGTTGGCACTTAAAAGTAAAGATTTAGTTTTAATGTCAAGTTATCCAGAAGTACAACATGATGAATTTTGGTTAGCGCAATATTGTGAAGAAAAGGGTGCACCACTTGCCTTGTTTAGTAATTCAGAAATTATTGCAAATGAGTTCCATGCATCATATTATTTTAATACTTCTTTATCTTTTGACTCATTTTATAACTCTGCTGTTTTATCTATGATTTTTTGTGACATACTACTTCTTCGTTTATATGAAAGAGATAGAGATAGAGCAGAAAAAGGTCTAGAACACTATCATAGGGTCATGTCAAATAAATAGTTAAATCAAAAAGTTATTTTAGATGATTGCATAATTGATAAATAATTTACTTCCAAGTATTAGATTTAATACTAAAAAATAATGTTTACTAATGCAAGTAAGTTATCAATTAAATTTGAGCATTGAAAATAGAACTATTAAAAATAGTTCAAAAAATAAGGTTGGATTAGAATTTAAGCAATTAATGTTTTTATTGCTCTTACATTTGAAAATTTACCTGACTTATAGAAGATTATTAAAGCTATAAGTTGAGTAGATTTAATATTCATACAAGATTTTAACTGGGCGATAGCTCTTTCACAAACAGTTCTTACTTTGTATAAATCTTGGCATTGCTGAGTATTTCTTGGTAGCGCAGTATTTAATCTGCAATCACTATTTACACTAATTTGAACTACACGACCACATGTAGATGTAGTACATGGATTATCACAAGCTAAGTGATAGGCCGTACGGTCATTAACTTTACATTTTTTAGATTTCGGGCATAGATATTTAATTCTATCAGATCTCCCTTTTTCTCTAGTTACACCATCAAATTTCATATCTAAATTTGGATCATTAGGGCAAGTAGGTATTCCTAATGAATTAAAATCTGGTTTAGGTAAATTACTTTGATGACGTAAATTTAAAGGGATAATAGGTATTAAATTTCTATATTTAACTAAGTAAGCATAGTTATCAGAAGCATCAAAACCTGCATCTCCTAAAAAGTAAATGTATTTAAAGCTAAAATGTCGAGCATAGTAGTTTTCTAAAACTGGTATAAGTGTTGTTGCATCATATAACATCCTTTGCATTAGCTGGAGACAAAGAGAAGTCCATATCTTCATCATAGAAATCTATATGTCGAACAACACCAAGACCATTAGTTACTATGTTAGATTTAATGTAAAATCCAAAGTGACCATTTAAATATGTTAATTTGATATCTGAGTTAGCACTAGATTTTTTAGGGGTCTGAGATTGAACGTATTTTTCAGCATCAAAACTTTTATCATTTTTTAGTTTGCCTAATTTCTTAGCATTATTAACTAGAGATTGATGAAATTTAGGATTATTTTCTTTAACATATGCTTCAAAACCAGTAGTGTCAGAAATTAAAATGGATGCTAGATGCTTATTTATTTCTTTACACATTTGTTCTGTAATTTTAACTAAATTATGAAACATATCATTAAGTTCTTTAAGCAAATTTGTGTTAAATCTAGATATTTGAGACTCATGTGGAACTTTTGTAAAACCACAAAACTTTCTTATATCTTTAGATATGTGAAGTATATTTAGTAGTTGCTTTGATTCTGATATAGCGAGAATATTCTTTAATATAAAGAAATTTATCATAGACGAAAGAGAATATTCTCTCGGAGAGCCTACAGCTGAATAATATTTTTGGTTAAATGATGTAGGTATTAAATCGTCTATATTTATAAATGAATTAAATAAATGGAACAACTTAGGCGTAGCCTCATTTGTGAGTTCATCAAAGTTATCCATGAAATTAGTGAACTACCATCCACTTAATTAACCTACGGCTAATTTGAAGTGGTGGCTTCTTGGTCAATATAGCCAACGCTACAAGTTTACCCAAGCTAACAAGGTCGCACCGACCTCTATATACAATCTTTGTTTACTAGTTTTCGTTCTTAGCAGAACCCACCCTCATTGGATTGTGAATGAACTAAGTCTGTACACGTCATGGCTTGGTTATCGCTCGATGTACAGTTGGCGATTGATTGAATATTTTACGTTGCTAATCATTTCTAGCAACAACTCCATATATTCAGTTTTGAAAGTTCTAAACATATTATTAGTATAACAAATTTAGAAAAAAATATGAATGGTAAAATATACCTAACGGTAGGCTTACATCCTCCACCTCCTACGGTGAGGAAGAGGAATTTCGCCTTATTAGGTTAAAAGCTATCATAGAATTTCTTCCTACCTTTCTAGTGAATTTGTTGTGGTGACTTAATTATACTAAATTGGTGGGGGGAATTCATTGAAATACATGCAAAAAAATCTCTGAATTTCAATATATTCAGAGTTATGCAATAAGCTAAAAAAGTTATTTATTAAGGGGGATGCTATATTGGTAAGAATAACAGAAACAGTTGTTGCATCAAATGAAATAGATTCCGTGTTACAGTATTTAAATAATATAGATACAATGGTGGCAGATAGATGCGGCATAATTTTACAAACTGATGAAAATTTTGAAAGCTACTATGGATGTAAAAAGGAATCTGTATTAGGTCGTTCCGTGTATGAACTGGAGGAAGAAGGTTTATTTAGACCATCTTCAATTGCTAAGGTATTAAGAGTAAAGAAAGAAGTTACCCTTGTTCAAAATTTAAAAAGTGGTAAACGATTAATAGTAACTGCAGTACCTATAAAAAATGAAAATGATGAAATTATTAGAGTAGTAGCATACTCTACAGATGTTGAACAATATCTTCATTTAAAAGAGTGGTCAGAAGATTTACATGAAAAAATAGAACAATATAACAGCAAAATAAATGAACTAGAAAATAAACAAAGACTAATGGAAGAAGTCTTACATAATAACCCTATATTTGATAATAAAAATAATGCTATAAAAGAAGATAATAAGGAAGACATAATGGGAAGTGTAATTACTAAAAATAAAAACTTTACAAACTCATTAAATAAAATAAAAAAAATGTCTAAGTATGATGTAAATATTTTATTTCAAGGGGAAACTGGTGTTGGAAAAACTATGCTAGCAAAAAAGTTACATATGTTAAGTGGTTATAGTGAAGGAGAATTTATAGAAGTAAACTGTGGTGCTATACCCAAACAGTTAATCGAGTCAGAATTATTTGGCTATACTAAAGGATCTTTTACAGGCGCTAACAATGATGGTAAAAAAGGTCTTATCGAGTTAGCACATAAAGGAAGCTTATTCTTAGATGAAGTTGGAGAACTTCCAATGAGTGCACAAGTTAAGTTGCTAAAGGTAATACAAGATAAGACAGTTAGAAGAATTGGTAGTACTGTATCTAAAAAAATTGACTGTAGAATTATTGCAGCGACTAATAAAAACCTAGAAGAAGAAGTTCAACAAGGAAAGTTTAGAGCAGATTTATTATACCGCCTAAATACAATATCTATTGATTTACCTCCACTTAGAAAAAGAAAAGATGATATACCGCTATTAAGTATAAATCTATTGAAAAAGTACAATGAAAAATATGGAGAAAATAAAATGATTGATGATAGTGTTATGGAATATCTAAATAATTATACTTGGCCAGGAAATATTAGAGAATTAGAAAATGTGATACAAGGATTAATATTAAACTGTGAAGAAGAAATGATTAAAGTGGATATACTTCCACAATATATTATAAACACTTGGCAAACTCAACTAAAAAACAAAATAGAAGAAGAAAATTCAAACACTAATATAGGGGATTTAAATAAGGCTATTGAAGCACTTGAAGGAAAAATCATCAAAGAATATTATAAAAAATATAATTCATCTATAAAACTATCAAAAGCTTTAAATATTAGCCAAACTACAGCAGTAAGAAAAATTAATAAATACCTAAAGTAGATTAAGTTAAATAATAATATAGTCTAAAACGACTATTAAAAATTTATAAAATATATTTAAATATAAAATTTAAGTAAAACTAAAGCTATAGCCATAATTGAATATATAGTCAATTATGGCTATAGCTTTTTCATGAGATAAATTTACCTATGAAATTTTTCTTACAAAATTAAGCGAAATGAATATTTTATTTAATTTATAAATTCAATAAGGTAGATCACTTATTTAGTTAAAATTAATATATATTTCAAAAAAAACCTATTGGCATAGTAATTGCTACATAAATAATAAAATTACTTATTACTTTAGGGGGAAATCAAATGGAAATTAAATATGAAACAACTAAGAAAAAGAAGCTTACCATACCACACACTTATACAATAATATTTATGCTTATAGTACTTATGGCTGCATTAACTTGGGTAGTTCCTAGTGGACAGTTTGATACTACAGAAATTAATGGAAGAAATGTTGTAGTTGCTGGAACTTATAAATTAGTAGAGTCAAATCCTCAAGGAATATCAAATATATTTATAGCACCTATATTAGGATTTGTTGAATCAGCAGATATTATTGGTTTTGTTCTATTAATAGGTGGATCCTTTGCAATAGTAAACAAAACAGGTGCTATTCAAGCTGGAATAGGAGCTGTAATTAGAAAATTAAATGGAAGAGATATGTTAATAATTCCTATTTCTATGTTATTATTTGGATTAGCAGGTTCAGTTCTTGGTATGGCAGAAGAATTAATTCCATTTTATATGATATTTGTGCCTATGATGTGTTCATTAGGATATGATGCTATTACAGGTATGGCTATAATATTTTTAGGTAGTGAAGTTGGATTTATGGCATCTACTACAAACCCTTTTACAGTTGGTATAGCACAAGCTTTAGCTGATGTTGCTCCAGGTTCGGGTCTAGAGTATAGATCATTAATTTTTATAGTACTAATTACTATTTCATCACTATTTGTAATGAAATATGCTAGAAAAGTAAAAAGTCATCCTGAAACATCAATTATATACGATGAATTTAGAGATATTAATCAAGACTTTTCAAGTGGATTTACATCAGTTGGAAATCTTGATACTAAAAAGAATATAGTATTACTTATATTTGGTATAGGAATAAGTATTATTATATGGGGAATCTTGTCACAGGAGTGGGGAATTGCTAATATTGCTATGGTATTTACAGCAATAGGTGTTTTAGGCGGAATAGCTGGAGGTATTAAACAAGAGGATATTTGTGATACCTTCGTAGCTGGAATGATAGATGTAGTATCTGCTGCCTTTGTTATTGGCCTAGCTAGAGGAATTGTAATTATAGCTCAAGATGGAAGAATAATAGATACTTTACTAAACAGTGCAGCAATGATGCTCCAAGGATTGCCGAAACCTATATTTATAAATTTAACTATGTTATTTGAAGTAGTTATGGGATTTTTAATACCATCAGGTTCAGGATTAGCTGCTCTTACAATACCAATACTTGCACCACTTAGTGACTTAGTAGATGTTTCAACTCAGCTAGTAATTACAGCATATCATTTAGGAAAAGGTGTAATTAGTTTAGTAATGCCTACATCAGGAGTACTTCTTGCTGCTTTAACTATTGCAAAGGTTCCTTATTCAAAGTGGATTAAATTTGTTACACCTTTAGTAATTGTTATAGCAGTTTGTATAATGGTATTTTTAACTATAGGATTATATATAGGATATTAAGTAATTAAAAGGAGATAAATATGTATAAATTAGAAGAGTTAATGGAGATTTCATTTTTTAAATACTTTAAAGTAATTTCAGATATACCAAGAGAGTCAGGAAATGAGAAAGAAATTAGTGATTATCTAGTAAACTTTGCTAAAGAAAGAAATTTAGAAGTGATACAAGATAAATATTTAAATGTAATAATAAAAAAAGAAGCTACAAAGGGCTATGAACATTTACCAACAGTTATATTACAAGGTCATATGGATATGGTATGTGTAAAAACTACTGATTCAAACCATAATTTTGAAAAAGATCCAATACAACTTCAAATTATTGATGATATGATTTATGGTACAAATACAACTCTTGGATCAGATGATGGTGTAGCTTTAGCTTATTCATTAGCAATATTAGATAATGATAATTTAAAGCATCCACCTCTAGAAATAGTTATAACAACAGAAGAAGAAAGTACAATGTTAGGAGCTATGAATATAGATGCTTCTATATTAAAAGGTCAACTAATGATAAACCTAGATTCTAATAGAGATGATGAATTATTAGTTAGTAGTACTGGGGGAATTGTAACAATAGAAACAATAAAAGTAGATTTTGTTGAGATAGAACAAGATTACATACCTTATGAATTAAAAATAGATGGACTAGTAGGAGGACATTCAGGAGAAGAAATACATAAGGAAAGAGGAAATGCCAATAAAATTTTAGGAAAATTATTAGACAGAATAAACTCTTTAACTGATCTCTATATTTCTAGCATTAATGGTGGAAGCAGTTCAAATGCAATACCAAGAAATGCATATGCTACAATACATGTTAATAAAGATGAAGTTAATAAACTGGAAGATACATTTAAAGAAACTAGTGAATTTATAAAAGAAGAATTAAGATTAGTAGAAGAAAAATTAAAAATAACCCTAGAAAAATCACCTGATAATATTAATAAAGTATTCTCAAAGAAAAGTTTAAATAGCATTATAGACTTATTAGTACTTATACCTAATGGAGTACAAAGCATGAGTGTAGGTATTGAAGGTCTTGTTGAAAGTTCTAACAATTTGGGGACAATTAGAACTATAAATGATGAAGTAGAAATTGTAGGAGAAATAAGAAGTTGCAAAAAAAGCAAAAGATACGAACTGGAAGATAAAATTGAAAAGTTGAGTAAACTCTTAGAATTTAGGTATTCTACAAGGGATGCATATCCAGAGTGGAATTATAATGATAAATCAATTATGAAAGATATATTTTTATATTCATATAAAGATATATTTAAGAATGAAATGAAAATACAAGCTGTTCATGCAGGTCTTGAAACTGGAATATTTATAGAAAAGATACCAAATCTTGACATTGTATCCTTTGGACCTAATGCATATGAACTTCATAACCCAAATGAGCATTTAAATATTCCATCTTGTTTAAAAAGTTGGGATATACTTACAAAAGCTTTAGAAAATATAATTAATTACTATTAATTAAAAATAGTCTTATTCAAATGGATAAGGCTATTTTATTTTTCAAAAGTTCAACTATCTAGCTAATAGCATCAATTATTAAGAAAATTAATTTACATAGAAATAATATATAGAAAAATAAAGTTTATAGTATAATATGGTTAGAGTATATTTATAAAATATATAATATTTGGAGGTAAAATATGAAAGTATTATTAGTAAATGGTAGCCCACACTTAAAAGGATGTACATATACAGCACTTACAGAAGTAGAAAAAACATTACAAGAAAACGGAATAGAGACAGAAATATTCCAATTAGGAACAAAACCAATCTGTGGATGTATAGGATGTAATTCTTGTTATAAAACAGGGAAATGTTTCATGGATGATATAGTAAATGAATTTGTTGAAAAAGCAAAAGAGGCAGATGGATTTATCTTCGGTTCTCCTGTTCATTATGCAGCAGCATCAGGAGCATTAACCTCATTTTTAGATAGAGTATTTTATAGTGGTGGAGAACACCTTTCTTACAAACCAGGTGCGTGCATAACAAGTGCTAGAAGAGGAGGAACAACTGCAACATTTGACCAGCTTAATAAATACTTTACAATAAAGAACATGCCAGTGGTTAGTTCACAATACTGGAACATGGTACATGGAAACACTCCAGAAGAAGTGAAGCAAGACTTAGAAGGTATGCAGGTTATGAGAGTATTAGGTGCAAATATGGCATGGCTATTAAAGTGTATTCAATTAGGAAAAGAAAATGGTATAAATATACCTGAAAAAGAAGAAAGACAAATAACTAATTTTATTAGATAATTCTATATAAAGACACAAAATTTTCTGGAAAAATAATGACTATGCAATAGGAGAATATTAAATAAATGGAGGTTATCATGGAAATAAGAGAAGCTAAAAATACAGAAATAGAAGAAGTAATAAGAATTGAAAGAGAATGCTTTCCAATAGAAGAAGCAGCTAAAGAAGAAGATATTAGAAAAAGGTTCCAAGCATTTAAAGAAAATTTTATTGTAGCAGTAATAGACAATAAAGTTGTTGGATTTATTAATGGATGTACCACAGACATACCAAAATTGCCTGATGATTTGTATCATGATATATCTTTACATAAACCAGATGGATTATATCAAACAGTATTTGGGTTAGATGTATTGCCAGACTATCGTAGAAAAGGAGTTGCAGGTCAACTATTAAACTATCTTATAAAAATATCTAAAGAGCGTGGAAAGAGTGGGATAGTACTTACTTGCAAAAATCATCTTATAAAATACTATGAAAAATTTGGATTCATACATCAAGGTATATCAGATTCTTCACATGGAGGAGCTAAGTGGAACGATATGCTGTTATTATTTGATGAAAAACAAATTAAATCTTGATAGTTGTTTCTTATTATCCACCCAATCCATCTAATTTACCAAGTGATACATCTATAATACCTATTGATTGTTTTTGCTGTGCTTGCAAAGATTAGTTTATCAATTAAGAATCTAGACACTGTGGGATTTTCCTATGGTGTCTTTAAAAATTTTTATGATGTTTTCTAATACTTTTGAAGAAGATGTATAGACAATATAAATAATAGGACTACAGAAAATAGAAAATAAAAGAGCTTTTAAATAAATATTATTAAAATTAGCTTTGAATATTTACACTTGTAAATCAAAGCTATTTTTTGCATACAAAGGACGTGATAGAACTTGTTAAAAATAAAGAACTTATCTCTATAGAAAAACAATATTCAATAATATAAATTTTAATATATAAAAAACACTATAAACTTACTTACAGGCAAAAGTGGATATAGAAAAAGTTCTATACTTATGTGTTTATCCAGAGTTATTCCTGAAACAATTGAAGGATATATGACTGGAGAACTAATATTTAACAATGAAAACGTTGAAGACAAAAACACTCCAATAGATAAAATTGAAAAAATCATAGATGAAACATTAGAATTAGTTGGGATAAAAGATTTGAAATATGAGGAATTGAATAAACTATTAGCTTACCTAAGAAAGAATACAAAAATAATGAAAATGAAAAAATATTAGAAGTAAGTGATCTAAATTTTTCATATCATATTTCGTGCCTAATTTGATGTTTTGAGTAAAGTCCCTAATTATGTCTATATAGAAAAATCAGAATATGAATGATATACTTAAGTGGGTATATAAATGATATTTAGTAGAATTTATATTAAATATAATGACAGAAAATGAGGAGAAATATATTATGTACTTGATAACAAAAGATTTTTTAAAAAACCTATCAAAAGATAATAAACAAAATGTAGTATTAAATAAATTATCTCAGTTTCAACAACTAATGATAGAAAAAGAAAGCCAAATAAGAAATTTACCAAAAGGATTTTGGGTTAGAAAAATAAAAAATACAGAGGTATATAAATTTAGATTAAATAATGGGGATAGAATATTATTTACATACATAGACAGCGATGAAAATCATGTAGATAAGTCTAAATCTATATTGTTTTTAGACTATGTAAATCATGATTTACAAATACTAAAAGGGAAAAGTATATCTGTAGATAGTTCAAAAAATAATTTGGAAGATTTTAATATATATAAAGCTAAAGAAGATAGCTATTGTGATGGTACTGACGATAATAATATATACATAAAAAAATATGAAGAACTAGGATATGTAGACTTAGAAAATATAGTATCTGTAGTTGTAGAAGATGAGTATATAACATATTTATTAGATCAAGATAATGAAGACTACTTGTATTACTTATCTAAAAATCAGTTTGAATGTGTTAAATCTATAGGTAAGCCTATAATAGTAACTGGAGCAGCAGGAAGTGGGAAAACTACTGTATCATTACACAAATTATTATCTACATCAAATTCGTCAAAACATACACTGTATATAACATATACAGAACTTTTATATGATAATGCAAAATCGGCATTTAAGAAGTTTAAAAAGAATAAGTGTACAAATAAAACTGATTTTTACTTTTTAAATCAATTTTATAAAGAAGAACTTTGTATAGGTTTTGATTCTATAGTAAAACTCTCAAAATTTACAGAATGGTATGATAAAAACTTATTTAAATTTAAAAAATCTAAAAATCTAAATCCAATAGACATATATGCAGAAATTAGAGGAATAATCAAAGGATATATAGGGCTAGAGGGAAATCTAATTAAGAACTTAGATTTCAGTAAAATAAGAATGATTTCTTTAGAAGAATATATAAACTTACCAAATAGTTATTCTATATATGATAAAGAAGCCAAAGAAATAATATATGGTATTTATGAAAAGTATCAACTTTGGTTAAATGAAAATAACTTATATGATGAAAATGATTTAGCAATTAAAGTAATAAATAATATAAATGAAAACAAAACTCAAAAATACGATTACATAATAGTCGATGAAGTACAAGATTTAAGTGAAATACAAATATTTATGCTTAGTATGCTAGTAAAAGAACCAAATAATATAATGTATTGTGGAGACATACATCAAATAATAAATCCTACATTTTTTGATTTTAGTAGGTTGAAAAATATATATTACGGACTGGGAATAGATACATCTTTATTCAGTTTAAATAAAAACTACAGAAACACCATTGAAATAATAAATATACTGAATAAACTAATAAAAGATAGACAAAAACTAATAGGTAAAACACCTTATGATTATATAGAAAGTGGAATAGTAAATGGAAGTAAGGCTAAGCTTATAAAGTACGACAAAAACGTAATAAAAGAAACACTAGAAGAAATAAAAGATAAGCATTACTGTGCTGTTGTAGTTTCTAATTATGAAGAAAAAGAAAAACTAATAAATATATGTGAAGATATTAATGGAAGAGTATTTCTTCCAAATGAAATAAAAGGCTTAGAGTATGAAAATATATACTGCTTTAATATGATTTCTTCTAATATAAATCACTATAAAGAAATCTACAATGGAAAAGGAAAAAAGAACTCTAAGTATAGATATTACTTTAATATATTGTATGTTGGACTTAGTAGAGCAAAGAAAAACTTATATTTATATGAAACAAACCCACAAAATATTGTTGTAGAATCTTTATATGAGAATATAGAAAAAGTACATAAGTTTGAAACATCAATTTTAAATACATCTACAGCTTCTACAGAAAGTGATTGGATAAAAGAAGCTAATAGACTTGAAAAAGTAGATATACTAGAAAAAACAAGATTTGCTAGAAATAAAGCTGAAGAAGAAGCTGTAAAACAAAGAAACAAATCATCAGATGAATATTTTTCTAAAATGTACGAAAACATTATAGAAAATATATCTGAGGAAGAAGAAATAAGTGCAGTTGATAAACTTTTGAATAAAGGATTAGTTTATTATCAAAAAAGAGATTATTCAAATGCCTTAGAATATTACGAAAAAGCTTTAGAGATTGATGAAAATTATTATAAAACATATTACTACATGGCAAATACTTTTTCATATATGTTAGGTGGTATGCCAAAATCTATAGAATATTATAATAGGTGTATAGAGCTTAATGATAAGTTTTACTTTGCATACATTGATAAAGCATCAATACTAAAGGTACTTGGTAGAAATGAAGAACAAATTGAAACACTAGAAAAAGCAATAAAACAAAGTCCACATATAGGTAATGCTTATTCTAGGCTTGTAAATGCGTATGATGATTACTTTATGAGGGAAAATCCGCTAATGGATAAATCCATATCAGGCTATAATCTAGAAAGACTTAAAAACTTAAGACAGTATATATCTGAAATAATAGAAAAAGAAACTTTTTATAGTTGGGATAGTATTAATAAAGTCTGGCACTTGTCTAGTAAGGCAGAAATTTTACAAGAAAAAGCTACTATGAGAAAAGCACTTAAAAATCTTGAAAAGAATTTTGGGATACATTTTATACAAAAAGATCTTAATAAAATAATAAAAAAAGTTAACTCTAACAAAGAACCCAAAGTAGCTTATTTGACTATGCTCAATATGGCAAATATACTTCAGACTGAAGGCAAATATAACGAAGCTGTAAATATGTATAGCGAAATTTTGAATTCTAATTGTATATCAACTGTAGCAGATAGTATTATAAATGATAGTGAAAAGCTATATGATTTAATAAAAAAAACTAAAACTAATTTTGAAAATAAAGAAGAAATTATAAATTTCTATACAGCCGAAGTTTTAAATAATGCAGGACGAGCTTTTCTTGCATTGAAAAATAATAAAGAAGCTATAGAATGCTTTGAAGAAGGAATAAATTTAAGTCCAGATAAATCCACAAATTCATATTTAAGTTTGGGTGATGTATTTTTTAATATTGAAAACTACAGAGAAGCTAGAATAAGCTTTAATAAAGCAATACAACTTGGAAATATTAGAGGATATATAGGGATTGCTAATATAAGTTTAAAGTTAAATCGCTTTAGAGAAGGATTAGAGAATATAGATAAGTATTTAGAAATAGATACAAATGATGATTTTGCTAACAAAATAAAAATAGAACTTACAGCAACAATAGCAATGAAAATAGATAAAGGTGAAGAAATTAGAAACATTACTGCTGAAGATGTAGATAAACATATATTAAGTTGTAAAAAACTTCTTAAATATATGCAAGAGAATGGTGAAGATAATATAGATTCTATATTTGTTTATCCAAAATACATTATGGATTATAAACTATAAGGGTCGAGAGATTTAATTTAAAAGGTAAAGATATAAAATATGAATCAAAAAATGAAGGCATTAAAAAGCACCTACTTTTTGAGTAGGTGCTTTTTAGATAGAAAACTAAATTTGCTATCTTACTTGATTATTTAAAAACTAAGCATTAACCACATCATTTTTTTCCTCAGATTTATAAACAGGTTTTATTATTAATGCAAATATTAACGTAACTAATAATAAACCAGCAGATATCATATATGCTAAGTTATAAGTACCAGTAGAATCTACAACATTACCTGCTATTATAGGTCCTATAAACCCAGCTATACCCCAAGCTGTATATAATATACCATAATTACCACCGAAGTTTTTAACTCCATAATAATCTGATGTTATAGTAGGGAAAAGACTTAATAAAGCACCATAACCTATTAACTGGAGTTAAGTGATATAGCGGTTTTGAACGGTTATCTAGGGTAACCTTACGGGTAATTTTAAGCTTTGGTTTTAAGTGGGGAATTTACTTGTTTCTTATTATTTCATCTATAGAATTCTTAACAGATAAATATAAATTATCTATAGATGGCTTAGATACTAAGGAGCCAATTAAACATATATTACTAACCTTTTGCCTTTCACTTATATCCTTATAAAAGGACCTTGTTAAATTAGTAGACTTTAAATGAGGAAAAATATACCACTGTTTTACCGTGATTAAATGATTAATATTTATACCTAATTTTTTTATATCATTAGTAATACCATCTATAATATCTTTTTCAATAAGACCATAGGCATATGCTACAAGAATTATTTTATTATTTTGCTTTGAAGCATAGAAAAACTGTATTTTACCCGTTAATCCTAAATGAGATTTATAATAAGTAGTTACTAAATCAGGGTTACTTACCTCATAAGCACATGCAATAAATGGATTAGTATCTATTTTTTTCATTAAATTATTATACAATTTATCTTTGATAACACCCCTCGGCAACTTTGTTGTAATAAGTACTTTATCAAAAAAATCTAAACTATATGGTGTTTCAACCTTAACCTTGTCCTCGACTACTTCAACATTAGTAACTTGAAGAGAGTACCTTATGTCAGAAATCTTTTGACTTAATTTTTTTATAAGTTCGGATGTTCCTTTATTAATAAATAGTAGCTTCTCACCACTTATAAATGAATACAATGTATTCACATTAAATACTTTAAAAACATAGTAAGAGTTAATATTATCTATACACCCAAAACCAAAAGATGACAAATGGGGTACTATAATTTGAGAAATAAATCTTAAATCATGCTTTTCAAGAAACTTGTTAAATGGAATCATTAAATCTTCAGGAATATCTCCAAAATTAATTTCATCAAGATATGGAGAGTATTTTTCTAGTATTGTTTTTAAACGAGATAACTCAGACACTAATATAACTACATCATCTCTTAGCATATGTTCAGCAGGATGATAGTTTTCATCAACAAAGTTTCTATATATAAAACGTTCAGAGTAATCTACGTTAAGTTCAATTAATAGTTCTTTAATTCCTTTGGTGAAGGATAGTATAGTACCAAGTTCAATATAGAAATCTTTATTTACAATTGTTTTACAATGCCCACCAATATACTCCTCTTTTTCATATACAGTAACATTTATTCCTTTTTTTTCAAGTAAGTATGCTGCAAGTATCCCACTAAATCCGCCTCCTATTACAGCTACATTCATATTACCCCTCCCTTAGTATTTTCTATCTATATATGCCCATATAGGCAAAATAAGTTTAGTATTAGTTAATTTGTTGTGATATTCAATAGGAGAGTATTCTTCATTATCAAATATGTGTTTGCAGTTTATATTGTAGTTTCGTAAGTATTCTTGAAATTTAATTTTAAGCAGACTAAACTCTACGCTATCGTTTATCAATGTCATCAAGAAAGATATACACCTTTCTGTATATTCATTTTTAAATTTATGAATTTCATCGAAATCATTATTACTATCAAGTACAATATGTATTTTAAAATTAAATCCATTATCTGAAATTATATTATTTACGTTTGATTTAAAGTTTTTTCTAGATTGTTTTACAACTTTATCATCTTTAAAAAAACATAGGTAGTTTATCTTTAAATTTAATGTTTTTGCAACAGGCATTGCAACTGCAGTTAAAAGATCTTCAAAATTATCAAAAGAGACCTCATTGTATAACCTTGTACAGGCGATTCTACTTTTAAAATCATATAAAGTATATTCACAGACTTTTCCTATATTTTCAAAGTATCCATAATCATTTACCCAAAATACCCAACACTCTCCACTATTAAGCTCATTTAGAGATGGAATAGACTGGACGATTTTATCCTCTTTTTTCTTAGCAAATTTAATACGGTTTTCCTTTTTAGATAGGTTTTTTCTTTTCATAATATTATAGATTGCTGACTCGCTAATATTATAACCAAGCTCATCAAATAAGTATTTTATAGCCTTAGGACCATAATGGGGATACTCTTTTATTAAATCAATCAAAGCATTTTCTATTTCAATAGTAGTTTTATTTGTAGGTACGAAATCCTTCTTAATGGAATCTAAACCATCTATTCCCTTGTATTTATATCTTTTTAACCAACGGTAATAAATTGTTCTGGAAATATTATACTTTTTACAAGTAACACTAATACCGTTTTTTAGACCTTCTGAAATAATCTTAAATTTCAGGTCTCTTTGCATTGTAAGCCTCCTTAATATATATATTTTAATGGACAATTCTGTTATATTTATAGTTTATAATGTTAATATTTTTTTAGCAAGACAAAATATTAACAAAAAGATTACTTTAGGTTTATGTTAACACTTTACTAAGTTAAATATATAGTTATTGACTTTATTATCATGAGTTTATGTAATTATATTACTGTAAACACATTACTAAAGTAAAAATAGAATAAAAGCCCAATAAAAATCTCCGTTGTTAGAAGTTTGCTACATTGTTATAATCATCTTAAAAGGACTTCTGGGAGGGTTAAAATGGATGAGTTAAAGGTTTTCACATTAAAAAAAGGTGTAAATGAAAATAATAAAAAAGTTGCTAATGCTACTAGAGATGAATTAATAAATCAGGGGGTATTTTTAATTAATATTATGTCATCTCCAGGTAGTGGAAAAACTACAACATTAGTAAGTACTATAAAAAAATTAAAAGACGAAGTTAAAATAGGGGTACTAGAGGCAGATATTGATTCTGATGTTGATGCTAGAACAGTTCAAGAGGCAGGGGCAAAAGCTATACAATTGCATACAGGTGGAATGTGTCATTTAGATGCAACTATGACTAAGCAAGGTATTGATGAATTGGGTGTAGAGGAGTTAGATTTAGTATTTCTAGAAAACATAGGTAACCTTATATGTCCAGTAGGATATGATACGGGAGCTATGAAAAATATTGCAATACTAAGTGTACCAGAAGGTGATGATAAACCTTTAAAATACCCTGATATATTTTGCAAAGTAGATGTATTAATAGTAAATAAAGTAGATGTTATGGAGCATTTTGACTTTAATATGGATGTACTTGAGGAAAGAGTAAGAAAATTAAATAAAGATATTATGATATTTAAAGTATCAGCTAAAACAGGTGAAGGAATAGATGAATGGACAAACTGGATAAAAAAAGAGTTAAATAAGGGGGAGTAAATCATGTCAAAAGATCAATCAAAAACAAATTTTAATAAGTCAAAAAGATTTAATTTTGCTCTAACATGGGCAGATGTTGATGGTAGGGAGTATAGACAAGAAATAGTTGATTTAGCTAATAAAATTGGAAGAACAAAGGCTAATACTTCACGTGAAGCTATTCCATTTGGACCAGAGTACTATGCACTTGCTCCAATAATTGATGAGTACCAAGCTAAAATTGCGATGCACCTAAAATTTCGTGAAAAACTAAGTGCAAATGATGTCTCAAAATCATCAGGAGAGCCACTAGATAAAGTTAAAGAAACTTTAGATTATATTGCATGGGCAGGGGTTGCATTTGTAAATACTGTAGATGGAGTAGACATGTATTGGCAGGATATATTTGTTCCAGGTCATTTAGAGATGATCAACAACAATAAAGAGATTGTTGCAAAATATCCAGAAGTAGCAGAGTCATTTTATTATTTTGGAAGTAAAAAAGGTCCTATGGCTGCAGGTATTATGCCCGTAGGTGGAGGACCAATGCGAGTTATACCAATTGAAAGGTCTATAGATGGCAATTCAAGAAAAGTATCATACGAAGAAATATCAAAACATTTGAATGAAGCAAGTGTATTTTCTGTATCAGATTGCTCTTGCAGAACATCACGAGAGGCAATGGGCGAAGGTTGTGGGCATCTAAAAGAAGAGATGTGTATACAACTAGACCATGCAGCAGAGTATTATATAAAAACAGGGCGTGGGCGCGAAATAAGTAGAGAAGAAGCGTTTGAAATTATAAAAAGAGCTGAAGATAATGGATTAATGCACTCAATTCCAAACTTAGATGAACCAGGTCATACCCATGCCATCTGTAACTGTTGCGGATGTGGATGTTATGCTATGAGACTAGCAAATGAATTTGTTAATAATGATATTGTAAGATCAAACTATAAATCCGTAGTAGATGAAAGTAAATGTGTTGCTTGTGGTGAATGTGTTGATGTATGTCCAACAAATGCTCTAAGACTAGGACAAAAACTATGTTCAGCTAAACCAATAGATGAGAAAATTACAAAAGTTACGCCAAGGAATACCCAGTGGAATGAAGATAAGTGGAATAGTGACTATAGAATAAATAGAAAAAATACACTAGATTCTGGAACAGCACCTTGTATTACAAACTGTCCAGCACATATTCCAGTACAAGGTTACGTTAAACTTGCATCACAAGGTAGATATATGGAAGCCTTAGAGTTGATAAAAAAACATAATCCACTACCAGCAGTTTGTGGTCGTATATGTCCGAGATTATGTGAAGAAGATTGTACACGTGGTGATATAGATGAAGCAGTAGCAGTCGACGATATCAAAAAGTTTATAGCACAAAAAGACTTAGACCAAAGTACAAGATTTATTCCAATCAAAAGGCACAATTATAGTGATAAAAAAATTGCTATTATAGGTGGAGGGCCATCAGGATTGACTTGTGCATATGACTTATCAACAGATGGATATGATATAACTGTATTTGAAAAACAAAAAAAACTTGGTGGAATGTTAACACTTGGAATTCCATCATATAGATTAGAAAAAGATATAATAGAAGCTGAAATTGATGTATTAAGAGAAATGTGTGTTAAGTTTGAAACAGGTGTTGAAGTTGGAAAGGATATAACAATAAAGGAGCTTAGAGATAAAGGCTTTAATGCTTTTTATATAGCTATAGGTGCTCATAATGGTAGAGCATTAAACATAGAAGGAGAAAATACTAATGAAGTAATAAGTGGTGTAGATTTCTTAAGAAATGTTAATTTAGGAGAAAAAACAGATGTAAAAGGCAAGGTTATAGTTATTGGTGGAGGTAATGTTGCTATAGATGTTGCAAGAACAGCAGTAAGATTAGATGGTGTAACTGAAACAGATTTATTCTGTTTAGAACAAAGAGAAAATATGCCAGCTCACGTTGAAGAAGTAGAAGAAGCACTAGGTGAAGATATAAACATAAATAACTCATTTGGACCAACAAAAATTATAACTGAAAACAATAAAGTAACAGGAGTTGAGTTCAAACGTTGTGTATCATTGTTTGATGAAGAAGGTAGATTTAGTCCAAAGTTTGATGAAAACGATACAAAGATAGTTAATTGTGATTATGTATTGTTATCAGTAGGCCAAACCTTTGATTATGGAAAACTTTTAGAAGGTGAAGATATAAAATTAACATCAAGAGGTACTATTGAAATTAACCCCGTTACACTACAAACTTCAAAAGAAGATATATTTGCAGGTGGAGATGTAGCTAGTGGACCAAGGTTTGCCATAGATGCTATTGCACAAGGTAAAGAAGGTGCAGTTTCACTTCATAGATTTGTACAAAATGGTCAATCTTTAGTATTTGGTAGAGATAACCATTTATATAAAGTATTTGATAAAGAAAACTTAGCAGATATAAATGGATATGACGGAGTAGCAAGACAAAAGATTGATCATGTTGATGGTAAAAAGTCAAAAACAACTTTTAAAGATTTAAGAGGTATCCTAACAGAGGAGCAAATAAAAAAAGAAACATCAAGATGCTTAAGTTGTGGAGCTACTAAAGCTGATGAATATTTATGCGTTGGTTGTGGAGCATGTACATTAAAATGTAAATTTGATGCAATTAAACTTGAAAAAGTTCATGAGGTTAAAGGTTATGAAATTGATGAATTATCAAAAGCAGTTATTAAAAATACAATAGCTAGAAAAGTTAAAATTACTGCAAATAAAATTAACCCTTTCACAAAAACAAGATAATCACATTAAAAAATAGAGGAGCATTAGTATGCATGAATTAGGAATTGTATATGAAGTTATAAATGTTGTTGATAATTTCAAAAGAGACAACAACCTTACAAAAGTTGAAAAGATTGTACTAGAAATAGGTCAATTATCACAGGCAATACCAAGATTTATTGAAGAATGTTATCCAGCTGCTGTAAATGAAACAATATATCAAGACACAAAGCTAGAAATTGTAATACAACCAGCAAATGCTAGATGTAAAGAATGTAATGAGGTATATAATATTATTCAATATAGAAAAGTATGTCCTAGATGTAGCGGAGAAAAATACGAATTAATAGCAGGTCAAGAGTTTAACATAAAAGAACTTCTTGCTTATTAAATATCTTTATAGGGGGATTTTCAATGGGGTTATTTTATGAAGGCTATACAATTAGTGGAATATTTACGCTCATATTGTTCATGGGGGTATTAATAGCAATAAATGAAGTGACAAGAAGGTCTAAAATTTTATCAATAGTTGTATACTGTGGTTTACCATTATTTTTAGGTATATTAATATTTACTAATATACTAGGGTCACCTACTGGTAAAACTTGGTTTGGGTGGATAAAAGTAGTATCAGCTTTAATAGGTGTTTGTGGATTTATGATGATAAGGTTTACTAAGCTAGGAAAAACTAAATTTGCAGCCATATTTCCAGTAGTAATCTTATCAATAAATATAGCAGAAGCTGTTTATAGAGAACTTGAAGTATTTGGAATTCACAAGATAATGGAAGTAGATCCATCAGGAGTAGTTATACTTGGTGGAACTTGGAATATATTAAATGCTATTGCAGGAATTTTATGTATTGTTACATTAACAGGATTTACTGGTATTACAGTATCAAAAGATAAGTCAAAAGATATGATATGGCCAGATATGACTTGGATGTATATAATAGGCTATACATTATGGAACTTTGCATATGTTTACAATTGTATATCAACAAGATCAATGTATGCTGGATTTGGTATCTTAGTAGCTGCACTAATAGCAGAATTTCTATTTAAAAGAGGAGCATGGCTTCAACATAGAGCTCAAATACTATCTTTATATGCTATGTTTTCTCTATCATTTGACTTTCAAGCAAACAATAATTTCCAAATAGTACCCGTGTATCAGGAAAGTATGTGGCTAACTATTAGTATTATTTCCTTCTTATTTAATTTAGGAGTATTTGTATATATGATTTACTCTATTAAGAAACATAAAAAGAATCCGTTGAAAAGTGAAATTTACACACATACAAAGTATTTTAAATACACAGTTAAGGTTAACAACCTTTAGAATAATAAAAATAAAGTACTTAAATAGTAAAGGCACTTTCTCTAAAATCATAGAGAGAGTGTCTTTATTATATTTGAAAATTTGACATGTATATAAAAAATATGCTATGATTTTTATGAAATTATAACCAAAAATACCATCATTAAATGCCTTCATGGCTGTATTGATTTAGGGGGAATTTATATAAAAGCTGTAAAAATATGTATCGGTAGTGCGTGTCATATAAAAGGCTCCTATGAAGTTATAGAAATATTTAAAGAACTAATAACGGAATATAAACTAGAAAATGAAATAGAACTTGTAGCATCATTTTGTTTAGGGGAATGTAAAAATACAGTTTCAGTTATGAGATGGGATGAAGAAATACTATCGGTATCAATAGAGAATGCAAAAGAAACATTTGAAAAAGAAATTATAGCATATTTATAAAGGGGATAGATTATGTGGTTTATAGGTTTTTCAAAAGCAAATTGTAAACATTGTTATGCATGTGTAAGGAAATGTCCCGTACATGCTATTAGAGTTAGAAATGAACAAGCTCAAATTATAAAAGAAAGATGCATTGTTTGTGGAAGATGCTTTAAGGTATGTCCTCAAAATGCCAAGTTAATAAAATCAGAAAAAGAAATGGTAAAGCACTATATTCGCGGAACAAAAAAGGTAGTAGCGTCTGTAGCACCAAGTTTTGCAGCAGTTTTTGGAAAATATAGTAACAAACTACCAACCGCTTTAAAAATATTAGGATTTGACCATGTAGAAGAAGTGGTTTTAACATCGGATCCTATAATCGATGAGTATGAAAAGTATGCAAATAAAGACGATGATAATACATATATAACAAGTTTTTGCCCATCAATAAACAATCTTATTGAAAAATATTATTCTAAACTTTCAAAAAATATAATTCAAGTAGCAGCTCCAGCAGTATTTCATGGCAGAGTATTAAAAGAAAAATATGGAAAAGATACTAGGGTCATATTCATAGGTCCATGCTTAGCAAAAAAATCAGATGGGCATAATTTAGATTCTATAGATTTGGTTCTAACTTTTGAAGAACTAAAAAAATGGTTAATAGAAGAAAATATCAATTTAGAAGAATTAGAAGAACAACCTTTTGAGTATATAAGCAAGGAAAAAAGATTGCTGCCATTAACAGGTGGGCCAACAAGTTGTATAGAATTTAAAAATCTAAGAAAAAGTATTATTCAAGTTGATGGTATAAAAGATTGTATGCAAGTTTTGGATGAAGTAAATAAAGGTAAATTTAAAAATACATTATTAGAAATGAGTAGTTGTAGACACAGTTGTATAGGCGGTTCTGGAATGCCTGATGACGATATTAATTGTTATGAACGTAGAGAAAACTTAAAAGAATATGTCAAATCTTATTATGATCGTTATAACGAAATATATGAGAATATAGTATATGATGAGATAGTAATTGATAAAGATATAAGCTATGGTATAGAGCATGTATCAATATACAAAGAAACTGGAAAAGAAGAAGTTTTATTAAATAAACCAAGTATTGAGGGTCTAATAAAAATACTGCAAAGTATGGGCAAATATGAAAAAATTGATGAGCTAAACTGTGGAAGTTGTGGATATCACACATGTAGAGAAAAAGCTATAGCAGTATATAATAATATGGCAGAGGCGAGTATGTGTTTACCTTTTATGAGAGAAAAAGCAGAGGACTTAAACAATATAATTTTTGATATGACTCCAAACATAATAGCTATGATAAACCCAAAATTACAGTTTGTAAAATTAAACCCAGCAGCGGAAGAATTCTTTGAAATATCAACAAATAAAGCAAAGGGACTTCCTATAGGAATGTTTTTAGAAGAAGAAAAGTTTAAAAAGGTGATAGAAACTAAGAAGACCATATTCAAAGAAAGAACCAATATTAACCAAAATAATGCCACCGTAATAGAAAGTATAATATGGTTAGAAAAAAATCAACTTATGCTATGGATTGCTGATGATATTACAAAAGATGAAAAGCGACAAGAAAAAATCCAAAATATGAAAATTGATGCTGTTAATATGGCTCAAAAAGTAATAAATAAACAAATGACAGTAGCCCAAGAAATCGCCAGTCTTTTAGGTGAGACTACTGCAGAAACAAAAGTAACCTTAACTCAACTTAAAAATATTATTCAAGAAGAGGATGGTTTATAATGAAATTTTTTATGGACTTTGCAAGTAGTAGTTTAAATAAATATGGTGAGGAATTATGTGGAGATAAGGTTGAGTTTTATAATGATGAAGATAAATTTATAGCTGTACTATCAGATGGATTAGGAAGTGGTGTAAAAGCTAATATATTGGCTACATTAACAGCAAAAATTGCTATAACTATGCTAAAGGAAGGACTACATATAGAAGAAGTAGTGGATACTGTTATACATACTCTTCCTGTATGTGCTGTTAGAAATTTAGCCTACTCGACTTTTAGTATTGTAAAGGTTGATAAAGACGGTATGGCCTATGTAGCAGAGTTTGATAATCCAAGTATATTCTTTTTAAGTGATAGAAAACTAAAAAAAATAGAATGGAGTACAACTGAGGTAAATGGAAGAAAAGTAAAAGAAAGTAAGTTTATAGTCATATAACTTTAAAAAGTTGGTAAATAGACTCTTCTAGAGTCTTATTATTTTTATGTATTTTTTTCAAATTCTTTTTTAATTTTGCCCAGTACTTTTCTATAGGATTT
>NZ_JBOFOR010000280.1:0-6946 GCF_051659545.1 Romboutsia sp. | reverse complement strand
CCTTGCCAAGGAACCTGTGACTTGGCTTGCTAATAAATATCTTAGGGGTTAAAGAGATAATAGCCTCTCTTTGTGCTATTTTATATAGATTGAAAATTGAGCTAGATTATATATTTTACAATTTAGCTCAAAATTAAATATTTAAAAGTTGATTTTCGCACAATCTGCCAGGGGTGCGGAACTTGACACTTTGTGTCAAGTTCATGCTAAGTTACCACAACATCCCTGATTTCCTCCTAGGGTACAAACTTAATGTAAAATAAAATTAGTAATATAAAGTAGGAGATGCCTTGCATCTCCTACTTTACTTCACAACCTTCAACCCAAAGCAACTTATCTCATCCATCAACTCACATAAACTAATCTCCCTAGCACTCCCCAAAACACTATCAACCACAACCTGTTGCATCTTTACACTAGGTACCTTAACACTCATTAATTTCATTACCTCCCTTTTTAACATCATTTTATCCTTACCATCCTTCACTAACCCCTCTAACTCCACCTTAAACTCATCACTTCTAAACAACATAGCCACATACTCTGGCAAAACCTTCTCCTTAGCTTCATAAGTATAAATATTATGATTGGAAATACACCCCTCAACAGAAACATCAGCTACAGAAGTACGCTCTATACAATCTAACCCCCTCGGAATCAAAATATCCCTGCCCATAACTAAATTACTTCTTCCAAACTTCTCATCAACAACATCTAAACCTTCATTCTTCACATACAGACTTCCACTATCTAAATCACATATCTTAACTTGCTTTACACCCTTTTGATTCTCCAAAAATATAGAACTCTTATAGCTTATAAGCTCTTCTATTCTATACTCTTCATAACTTGATACATCTACTTTTCTTAACTCTTCATTTATAATAGTATTCAACTCTTTGTACTTACTGTATTTACTTATCATTTTTTCATATAACTCTTTAGCTTCATCCTCATACTTATAAGGTATTTCACTTATTGGCAATCTATATTCCTTTAACTGACTGATTGATAAAGTAGGCACAGATGCTCCACTAGCTAAGGCTGCAAAATCTTTTGTTACCTTCTCACTACACAGTATAAAATACAACAGTTCAGAACTTATATTTTCAGGTGATAGTACAGCCAATGCGTTTGATACAACATATACCTCATAATCCCCTGGTACTATTGCTATAGCTCCTCTTTCTGGTCGTATTGTTGATATTACTATATCACCTGGATATGCTAGTCGTTTTGCTCTAGGTAATACTTTATCCTCCTTATCCTCTTTTATTTCCTTGATTATTTTTACATTCTGTAATATCTTTTTATCTGTATCAATGTTACTTACTTCTATATATGGGTAATTTTCTATTTCATCTATTAGTTCTTTTGTACTTTTTCTGTTTACTTCACATAGTTTATATAAATAATATCTATTAGGAGATTTTAATTTTTCAAAAATTTTTAAATAACTTGGAGTCCAGTTTTCACTTTCCTCTAAAATTTCATAGGCTCTAGTATTTGTATTATCTAATTTATTTTCCATAAATTTTGAGAATTCTTTTGATCTATTGTTTATTTCGTCTAGTTTGTTGATTTCATTTATATATATTGTTTGAGATTGTTCTAATTGATTAGTTTTCTTTTTCATTATTACTATACTCATCTCTGCTGCTGGATAAGGCTTTTGTATGTGGCTTGGTAAGCTTATTATAGCTTTTATTATAGTTTTATTTTTGATTAAATTTCTTGTTGCTTGATTTTGTTTTGTAAATAATAAACTATCATTAATTACTGCTATTATATATCCTCCATCTTCTGTTATGTTTATTGCCTTTTCTAGAAACAACTCTGCTGTATTTATAGTTTTTGATTTTTTTGCTAGATTAAATTTGTTGCTATAGTTTTCACTATCAACTTTTATTCCTACTGGTAGGTCTGTTATTGTAAGGCTATATTTTTCTTTTTCATCTAAATTTAATGCATCAGTTTCTATTATTTCTATGTTTTCTTTTCCTGATATTAGGTTTAATAATTTGCTTATATCAATAATGCTTTTGTTTATTTCTATACCTTTTGGGAATTGTATTTTGCTATTAAGATTTCTTAGTAAACCTCCATAGCCTGAACCTAATTCTATGCAGTTTCCTGAGATATTAAGTGTATTTATAAATTGTTTTACTACATTAGTAATGTTTTCTGTACAAACATATTCACCTTCTCTATATCGTTGCATCATGTCTGGTTTTCTTAATAAATCTTCAAATACTTTTGCATAATTAAGGCTAGTTGGTTCTAAATATACTAATGACATTTTTATATATTCTAATTCATCTTTGTTATCTAGCTTTATCAGTGTGTTGTTTTCTAATTTATATTTTTGGTTTATTTCATCGATTAGGCTGTTATATAACTTTAGGTCTATTTTGTGCAACCAGTCATTTAAATCTTTATCTTTTGTAAAATAGGCTCTTACTACTACAGGTGTCAGCATGTAGTTTATTTTATCAAGTCCTTTTCTATCTGAGGCATATTGTTTAATGCCCTTTAGTTTATTTTTTAATCCATCTTGTGATGCTAGATTCTGATAAAAGCTTTTGTACTTTTTGAGTTCTTTAGTTTGAAGTCCTGTACTCATATCAATGTAGTACCTATTGTCTGGTGTTTGTATTATACCTTGTTCTATGGTTTTATTTTTTATTACTGTATTAATTAGCTTTTGATTAGCTAAAAGTGATATTTCATTTACTGCTATACCTATTACTTTTGCTTCTTCGTTACCTTCTTCATTATATATATATCCAGTCATAATTTTATCTTTTGAGGTTTCTACTTCAATGCATCCATTATTTTTCATGTCTGATTCCATTTGGTTTAATAATTCTTTATTACTTACCATATAATTCACCCCTTTTTTATAATCACGACTTTTGCATAAGTTATATTTTTATTAGTCGTGTTATGGATATGTGTAAATAAAAAATCATCTGTAACACTACTTATTAAATTTTGTTTTTTTACTTGTCGCTATATAATTTATTATATTTAAGAATTATAAAAATGATACACATTTTTTATATATTTTTTTAGAAACTATTTTTGTATCTTTAATCTATCGTTATATTGTAAAATCGTATTTCCAGTTATCATTTATTAATACCATGTGAACATGATCTTCCCATACTCCCTTAATAGTTAAATAGTTTTTACTTAACCCTTCATTTTCAAATCCTAATTTAATCACTACTCTTATAGATTATTTATATTGTCTTTAGCAAGCCAAGACATTGGAATGACTTGACTATGACGCCCAGGGGTGCGGAACTTGACACTTTGTGTCAAGTTCATGCTATTTTTTTAGAAGGAAGTTTGGGATCGAATTTAATATTACCACTTTTTAATATACCTAATGATGCTGTAACTACTACATAGTCTGCAATATACTTTTGATTTTCAGTTATAATTTCAACTGAATTACTACTATATTTAATTTTGCTAACTTTTTCGTTGAATATTATTTGTAATCTATTAGATAAATACTTAGGTAGAGTATAATATCCTAAGTATTGTAAGCCTTTAGCTGTAGTTAATCCTGATACTCCAGCACCAACTACAATAACTTTTTTTTATACATAATGTGAAATATTACCTCCTTATTAGAATCATTAGTTATTTTAGCTTTAGTATAGTTAATTACGCATCAGATTTAACATATATTTAACATACTTTCATTTAATCCCTATTATTATTGTATTGTAAGCTTATCTACTTTAAGGAGGATTATTTGTGGAAATTGGAATTAACTTGATGGGGGGCCTTGGTTTATTTCTTTATGGAATGAATCTTATGGGCAATGGACTTCAAAAGTCTGCAGGAAATAAATTAAAAAAGATAATAGAATTATTAACTAGTAATGTAATTATGGGGGTATTAGTAGGAACACTGGTGACTTCCATTATTCAAAGTTCTAGTGCTACTACTGTTATGGTAGTAGGATTTGTTAATGCTGGGATAATGACTTTACCACAAGCAATAGGTGTAATTATGGGGGCTAATATCGGTACTACTATGACCGGTCAAATAATTTCCTTGAATTTATCTGGACTTGCTCCAATGGCTATTGGTGTTGGTATGCTATTTTATTTATTTTCATCTGATTCTAAGACAAAGAATATGTCAGAAATTTTAATTGGTTTTGGATTGTTATTTACTGGAATGGAATTTATGAAAGATGCAGTTAAACCACTTGCTGAGCTAAAATGGTTTACTGATGCTTTAGTTAGTTTTGGAAATAGACCTATTTTAGGTGTTTTAATTGGTTTTGGTATAACTGCGATTATACAAAGTTCTAGTGCATCAATGGGAATGCTACTTGCTTTAGCCTCCCAAGGTTTAATACCTTTGAACGCTGCACTTCCTATACTTTATGGAGATAATATAGGTACCTGTGTAACTTCACTACTTTCAAGTATAGGAGCAAGTTTAAATGCTAAACGGGCAGCTACTATGCATTTATTATTTAATATAATAGGTACCATTATATTTATGGTCGTATTAACAAAGCCAATTACCATGCTTGTTCAATATATAGACCCTAGTGATATAAGTAGACAAATAGCAAACTCGCATACTTTATTCAATTTAATAAATGTATTAATTCAACTACCTTTTTATAATTATTTGGTTAAGTTGACTTTAAAACTAATGCCAGATGTTGATTCTGAATTAGAAAATCCACAATCTACTAAATTTATTGATAAAAGAATGCTAGAAACGCCTTCAATTGCATTACAAAATACTATAAAAGAAACTCTACGAATGGCAAATAAAGCTAAGTATTCTTTAAGTAGTTCTGTTGAAGCATTTTTAGAGAAATCTCAAAATAAGATTCATGCTACTCTTGAAGAAGAAAAAAATATAAATTTCTTACAAAAAACTATTTTGAATTTTTTAGTTGAACTTTCTAAGACCGATCTTAGTAATGATTCTAGAGAGTTTTTAGATTCTTTATTTAATACTGTAAATGACATAGAGAGAGTTTGGGACCATGCAGATAATATATCAGAATTAGCTCAAATAGTTGTTGATAATGATTTAAATTTATCTAATGAAGCTAAAGAGGAATTGAATAATTTATATTCAAAGGTATTGAGTACATATTCTTATGCAATACAAGGTCTAGATACTCTAGATAATGACCTTTGTTTAAAAGTTATATCTATGGAGCAACAGGTCAATAACTTAATAAAAATTTGTAGACACAATCACATGGTAAGGCTTAATAATAGTATTTGTACTATTGATACTGGTGTTGTATTTTTAGATTTAATTACTAATCTCGAAAGGGTTACTTGTCACTCTGTAAATATAGCTCAGCAGGTTATTAAATTAAATATTACGTTCAAGGTATAGTTTTACTAGCTACTAGACCAACACTTATAAAAAATCCCTACATCGTATTTACGATATAGGGATTTTATTTTATAGATAATAATACATATTTGTTAGCATGAACTTGACAAAATATGTCAAGTTCTGCACCCCCCAGGGAATTTTTTAAACTGAGTATAAAGTACACATAGCATAATAAAGCTTTCAAATATATATTAATTTGATATAATTATATTAAGTAATAGAATTATAGAAATAAAAGGAGAGATATTATGTGTACTCAATTATTTGATCCAAAAGTTGATTATATATTTAAAAATATATTTGGTAGTGAAAAACACCCAAGAATACTAATTTCATTTTTAAATGCTTGTATAAAATCAAAATCACCAATTACAGAAGTTACTATTAAAAACACAGAAATAACTAAAGAATATATAGAAGAAAGTTTTTCAAGATTAGATGTTCTTGCAACTACTCAAGATGGTGAAATAATAAATATAGAAATGCAAAGAGCAGATGAAAAGAACATGGTAAAAAGAAGTTTATATTATTGGTCTAAAATATTTGCAGCAGAGTATAAAGGAAAAGGTAGATATAGTAGCCTTCCAAGAACAATTTGTATAAATATACTAGATTTCAAACTATTAGATGAAGAAAACTTCCATAATGTATATATATTAAAGAATAAAGAAAATAACAACTTATTAACTGATACATTAGAACTTCACTTTGTTGAAATTCCTAAAATGAAGGAAATAGATCAAAATGATATGCTTTCTTTATGGACTGCATTTTTAAATGATCCAAACAATGATAAGCTAGTTGCCCTTGAATCAAAATATGAAGAATTACATGAAGCTAAAATCGAACTTGCAAGACTTAGCCGTGACCCAAAAGAAGCAGAAAGATATAGAATGAGAGAAGATGCTATAAATGAAAGAAGAAACTTCTTTTTAGAAACCTTAGATAAAGGACTAAAAGAGGGAATAGAAAAAGGAATAGAAAAAGGAATAGAAAAAGGAATAGAGAAGGGAATAGAAAAGGGAATAGAAAAGGGAATAGAAAAAGAAAAAATAGAAACAGTTATCAGATTAAATAGTTTAGGTTTAAATATAGATCAGATTGCAACAGGTTCAAATATTTCTATAGACGAAGTAAAAAACATATTAAATCTAGATTAAAAAATGGATAGGTTTTAATTAAGCTAATAGCATAGAAAACTCCTTTCTAGTATCTGATTATATTTATAATCATTGCCAGAAAAGAGTTTTTATTTCAATGTGAGCACAAATTAATTTACACTACCTGAATTCCAGGAAAATTTTCAAGATTAATGTTAGCTAACTATGTTCTTGTTTCAATACCTCCGATAGCTGCTGTTGTCTTCAACTTGTTTCCAATTGCTATTCCACCCATGTCTTTAACTAGTTGTTTGACACACTCCCTACAGCTAAAGCAGAGGGATTCTTGGTGGCTAACGACTTAATCACACCTAAACGATATAATCAGAGGTTGTTACAAAGCCAAGCAAAATAGACGGTGTCTTCGCCACTACTACCTTAAAGTT
>NZ_JBOFOR010000279.1:0-4259 GCF_051659545.1 Romboutsia sp. | reverse complement strand
ATTACGGAATTTGTTAAAGTTAATATAATAAAAGTAGTATTGTAATATTTGTTAATTAGTAGTAAAATTAAGTCAAATAAAAATCCCGTAGTTGAAAGACAAGGGCGCACTTATACACCATACTGGTGTGTACGTTCTTGCAGAAGGCTTTTTATAATATGCGTTGCATATTATTATATTTTTGCTATCACTAAAATATAGAGAACATAGGCATTAAGCCTATGTAAATTAGGATGTGTAATTTATGGCAATATATCATTTTTCAGTTCAAATAATAAGTAGAAGTAATGGGAGTTCTTCTGTTGGTTCATCAGCATATAGAAGTGGTGAAAAATTAGAGAATGAAAGAACGGGAGAAGTCCACGATTATACTAGGAAAACTGGAATAGAATATACAGAAATATTAACTCCATTAAATGCACCAGAATGGGCAAGTGATAGAGCTAATTTATGGAATGAAGTTGAGAAGATAGAGAAAAGTAAAAATAGTCAGTTAGCAAGAGAAATAAATATAGCATTACCTAAAGAGCTATCACTAGAAAAACAAATAGAGCTTACAAGAGAATTTGTAAAAGATACATTTGTAGACCAAGGAATGGTTGCAGATATTTCAATCCACGATAGTAAAAAGGGAAATCCTCACGCTCATATAATGTTGACTATGCGACCTTTTGAAAATGGAGAGTGGGGAGCGAAAGCAAAGAAAGAATATATCTTAGATAAAAAGGGCGAAAAGATAAAGTTAAAAAGTGGTGAGTATAAATCAAGAAAGATAGATACAGTTGATTGGAATAAAAAAGAGAACCTAGAGAAGTGGAGAGAACAATGGGCAAAATATGCAAATAAAACTCTTGAAAGAAATGGAATTAAAGAAATAATAGACCATAGAACCCTTGCAGAGCAAGGCATAGAAAGAGTGCCACAAATTCATGTGGGTACACATGCAAGTGCTATGGAAAAAAGAGGGTTACAATCAGAAAGAGGTCAGTTAAATAATGAAATTAAGGAATTAAATACTAAGCTAGAATATATTGATGAAGAAAGTACAAAGGCAATTACAGAATTTAAAGAGATTAAAGCAGAAGATAAATTAAAGTATAGGTTTGTAACTACTGAAGAAAAGACTATATTAGAAATGGCCGAGAATATAGTTAAAAAGCCATTAGATAGCAAGGCGATAGATTCCTCTAAGGAGAAACTAAATAGTGTTAAAATAGAGGTTGGAAGTGAATTGAGTAATCTAAAATATGAGCCTTATAGTTTACGGGAAGATATTAAGTTGATGAAAGAATGGAGTAAGGAGCTTAAAGAAAACAAAAAGGAACTTGCAGAGCTACCAAAGAATATATTTGGTGGGTACAAAGATAAAACTAGAGCATCTAATCTAAAAAGTAGGATAGAGAGTAAGGAAAGAGCTTTAGAGATAAGAGGATATAGAAATAAAGGCAGTATTTTAGTTAAAGAAGATACATTAAAAGATATTGAGAATAAAATAGATGAAATAAATATGAAGTTAAAGAGAATTAATAATCAGATAGAGATATTAAATAAAAGTAATAAGATACTAGACTTAAAGGAACGTAGAGAGTTTTATTCAGAATATAAAGACCAGTTCCCACAATCTAAATACATAACAGTTGAAGGGGTTAGGGATATAAGGGCTGTAAATGAATATTGTGGTAACAAAGTTGATATAGATAAAATTAATGAAATTTATTTAGAGAAAAAAGCTGAATTTAAATTAGAGACAAATAGTGGAGCTAAAGATATTCTAGGTATGTTTGAAAAGGCTATAAAGACTATAAGTAATATTAAGAGATATGATGAACAAGTACAAGAAAAGTCTCAAAGACAACAAGAGAGAAAAAAGAGTAAAGCAAAATCAAATGATACAGATATAGGATATAGATAATCCAAAAGTGAACTTAATAAACATAAAAAATACTATGGAAATTACTACATAGTATTTTTTATTTGCAAATATTATAAAAAACGATTAAAATAGACTTAATTAAGAATGACAATTTTCGAATTAATTGGAAAAAAATATTTCAAATAATTTCTAATTTAAAAAATTAAATAAAAAAAGCTCTTGTTCAACTCTTATCAATAAGGTTCCAGCCTTAAAGATAAGCCAAACTTTGCAAGGTATTCCAGTACCAAGAAAGCCGTTAGAAAAGAACTTCTTTTACAGTAACAAACGTTACTAAGTATCATATTTACTAACAATATGATAACCGATAAAGAAGAAAATTTCAAGCCTTTTGAGTATGGTAAAACCTTACTTAAAAGGCTTTTTTATATTTAGAATAATAAAATGGGGAGGAAGAAAGTATGGAAACAATATTAAAACAAAATAAAAATAAGAATGAGGTATGGTATACATTAATTGCAGAAGAAGATTTTAAAGAGGTGGATATAAACAAAGTTAAGATTGTTGATGAAGTACATTTAAGTTCAAGAATATCAATATTTAATATAAAAAAATATAGAAGGTATAAATCATTAGCACCAATAGCAGTTAGGGAAAATGAGAATGGAGAATATGAGCTTGTTACAGGAATGAGAACATTTATAGTTGCAAAGCTATTTTCACGTAATGTTAAAGCATATATAACTGATTTAAGTAGAGAAGAATTTAAAGAAAAATATAACTTAGATATATAGATCATTAAGAAGATGTAGTTAATGACAAGAGCATTAACAGTTGGTTATAACTAAAATAATCAAAACAAGGTTGTTGTTCACCTTGAAAAAATGAGCAATAGTGGGACATGCCAAAAAAACACTTAAAACAGATGATAGGTTAGTATTGCCAATGCAGAAAGAATACCTCCGTACAATAGTCCTAGTCCTTATCTTTAGGCGTACGGGAAAGAGCGTGATGACAACGTAAAGGTCAGGTGTGGGAGTTCTAGGAGCATAGGTGCTCGGGAACCATAAGCAGATTAGCATTAGGATAGAACCGTAATGTAGAAAGCTTATGGGTGTGAAAACACGTAACAGATAAGGTGCAAAGAGTGACGGCGACCGAGGTTAAACCTTGTATTCAAAACTTGATGTAGTTATTACCTTATTGATAGACATAATTATATATATGTCTATTTATAAGGGAATAACTGCGTCTATTTCTGGCTCCCTTAGTTTCCCTTGTATTCTATGCCTTCGGCTCTTGAAGTCAAGTCTTTACTATATTTAAAGTATACAAGCTTAATAGGTTATTAGAAGTTTTAATATATATTCATAGTTAAGGCTACTCTTCGACAAGCAATTTATGATAATAGTGTTATAGTAATAATAGATTGTGTTACAGGAGGGGTTTATATGAATATTGATATTGAGGACATAGCTAAAGTAGTTAATAAAAAGTTAAAAGAAGGATTGTCTACGGCACAGATTGAAAAAGAAATGAAGGTAGGAAAAGATACTTTAAGAAAAAAATTAAATAGGGCAAACTATAGGTATAATAAGGATTTGAAGCAATATGAATTAATTAGTAACACAGATATAACATTAAGTGTTACAAAACAAAAAAACACAGATGTGTTAGATAAAAATAACACTAATACAACACAGAGTGTTATAACACAAAGAAATACACCAGTAACACAAAATAAAATAGAGCTTACCGAAGATGAAATTAATATATTAAAAATTATTGCTAGGAATTATAAAATATCAACTAGGAGCTATGAGCTTGAAGGTGAAATTGTAGCTAGGTCAGTTAGAACATATAAAAATGTTTTAGAGCAATTCGCTTCTTACTGCAAAGAAAATAATCTATCACAAAAAGATAGTATAGCATTAGCTTTAATAGATTTTATGAAGTAATTGTACTAGTAATGGATTTTGAGAAATGATAAAATATAATTATAAATTTATTTGCTAACCCGATAGCGAGGTATAAATGGGTGTTGATACTACTCATTATCAGCATAAATAAAGAGTGCAGTAGCCAGACATACTGTAAAGCTTAGGCTTTAAATTAACTGGAGTTAAAATGATTTTTATTTGTCGCTACTCCCATATAGCGAGTAATAAAAGGGAGTTGGTACTACTCAATGCCAACTGAAAATGAGTGTAGCAACCAAGCAACTGCTACTAAAAAGACATATGCCGAGGCTATGATTGTCGCAAAGCTTGGGATTTTATAAGTATAGTTAAACTCTAAGATAGTAATACGAAAGTATTGCTACTTTTAGTGGTGAAGATCTATATCCAACAATAGAAGATAAAATATCTATGATAAGTTATTCATT
>NZ_JBOFOR010000278.1:0-4307 GCF_051659545.1 Romboutsia sp. | reverse complement strand
ATATTAAAGTTTTTATAATCACTTAATAATGTATTATTATCTTTATATATTATCTTATTTATATTGTTATTTTTACCATCATACTCTATATTATATTTGTCATTATAATCCAATAAGTTTTCTATCTTATTCCCTATCCAATATATATTTCCATTGTAATTTGATAGGTCTTCAATTATATTAGAATTACTTATATCATTCTCTATATTAACTACAACTACATAATCAAATTTGTCTATATGTGCTTTTTTATATTCACTTAAATTTACTTTTTCAACATTATTATTAAATTTATATAAAAGTTCTTCCAAGTAATCTACAGTATTTTCTTTATAAGTAATATTTTGTTTGTTTTCATAAATTATAAGGGTATTCGATTTGTTATCAGCATAAGATAAATTGTGACTTAAAATAGTGACTAATATAGTAACCACAATACAGATAGCTTTTTTATACATCATACTCAAGTTCCGCCTCACATAATTGCTTATATTGGATTGCATTTTGTATTTTTTCATCATATTCTATTATTGCTATTTTAGAGTCTATATTTATATTGTATTTTGATTGATTCATGTCTAGATTTAATTCATTTAATCTAGTTTTTATCCTATTTTTTACTATTAATGCACCATCTTTATCTGTATCTGGCATAATTATAGCTAACATATCATTATTTAAAGAGTATATATCATCCTCGCCTCTCGTTGAATTTGTTATTATATCTCCTATTTGTTTTATAAGTATATTGTACTTATTCTCGCCAATTATGCCTTTTATTTCTGCGTAATAGGGCAGATTTATTATCATCAAGCTCAACTTTACATTATGTCTTTTAGCCCTACTCATTTCTTTATCTAAATACTTGTAAAAGTTTTTAATATTTCCCAGCCCTGTTGTGTAATCAATTGTAACTAATTCTTTGTATTCATTTTGTAGCCTTTCATTTATATTTTGAAGATTTATAATTGACTCTGATAATTTTCCCATAGTTAGTGTTATCATAGCTAGAATAATCATCCATATGTATGATACATAACTTATTTCTACATTAAATATTAAGTTGTTATAAAAAATATATAAAGAGTAGAAAAATATACAAATTGAGGTTAATATTAACCCAGTTATCATTCCTCCAACATAAGTAATTATTATTGTAAAAAAGCTTATTCCTATTGTTATAAATGTCAAAGCATTTTGGTTATCTGTATTTGATAAAAACAAAATACAAAACAATATAAAAACTTCTAAAAATAATCCTATCATATATAAATCTATTTTTTTAGATATTCTATTCATATTCTGTCCTCCTCCTATATGTCGTGATGTCGTGTTTTTCTTATAAAACACTTTCTAAAATATCTACTATCCGATTCGATGCAAATCCATCTCCGTATGGATTTGATGTGTTACTCATCGTTTTGTAATAATTTTCATTATTAAGTAGTTCTTTGCAACTTTTATAAATCAATTCTTCTTCAGTACCAACAAGTTTAAGAGTGCCTACTTTTACACCTTCAGGCCTTTCTGTAGTATCTCTCATAACTAAAACCGGCTTTTTAAGTGAAGGGGCTTCTTCTTGTATTCCACCACTGTCTGTAAGAATTAGATACGACTTAGCTAACATATTATGAAAATCTATTACATCTAGTGGTTCTATTAATTTAATTCTATTATGATTTCCTAATAGAGATTTAGCAGTTTCCCTAATTGCAGGATTCATATGCATAGGATAAACAACCTTTACATCTTCATATTCATCTACAATTTTCTTAATAGCTCTAAACATATTTTTAAGAGGTTGACCTAAATTTTCTCTCCTGTGTGCTGTAAGCATTATTAATTTTTCATTTCCTACCCATTCTAATATATCATTGGAATAATCTTTTTTTACAGTTGTTTTAAGTGCATCTATTGCAGTATTACCAGTTACATATATATACTTATCTTTTTTGCCTTCATTTAATAAATTTTGCTTTGCTGATTCTGTTGGAGCAAAGTGGTATTTAGATATAATACCAGTAGCCTGTCTATTAAATTCCTCTGGGAATGGTGAGTATATATTGTGTGTTCGTAATCCTGCTTCAATATGACCTACTGGTATTTGAAGGTAAAATGCAGCCAATGATGTAGAAAATGTAGTTGATGTGTCACCATGAACTAAAACTATATCCGGCTTTATATCTTCTAATATTACTTTCATTTTTAACAATATATTTTGAGTTATCTCAAATAAAGTTTGTTTATCCTTCATAATGCCTAAGTCATAATCCGGTACTATATCAAACACTTTTAAAACTTGATCTAGCATTTGACGATGTTGTCCAGTTATACATACTACAGTATTAATTTTTTTTCTACTTTTAAGTTCTTTAACTAAAGGGCACATTTTTATTGCTTCTGGTCTAGTTCCAAATACAATCATAACTTTTTTCAATTTATCACCTCTCCTAATTAATTTATACTTATATGCTTCATATACATTTTTTTATTTATTAATTTAGATTTCAAGATATTTTTCTGTTATTTTGTCACAAAATGTCAAATTGTATATTCCTATTATATCATCAAAATAAAATCATATGACTTAATTTTATTATTTACTATTATTTTTAAATAATTACAAACAAAAAGTACCACCATAAGTAGTACCTTCTATTGCATAATATTTATTATTTCACCAGTGTGTTTGTTCACTTGGTACCATCCTATAGTAGCAGTATGACTTTCATCAGGGTTAGAAATCACATCATACACATGTACTATATAATATTTATTATCTACACTATCAACTTCTATATTACTAGCTATATAAGAGTTATTTGTTTGTAAATAATCTTTTACTAATTTTATTGCTTGTGTTTTTCCAATTTCTTTCTTTGTACTTATATCTGATAATACTTCTATTTCATCTTTAAGGTTATCTAATATTGGCTTTTTATATATATTTGCTTCTATATAAATAGTCCCTAAAAATAATACTACAATAACGGCTAATAATTTTTTAACCTTCATAAGGATTCCTCCATAAACATGTTTTCTTTTTATATCTTAGCCATAATATTTTCCATTTATTCATGTACTACTTTTAATTTAATTAACATAAAAAGGATTTGCAAATTAAATTGCAAATCCTTTTTATGTTAATTAATTTTTTTATTAATTAGCTTGTTTTGTTCCTATTTTATTTCCATTCTTCTTTAGTGCTGTTGATAGCATAGTAAATGATGTGTAGCACACAACAACTACTACTAGCCATTTTAACCAGTATATAGGTAAGTTAGTTACAAATAATAATGCTAATATAGAACCTATTACACCACCTATAGTTATTCCCATAGATATTTCTCTTTCATAAGCACCTTCTTTAACAAACTTTGTGCTAGCTATTGGTCCAACAAATGCACATGATCCCATCATTATTGGGAAAGCTGCCATAGGATTCATTCCAAGTAAAGCTACCATAGCCATACAAGGTGCATACAAACCTATTCCTGCTGTCATTAATGCTCCAAGTATAAAGTTACCTACTACTCCTATTACTAGTTTAACTCCAGTAAGACCTATTGCTTCACCACCTGTTGGCATAAGCTCTAATTGACCTAACACTAATAATATTGCAACAACTATTAGAGCTAGTCCCATTGTTAATTGAATCATTTTTTCTGGAAGTTTAGATATTATTCCTGCCCCTATATAAGAACCCACTACTGCTGCAACTATCAGACTTACAAGAGTTATTATGTCTACATCTATTGCTGTTAATGACATAAATGCTTGTGTAATCATTGGCAAAGCATGAGCTACATTTAAAGTTCCTGGCAATAACCTATCTGATACTTTTAATTTAGCATTTAATTTTAATATAGCTGTAGTAGTTGCAAAAGATCCAACACCTATTGCATCTAAAAAATCTGTTATGAATCCAATAAATAATCCCGGTATAAATACACCTTTTTTATTATTCCCTATGTTCTTTCTGAAATCGTTTGCGTAAATAGCAGTAAATCCTGCAGTTAATGCTGCTAGTAACCCTAAAAGTAAATTTAGCATGTTTCCCCCATTGTCTTATTGTATTTTTTAGTAATTTTTTCCACAATCCTGATTATACTACAAAATATTTTCTATATCTATCATTATTTTTAATTTTTTTTTATATAATTTTATTTTTTGCTTAATTGCAATATCAAATTGAACTATTTTTTAAAATATGAAAAATAACCCAAATATTAGGCTGCATATATAGAATCTAAGTGTTCTTCAAATAGTTTCTCGGGTGTATTGTAGCCTAATATTTTTCTTGGTAA
>NZ_JBOFOR010000277.1:0-16332 GCF_051659545.1 Romboutsia sp. | reverse complement strand
AAGCTTTAAGTGATGAGTTTAAAGAATATCAAACTAAAGTTGTTAAAAACAGTAAGGCTTTAGCTGAAGAACTAATGAATAGAGGATTTAGATTATTAAGTGGTGGTACTGATAATCATTTAGCGTTATTAGATTTAACTAATAAAAATATAACAGGTAAAGAAGCTGAACATAGATTAGATGAAGCGTACATAACTGTTAATAAGAATGCTATACCGAATGATCCTAATGGTGCCATGGTAACAAGTGGTATAAGAATAGGTACACCAGCTGTTACTACTAGAGGTATGAATGAAGATGATATGAAGGTTATAGCAAAAGCAATAGACCTATGTTTAACAGATAATAACATTGAAAAAGCAAGAGAATTAGTAATAAGCTTAACTAATAGATATCCTTTATATGAAGAGTATAATTTAATGGAGTCTATAGAAGAGTGTGGCATGTTAATCTAATAAAAAGGGACTATAGATAGATTTTAATTTACCAAATCTATCTACAGTCCTTTAAGTTATTTAATATTTTTTATAGCATTAGTTGCAAATTCAGTATTAACAATATCTTTATAAGGTGGTTCTTTGTCTAATTCCTTAGCTTCTTTCATAACCTTCATTAAAGAATTTAAGCTTTCTTCTTTTAATAGAGGATCAGTGGACCAAGCATCTATTGATTTATATCTATCAACAACGGAAACTAAGTCATCTAAAGATAAGTCATTAAAGAAAGGTTGCATAGCTTTTGCAATTTCTTCACTTGAAGCAGTTTTACACCATTGTTGGCCTTTATATACTGCATTAGTAAATCTTTGAATTAAATCTTTGTTATCATTCATATAGTTTTTAGTAGTTGAATAAGCAGTATAAGGAATTTCTCCAGAATCTTTACCTACAGATGCAACAATGTAACCAGTACCTGCTTTTTCCATAGCAGTTCCAGTTGGTTCAAAAGCAGTAGTAAAGTCCCCCTCACCACTAGCAAAAGCTCCAGCCATAGCAGCAAAAGCAACATCTGTTCTTACATTTACATCAGCAGTATTAGAATTTTCAGCTATAGTAAGACCATTTTGCTTTAATACATATTCCAAAGTCATTAATGGTACTCCGCCTTTTCTACCACCTAGTATTTCTTTACCTTTTAAGTCTGAATACTTAAAGTTATCCATTTTTTCTCTAGCAATTATAAAACTACCATCTCTTTTAGTTAATTGAGCAAAATTTACAGCGTAATTTTTATTGTCATGATTATAAACGTAAATAGAAGCTTCAGGCCCCATAAGTCCTACTTGAGCTTCACCTGATATTAAGGCAGCCATAGTTTTATCCGCACCTTGTGCATTTATTATATCAACCTTAATACCTTCATCTTCAAAAAATCCATTGGTCATAGCAACATATTGAGGTGCATAAAAAACTGAATGAGTAACTTCAGCTACAGTCACCTTGTCTAGCTCCTTCTTTTCCTCATCAGTTGTATTCGTGCTAGAACAACCTGTAAGACAAACTACACTTAAAGCTAAAGAACTAGCTAATGCAATTACTTTCTTAAACAAAAAAATCCCCTCCAAACTTTTAATATAAAAAAATGATAAAACTTGATGATAGTATATATTATTAGTTATTAACCTTATTTGTTACTTTTTAAAAGTGTAATTTATTCTTAACTTAAGGCATATATTTATGCAAAACATATTTAAAGGGGGTATTCTATGAAGATAATGGTGATAGGAACAGATAAAATGGCTTGTGGTATTGCACAAATATTAATATCAAATGGAAATGAAGTAATAATTAGAGATAAATCTAATGAGAGTATTGAAAAAGGTGTAATGTCAATTGTTACAAGTTTAGAAAAAGATGTTTCAAAAGGAAAAATAAAAGAAGATGATAAAGACCAAGTTTTAAAGCGAATTTCTGCAACTACAGATATAAAAAGAGCTGCAGATTGTGATTTAATTATAGAAACTATAGATGATAATATGAAGGTTAAGAAAGATTTATTTAGACAATTGGACCATATATGTAAGAGAGATACTGTATTTGCAACTAATACATCAAATTTATCAATAACTGAAATTGCCTCAAGTATTACTAGACCGGAGAAATTAGTTGGGATGAGATTTTTTAACCCTGTATTAGACATAGATTTTGTTGAAATAACCCATACTAATTTTACATCAAAAGAAACTTATAATATAATAAAAAATTTTTCTGATCAAATAAAAAAAAAGGCAATGTGTATAAAGGAAGTTATAATGAAATAATATAAAATAAAACATCTTCTATTTAACAAAGAAAATTATTGAAATAGAAGATGTTTTATTTCATTATGATAAAAATTATCGATAAACCATAAAAAATTATTGCACTATATTTAAATATAATTTAAATTAAATATATATAGTGTCACAATAAATTATATATGGGGGGGAATACTATGGAAATCTCTAAAGTCAAATATGTACCGGAGTTAACATCAAGTTTGAGAAATAATTTTGTATCAATTCCAAGTGTTGTTGCTAAAGCCTCTGGGATAAGGTTTTTTGGAAAGAGACTTAAGTCATTTATTTTTACAACGGATGTTGCTATAATTAAAAATACTAACGCTGATGCTGTAATAGCAGTATATCCATTTACACCTCAGCCAACAATTACTCAAGCTATATTGGCTGTTTCAGATATACCTGTTTTATGCGGTGTTGGTGGGGGATTAACACATGGAACTAGATCAGCAAATATTGCTTTACATGCTGAATTTCAAGGGGCAATAGGAGCCGTACTTAACTCACCAGCTCCAGATGAAACTATAAGGTATGTTAAGGAGTCAATTGATATACCTGTAGTTGTAACTGTAGTATCAGAGTTAACAGATATTCAAAGTAAAATTGATGCAGGTGCAGATATAATAAACGTAAGTGGAGGAGCTAATACAGCTAAGATTGTTAGTAAAATCAGAGAAAAATTTACTCTTATACCTATAATTGCTACAGGGGGACCAACGGAAGAAACAATTTTAGAAACCATTGAGGCTGGTGCAAATGCTATTACATATACACCACCGACAAATGCACAATTATTTAAACATAAAATGCAAGAATATAGAGAGATTGAAGATAAAAAATATAATAATGAATTGTAGTAAGCATTGAAGTATATAAAGAGAAAATATAGAAACGAGGGCTAAATATTTCATAATTAGAAATACCTAGCCCTCGTTTATTATTTTTAATTTATCTTTTAGCATTATATATTTTTTCAATAATATTTAAAATAGCATACATAATCCAGGCACAAAAAGCAAGAACGAATACACCCATCATAACTAAATCTAATTTAAATACTTGACCACCATATACTATTAAATAACCTATGCCATATCTTGAAACTAAAAACTCTCCAACAATTACACCTACCCAAGCCATACCAATATTTATCTTAGTAATATTAATAAGATTTCCTACATTAGAAGGAAGAATAAGTTTAAATAAGATTTGTCCTTTGGTAGCACCGAAGCTCTTGAGCATCTTGATTTTATCTTCATCTATATTTATAAAATAATTGTAAGCAGAAAGTATAGTAACTACTATGGATATTATAACAGCAGTTACAACAATTCCTCTAATACCAGCCCCAGCCCATACTATAATAATAGGTGCAAGAGCAGTTTTAGGAAGAGCATTTAGAACTACTAAAAATGGGTCCATAACTTTAGATAATCTAGGAAACCACCAAAGTATTATGGCGATAATTATACCTAAACTAGTACCTATAATAAGACCTAAAATAGTTTCATATACTGAAATACCTACATGTCGTAAAAGCTCTCCATTTTGTAAATAGTCTATGAATAATCTGTATATATCAGAAGGCTTGCTAAACAAGAATGTTTGAATAACACCATATGAAGCTAATAACTCCCAAAATACTAAAAAGCCCATAAGTAGTAGAACTTGAAATATTAGAATTTTTCTTTTTTCCTTCTTAATATTTTTTAAATACTCAATATAGTCTTGGGATGATTTACTTAATCTCATTGGAATCGAGCTCCTTCCATAAGATGTCAAAGTAGCTTTGGAATTCTGGTACCTTTCTAGTTTGAAGCGGAGTTAAATCTTTATTTTTTCTTAAATCTATACTATGAACACTTTTAACTGTTGCGGGTCTTTTACTCATAACAAGGACTACATCACTAAGTGCGATGGCTTCACTAATATCATGGGTAACTAATATAGCAGATTTCCCCTCATTTTTAATAATTTTATATACATCATCACTAACGATTAATCTAGTTTGATAATCTAAAGCTGAAAAGGGCTCATCTAAAAGCAAAATATCAGGATTAACAGCTAGTGTACGTATTAAAGACACCCTTTGTCTCATTCCACCAGAAAGCTCTTTAGGATACATATTTCTGTATTCCCATAATCCGTAAGTTTTTAATAATCTTTCCACTCTTTCTACTGCTTCCGGAAATTTGTTTCTTTGAATTTCTAGTCCTAAAGTTACATTATCAAGAATATTTCTCCATTCAAGTAAATGGTCTTTTTGAAACATATATCCTATTTTTCCATTAGTTATTACTTCCCCAGTGGTTGGTTTTAGTAGGGAAGTAAGAATATTTAGGATAGTTGATTTGCCACTTCCAGATGGACCAAGAAGGGTTATTATTTGGTGTGGATAAAGGGAGAAGTTGATGTTTTCTAAGACTTGTATTTCTCCATATTTGGTGTAGAAGTTTTTGTATAGATTTTTTACCTCAAGAATTTTTTCCATGATGATTACCCCCTGTGGATTTTACTCTTGGTATATAGTATTAGTCATAGTGGGATTTTGTACCAAAATTCGATGCATAAGATATAAGAAAACAAAAATAATATTATTTAGGTGGATATTTTTCACACGGATTTTATATTATATTTTGCGAAGTAAACTATAATGAAAATACTTATTGTTGAATATGAAACTTGTAATAAAGAAGAACGTTTTTGGGAATCTCATAAGAAATATTTAGATTTACATTTAGTTCTTAAAGGGTGTGAAAGAATGATTTAAATTTTATTGAAAACTTAGGCCAAAAAGAATATGATGATTCTAGCAATTTTCTTTCACTTGAGGGTAATCTAAATAGTCATGTTGAACTAAATAAAGGGGATTTTTTAGTTTGTTATCCAGAAGATGCTCATATGACGGGTATAAAAGTGGATAAAAAAGAAACTATAAAAAAGGCTATCTTCAAAATTAAGATAAAGTAAAGTTGTAACAAAAACAAAAAGATACCATAGAAAAGATGCTATTAATAGAAATATAGCATCTTTTTATTATTATCAATAATACTATTAAATCTTTGTTCTAATATATATTTTTATTAAGTATAAAATAAAAGTACTTTCAATATTTTAAAAGTTAAAGGAAAATATAATAAAATTTAAAAGAGAATGAAAGTAATTTCACATTCATTCAAGTAAAATAAGAAAAATCACTAGAATCAATACGAAAATAGCAAAAATATTAAAATCTCTTTCAAAAACTTTCAAAGTTGTTGCGTTATGATAATTACATATATACAATTAAGGTATAAAGAGGCAAAAAATAAAATACCTTGACTACTAATCAAAAGGAGAATAGATAGTATGCAGTACTCTGATAATACTGTTTTAAAAAACTTAAAGTCAAGATATGATAGCTTAACTAATGTAGAAAAGACTATAGCATATTTTTTCATAAATAATAGAGAAGAACAAAAACTTTCATCAAAAATAGTCTCAGACAAATTATTTGTTTCAGAAGCATCATTATCCAGATTTGCTAAAAAGTGTGGGTATAAGGGGTTTAGAGAATTTATATTTGAATATGAAAAAAATATAAGTAGATACAACAGGGAAGAGATTTCTAATTTAGTCATAAATACATATCAAGACTTATTAGACAGTTGCCATATGATGATTAACAAAGAACAAATGAAAAAAGTAGCACATTTATTAACAGGATCTGAAAGAGTATGTGTTTTCGGAATGGGGAGTTCTGGAATAGCAGGGGAAGAGGTTCATTTAAGATTTATGAGACTAGGCTTAAATATTGAAGCAGTACATGATTCTCATAGAATAAAAATGTTAGCATCATTAGCAGATGAAAACACAGTAATTATAGCAATATCTCTAAGTGGCAAAACAAAAGAAATACTTCAAGGGTTAGGTATAGCAAAAGCGAATGGAGCTAAAATTGTAATGATAACTTCAAATAATTCTTTCCATTTATCAAGCTTTTGTGATGAAGTTATATTAATACCTACAATAAACTCTCTTGAAGCTGGAGATTGTATATCTCCACAATTCCCAGTTTTAGTAATGGTAGACGTTTTATATACATACTTCATAAATATTGAAAGTTACTACCAAAAGAAGATGAATACTTTAAATGTTCTTTTTGAGGCAGACAAAGAAAACGTTTTACTGTAATCGAATTGATTTATTAGGTAATATACCTTATAAAATAGCTTTAAGTACTTATATGATAAGAAATTTATATTTTATTACAACTAAACAAAGAGGGGAATGATATTATGAAAAAAAAGTTACTAAGCTTGTTCGTAACTTCTATGTTGACATTAAACCTAGTAGGATGTTCTAGCACATCAGAAAAACCAGAAGGTGAAAAACCAAGTAGTCAAAAATCAGCAGCAAACACACTTTACTCAAATGGTGGTCCAGAAGAATTCTTTGAAACACCTTGGTTAAACCCAGGAACTTTTGTATATAACAAGGTTTTATATGACAGATTAATATTTGCAGATGAGAACTTAGAACCAATTCTAGGGGAAGGACAATTAGCAAAATCTTATGAAATGTCAGAAGATGGAATGAACTTAAAGTTTGTATTAAGAGACAATATATTATGGCATGATGGTGAACCAGTAACAGCTCAAGATATAAAATGGAGTATGGAATATAGTTTAAAGACAACAATTTTAAACAATGTTTTTGGAAATACATTTAAAGCTATTGAAGGAGCACAAGATTACTTAGATGGAAAAGCAACTGAAATATCAGGTATAGTAATTGATGGAAACAACATTGAAATAAAGTTTGCTAAATTTGCACCAGATGCATTACTTACTTTCACTCAATTTGCTCCACTTCCACAAAAACATCTTAAAGATGTAGACCCAGTTAAATTCCAACAAGCTGAATTCTTCAGAAATCCAATAGGTTCTGGACCATTCAAAGTTGAAGAAGTTAAAATGGGTAATTACACAACTTTAGCTGGATTTGATAAGTACTGGGATGGAAAGCCAGCATATAATATGCACTTAAACCCAAGTCCTGGTGATAGTGATCCAAACTTAGTTACAAATGCAAAAGCTGGACTTTTAGATTATACATATACTAAAAATATAGCTGATGTTAAAGCCCTTGAAAACAATGAAGGAACAAAAATTGATAAAGTAGATGTAAGATATACAAGATTATTCTTTGCTAACAAGTTTAATAAAAAAGATGGTTCTCCATCTCCGCTAGCAGACAAGAAAGTTCGTCAAGCTATAAAGTACGCATTAGATATGAATTCAATACTTGATGGTATATTTGAAGGAGCTGCAATTCCTGCAAACAGTTTAACTCCAAATGGTCCTGATAAAGTAGATGGATTAAATAATTATGATTTTAATCAAGAAAAAGCTAAACAATTATTAAAAGAAGCTAATTGGGATCCAAATACTGTATTAAAAGTAGGTTATTACTACAATGACCAACAAACTGTAGATTTAATGTCTATAATACAAAACTACTTATCTCAAGTTGGAATAAAAATGGAATTCAAATTAGTAGAAGGTGACTTAGCTACATTATTATGGTCATTACCAGAAAATCCAGTAAATGGTCCATCTGCAATAGATTTTGATTTAATATATGGAGCAACTGCTGCACTTTCTATGCATGAATACTATGACAGATACCAAACTGGCGCTGCATTAAACTCTCATACACCAGGAAAACCAGAGTTAGATAAGTTAATTGAACAAACTAATGCAACTCTAGATCCAAATGAAACTAAAAAAGCATTTAATGAATTACAAAAATATGAAAATGAAGAGTTATTTGTTTTACCTTTATACTATCAACCAATATTTGTTATGAAAAGTGATAAGATAAAAGGTATGCCAGAAAAACTTGGTAACCCACAATTCAACTATAAGTGGGATATACACAAGTGGACTTTAGCTGAATAATTTTTATAATGCTCAGGCAAACCTTATCATATATATATTACTTAAAGTATTAAAAAATAGGAATTCTTAATTTCTACAATGGGGTTGTATAATACAGGTTTATACAACCCCATTATTTATAAGGAGGCAAAAAATGTTTAAATATACATTGAAAAAAATACTTGGTATGATACCTATGTTAATTATTATAACTTTTATTATTTATTTTTTATTAGACTTAACTCCTGGGGATACTGTATCACACTTAATGGACCCAGAATCGTTAGCAAGATTATCGCCAGAACAACTAGCAGCTTTAAAAGATGCTTATGGACTAAATGATGGGTTTGTTGTTAGATACTTTAAATGGCTATGGCAAATACTACAAGGTAATTTTGGGTATAGCGCAAGTAGTGGTGTAGCAGTTATTGATATTATAAAAGATACTTTACCAGCAACTTTAGAATTATCAGCAGCAGCCTTATTAATTTCTACAGTATTAGGAAGTATATTAGGAGTTATAGGAGCCATAAAAAAAGGAACTATAGGCGACAATATTCTAACAGTTGCAGGGATGGTAGGAGTATCAATACCACAATTCTTCTTTGGGATGGTAACTATACTAATATTTGCTCTAAATCTAAAATGGTTACCTGCAGGTGGAAGAACTGCACCAGGCCTTGTAGGTTTTATGGATAGAATAGAATATTTAATCTTACCTGCTGCAGTACTTGGATTATCACTAACAGCAGGGGTAATGAGATATGCAAGAACTAGTATGTTAAATACTATGAATAAAGAATATATTAAAACAGCAAGAAGTAAAGGAATACCAGAGTGGAGAGTTAACTTAGTACATGGCTTTAGAGTATCATTAACACCTGTAATAGTACTTATAGGATTTAGATTACCAACTTTAATTGCAGGTTCTGTAGTTATAGAATCAATATTCCAGTGGCCTGGAGTTGGAAATGTATTTAATACAGCTATAAGAGCTGCAAATTATAACTTAGTAATGGTTGTTGCACTAATGTTTGTAACTATGGTTTTAATAGCTTCTACTTTAGTAGATATATTTACAGCTATTCTAGACCCTAGAGTAAAGCTTGAAAAATAGGGAGGGAATATAATGATTGGATTATCAGCTAAAGATAGGTTGAATAATAAATTTGATAAGATTAAGGAAAGAGAAGAAGATAAAACCTTTAAAAAATCTAAAAGTAGAGTAGTTAGTAAACTATTATCAAATAAACTTACGGTAGCAGGGATTGCAATATTTTTACTTATATTATTATCATGTATCTTTGCACCAGTTTTGACTAAATATGATCCGCTACAGGTTGATATGAGAAACATATTAAAAGCACCATCAAGTGAACATATATTAGGTACAGATAAAATAGGTAGAGATATATTTACTAGAATTTTATATGGTGGTAGATTGTCTATAGCAATAGGATTTGGTAGTGCGATAGGATGTGCTATAATTGGAGTTCTACTTGGATGTTATAGTGGTTACAAGGGAGGACTATTAGATAGGATTTTAGTTAGAATATCTGAAATATTCATGTCATTCCCTCAATTAATATTAGTATTAATGTTAGTTTCAATAATAGGGCAAAGTCCAATAAATATTATAGTAATCTTTATCATCTGTGGATGGGGTAGTGTATTTAGAATGGCTAGATCACAAATCCTGTCTATAAGAGAAGAAGAGTATGTACAATCACTTAAAGTATTTGGATTAAATGATTTTGTAATATGCTATAAGCATATGTTACCGAATATAATAGGTCCTATATCAGTAAACATTACATTAAGTACAGCAATGTTCATTCTAGAAGAAGCAGCACTTAGCTTTTTAGGTCTTGGTGTACCTCTAGAAATAGCTACATGGGGAAATATTTTAAATGCATCTCAAGATTTATTTACTCTTCAAAATAATTGGTGGATGTGGTTACCAGTTGGTATCATTATATCTTTATTTGTTATGAGTATTAACTTTGTAGGAGATGGGCTTAGAGATTCTACAGATCCAACAAGTGTTGAATAGGGGGAAAAGTCATGGATAAGATTATTACAGTAAACAACTTAAAAACATATTTTTATGCTAACAATAGATGTAACAAAGCTTTAAATGGTGTATCAATGGAAATCAAAAGAGGAAAAACTCTTTGTATAGTTGGAGAATCAGGTTGTGGTAAAAGTGTTACAGCATCCTCAATAATGCAACTTCTTCCTAAGTTTTCAAGGATAGAGGAAGGGGAGATAATTTATCACGGTGAAAATGGAAAGGACATTGAAATACATAAACTAGAAAAAAATTCTAAAGAAATGAGAGCTCTTAGAGGAAAAGATATAGCAATGATATTTCAAGATCCAATGACTGCACTTAATCCTGTATACACAATAGGTTGGCAAATAATAGAAATGATTAGGAGTCATGAAAATATATCTAAAAAAGAAGCTAAAGAAAGAGCTTTAAAGTTATTAAAAGATATGGGTATACCTCTTGCTGAAAAAAGAATAGACCAATATCCTCATGAGTTTTCAGGTGGTATGAGACAAAGAGCAATGATAGCAATGGCTATGAGTTGTAATCCAAAGGTATTAATAGCAGATGAGCCCACAACTGCACTTGATGTTACTATACAAGCTCAGATATTTGAATTAATGGATAAATTAAAAAGAGAATATAACACAGCAATAATGCTTATAACACACGACATGGGAGTTGTTTGTGAATTAGCAGATGATGTTGCAGTGATGTATATGGGTAATATTATAGAAAGTGGAAGTGCAAAAGAAGTACTAGAATCACCAAGCCATCCATATACAAGAGCATTACTAAAATCTATACCTGTATTAGGCAAAGGAGCTGACCAGGATATTAATCCAATAAAAGGTGCAACACCAGATCCATTTGATAGACCACCAGGATGTCAGTTTGGTCCAAGATGTGATTATTATTCAAAAGAGTGTGATGAACAAATGCCAGAGGAAGTTTATTTAAACGAAGGTACTCACATGGTTAGATGTATAAAATGCAAGGAGGTGGCTTTAAATGGATAAAGAGGTTTTACTTAAATTAAATGGAGTAAAAAATTACTTTCCTGTAAATAATGGAATATTTTCTAAAAATAAATCTTATGTTAAAGCAGTTAATGATGTTAGTTTAGAAATATATAAAGGTGAAACTTTAGGTCTTGTTGGAGAAAGTGGTTGTGGAAAAACTACACTAGGAAAAACCATACTTCAACTTTATAAAGCAACTGATGGAGAAATAATTTACAGCTTTGAAGATGGAGCTAAAGATTTAATTAAACTAAAGAAAGATGAAATGGATTTAGCAAGAAAAAAAATTCAAATAGTATTCCAAGACCCACATTCTTCACTAAATCCATCATTTACAATATATCAATCATTATCAGACCCACTTAAAAAATTTGGTATAAAGTCAAAAGAAGAAAGAAGAAAAATAATAGGAGATTTACTAGAAGCTGTAAACATGAGAAGAGAATATATGGACAGATACCCTCATGAATTCTCAGGTGGACAACGTCAAAGAATAGGGATTGCAAGAGCATTATCAATAAATCCAGAACTTGTAATCTGTGATGAAGCAGTATCAGCCCTTGACGTGTCAATACAAGCACAAGTACTAAACTTATTAAAAGAATTAAAAGAAAAGCATAAATTAACTTATATTTTTATAACACATGACTTAAGTGTAGTGGAATATATAAGTGATAGAATAGCAGTAATGTATTTAGGAAAAATAGTAGAACTCGCTGATGCGAAGTCTTTATATAAAAACACTTTACATCCATATACAAAAGCATTACTTTCAGCTATACCAGTAGCAGATATAAATTATAAGAAAGAAAGAATAGTTCTAGAAGGAGATGTACCTAGTCCTATGAATCCACCAAGTGGCTGTTTCTTCCACCCAAGATGTAAAAATTGCATGGAAATATGTAAAAAAGAAGTTCCAGAAATGAAATCATATACAATAGATGGAAGAAATCATCTTGTTGCATGTCATCTAGCATCAATAGAAATGGAAGAAGGTGTAGTTAATGGATAGAGAAGAAATATTAGAATCAATAAAAGATAGCGTAATAATATCTTGTCAAGCACTTCCAAATGAACCATTATATGTGGAAGAAAAATCAATAATGTACTTAATGGCAAGAGCAGCAAAAATAGCTGGTAGTCCCGCTATTAGAACAAATGGAATAAGCGATGTAATCGCTATAAAAAAGGAAACAGGCCTTCCTGTAATAGGACTAATAAAAAAGCACTATGATGATTCTGATGTATATATAACACCAACTATGAAGGAAGTAGATGAATTAGTAGAAGCGGGTAGTGATGTTATAGCATTAGATTGTACTTTTTTAAAAAGACCAAATGAAGAGTCTATCAATGATTTTATAAAAAAGATTAAAGCAAAATACCCAAATATAATTTTAATGGCAGATATATCAACTTATGAAGAAGGCATAAATGCCAATAAGTGTGGAGTCGATTTAATAGGAACTACTATGAATGGATACACAGAACAAAGCATAAAAGCAAACGTAACTAACTTAGAATTAGTTAAAATGCTAGTAAAAGAAATAGATATTCCAATAATAGCTGAAGGTAGAATACACTATCCACATCAAGTAAAAGAAATGTTAGATGCAGGAGCTTACTCTGTAGTGGTTGGAGGAGCAATTACTAGACCTTTAGAAATAGCCCAAAGATTTATAAGTGCAGCTAAAGGAGAAGCGTAATATGAATTATCTTGGACTTGATATAGGTGGAACAGCCTTGAAAATTGCAATACTAGATGAAGCTGGAAATATAATAGCAAGCAGTAATTATCCTGTTAACTTTGATAACTACAATACACCAATATTAAATACAGCAATAGAAAAAAGTGAAATATTTTTACTTGAAAATAAAATAGATAAACTAGAGGGAATAGCTATATCAGCTACTGGTCAAATCGATGTAAAAAAAGGCATGGTAGTTGGAACTGGTGGAAATATAAAAAATTACCAAGGTTCAAAATTTAAAGAAGAATTCGAAAAGAAATACAATGTAAGAACCACAGTTATAAATGACGCTAACAGTGCAGTACTTGGAGAAGTTTTTTTAGGCAATGCTAAAAACTATAAGAATGTAGTTATGGTTACTATAGGCACAGGAGTAGGTGGTGGAATAGTAACTAACTCTAAAGTATTAAATGGTACATTAGGCATTGGAGGAGAAGTAGGACATTTTTCAATAAACAATAAAGGAATCAAATGCAGCTGTGGAAATAGAGGGTGTTATGAACGATATGCTTCTATGACCGCATTAATCAAAAGAGTAAAAGAAGAACTGAATATAGAAAATATAAATGGGAAAGAAATTTTTGAACAAATTAACATAAATGAAAGTATGAAAAATATAGTAGATGAATGGATAGAAGATGTTGCACATGGAATAATTTCTTTAGTACATATATTCAATCCAGAAATAGTAATAATAGGTGGAGCTGTAAGTGAACAAAAAGAATTATTTGTTAATAAAGTAGAAGCATTAGTTAAAGAAAATGGCATGGAAAACTTTGTTAAAAATTTAGAAATAGAAGCAGCCAAGTTAAAAAACGATGCAGGATTAGTAGGAGCACTATACTATCATATAAAAGGGGAGAAATAAGATGAATTATAATATGGAAAAATTCAAAAACATTACAGTAGCACTTAATACACCATTTAAAGAAAGCGGAGAAGTAGATTTAGAAAAAACTAGAGAGTTAGTAAACTATCTATATAATAAAGGGATAAAAAGTTTATACGTATGTGGAAGTACAGGAGAAGGCTTCTTACTTGATAATGAAGAAAGAAAAAGCGTAGTAGAAGCTGTTTGTGAAGAAGTAAAAGATAAAATGACAATAATAGTTCATGTTGGATGTGCTAGTACAAAACATTCATGCGAATTAGCAAAACATGCAGGAGAATGTGGTGCTCATGCTACATCAGCAGTACCAAGTGTTTATTACAGATTAGGAGAAGAAAGTGTATATACTCATTGGAGCGAAATAACTAAAGCGAGTGATCTACCATTCTTTATATACAATATACCTCAATTAACAGGATTCAATTTATCAGATGGATTGCTTAGAAAAATGTGTGAAAATGAAAAAGTAAAAGGTGTTAAATGTTCTTCAGACCCAGCACATGATATAGGAAGATACAAAGCTATTGGAGGAGATGACTTCCTAGTATTCAATGGTCCAGATGAGCAGTATTTAGCAGGTAGAATGATGGGTGCTGATGCAGGTATAGGTGGAACTTATGCAGGTATGCCAGAATTATACTTAAAATTAGAAGATTTAATAAGAAGAAATGAATACGACAAAGCTAAAAAATTACAAGCGATAATGTTAGATTATGTTTATAGAATGTGTAGCTTTGGCTCATTATACGGATGTGTTAAGTCATTAATAAAATTAGATGGTTTAGATATAGGTATTCCAAGATTACCATTCTTACCTGTAAGTAGTGAAGATGATAAATTAGTACAATTGCATAAAGATATTAAGAATACTATAGAAGAAACTAAATGTTGGTAGGTGATTTAGTGAATATAGTGTGCTTTGGAGATTCAAATACACATGGTTATAATCCTGAAAATGGTGGAAGATATAGTAAAAATGAAAGATGGACAGGTATTTTACAAAACATACTTGGAAATGAGTACTATGTTATAGAAGAAGGATTAAGTGGAAGAACTACTGTTTTTAATGATCCATTATTTGAAGGTCTAAGTGGTCTTGATTATATAGTACCTTGTCTTATGACTCATGAGCCTGTAGATTTACTAATTATTATGCTGGGAACAAATGATACCAAGGAACGCTTTGGAGCTAGTGCAGAAGCTATAGCTTTAGGATTAGAAAGATTAATAAAAAAAGTTCAAAGTTGTGAAGTTGCATTTATAAATAACAAGCCAAACATTTTAGTTGTACCACCACTACCTATAAGAGAAGAAATAAAGAGTGTAGAGTGTTTCCATACGATGGGAAGAGGATGCTCTGAAAAATCTTATAAACTTGCTTCACTTTATGAAAAATCTTCTAAAACACTAGGATGTCATTATTTTGATCCTTCACCTTATGCAATTTGTAGTGATTATGATTATATGCATCTTTCAAAAGAAAGTCATGAAGTATTAGCTAAGAAGCTTTCGGAAGTAATTAAAACTATTAAATAAAAAACCAACTACGTTTATTTCAATTTGTCAACTTGGTTGAGTTTTAAATAGAATAGGACTGTAGATAGGTTTGCTAAAAACAAACTTATCTATAGTCCTAAAATTTATTCTAAATTCAATTTTTTATCTAAGATAAACTTAGTTCCAAAGAACAACCCTATTAATAATACAAGATTGAATAATGTACTAACTAACATTCCATCATTAATCAAAGTAGTAATTCCAGTTATAAGATCAGATTCCAAAATTTGCTGAGTACGATTGCTAAAATACATCATAGCAAAGAAATTTTCTATAAAAGAAAACACTACATTTATACCAATGAAACTAATAAAAGAAGCTAAGTTTCTATGCTTACTAAATACTGGTAACTGTCCCATTGATAAAGATAAGTACACAGTAAATATAAATATAGAGTAAGTTAAAAACATAAGTAATACCACATTTAAAACACTTGGTAAATAAATTCCTACAGGAACCAATCTAAATAACTCCCCTACAGCATCAAACCAAGTAGCAAAGTCAAACCCACCTTCAAGGAAAAAAGGTATAAAAATTATTAAGCAAAATGCCACAAAAGCTACAAAACCGCTTAATACAGTCCATAATAAGGCTGCTAAATACTTAGAAACTAATATAGAACCATTGCTTACAGGAAGAGTAAACATCAAGTAACCTTCATCACCTAATAAATTTTTGCTAAAACGTTGTACTATTACTACTATAGTTATTACAAATAGAGATATAATTAAGGCCCCAAATATCATAGCAATTAAACCTTGTATCTTAAACATATCTGCATTTACAGATAATCCATTTATAAGTGCAACTACTAATAAAGTAATATAAAGAGGTAAGAACACCCTCGAGGTTGCTTTAAAT
>NZ_JBOFOR010000276.1:0-2697 GCF_051659545.1 Romboutsia sp. | reverse complement strand
GCCACACTCCAACTTGAACTTCACCTATATGTGCTTTGTTTAAGAAGTACATACAAATTCTAGATTGACCTATACCTCCACCTATTGTGTATGGTAACTCTCCATTTAATAAAGCCTTGTGATAATCTAATTCTCTTCTATCATCACATCCAGCTTCTCTTAATTGTCTATCTAAACTTTCTTCATCTACTCTTATTCCCATTGAAGATAATTCTATAGCATTATCTAGTACTGGGTTATAGAATAATATATCTCCATTTAAATCCCAATCATCATAGTCAGGGCTTCTTCCATCATGTTTTTCACCAGTTGTAAGGTCTCTGCCTATTTGCATTATAAATACTGCACCACATTTCTTAACTATTGCATCTTCTCTTTGTTTTGGTGTTAAACTAGGATACATATCTAGTAACTCTTGAGAAGTTATAAAAGTTATCTCCTTGGGAAGAACCTTTTTTATTTCTGGATAAATCTGATGCACATGATCTTCTGTTTCTTTAAATACTTTATATATGTTTTTAACTGTTTCTTGTAGTGTTTGTAGATTTCTATCACTTTTGTCTATCATAAGTTCCCAGTCCCATTGGTCTACGTATAGAGAATGAATATTATCTAGTTCTTCATCTTTTCTTATTGCATTCATATCTGTATATAGACCTCTTCCTACTGAGAATCCGTATTTTTTTAGAGCCATTCTTTTCCACTTAGCTAATGATTGAACTACTTCAGCACTTTTATCTATATGTGGTACATGGAAACTTACTGCTTTTTCAACTCCGTTTAAGTTATCATTTGTACCTGTTTCAGGTAATACGAATAATGGTGACGATACTCTTGTAAGCTTTAATTCTTCCCCTAATCTATTTTCGAAATAATCTTTTAAATCCTTTATTGCTTGTTGAGTTTGTAGTACTCCTAAACTGCTTTTATATTGTTGTGGTATTATTAAACACATTTAATTTACTCTCCTTATATTTATATTATTTTGGTTTATATAATTTGAGTATGACGTCATACATTTTTTTAATTGTATAAGTCTGGCCATGACTTTTTTCATACAATTTTGTCCATATAAAAAACCCTTCATCTCTATATTTAAAATATAGGGACGAAAGGTTTATGTTCCGCGGTACCACCCTGGTTAGCTTGAATTTTCAAGCTCTGCTCATAATGTACAGAGATTCCTCTCGATACATACTAATTTGGTAACGGATTAGTTCCGGCTAAATCTACTCTCACAAAGATTTCGGTTAGCAACTCTGGGATGTTCTTCAATATAGGCTTCGTGTTGGACTCTCACCATCTCCAACTCGCTTTGACTACCTTCTATATTTACTCTTCCCTTCATAGTTTTTATTGGGTATTTTTTAATTTATAGTTATAATAGTTTATTATATTTATGTTGTCAACTTTCGTGACAGTTTATTATTGATTCTTTATTTTTCATATTTTGCCTTTTTATTAATTTTTAATTCTTAATTTAATTCCATTACAATATTTACCTTTAATTTATATGCCTTTTCTTTAATTTTAGTATATTTTCTAAATATTTATTTTTTTCTTATTTTTAACAAAATAAATTAAGATATATTCTCCATTTTATTTTTGACTTTATTTAAATAGCTAACATTGATATTATCCCCAGCGTTACAAATATTACAAAAGCTGTAGATAAATAAAGCTTTCTTTTCTTACTTTCTTCCTTTGAATTAGAATCCATAAAAAATCTAGCCTTAGTCTCTAAAAAAGTTGCAGTAGCATCAAGTATATGTTCTGAAAAATTCATTTCATGTCATCCTCCATTAAATTTTATTTAATTCTAATCTTAAAATTACCATCTTCTCATTCTTACTCAGATTCATTTTTATAGATTTCTCCATTTTATCTTTACTTTTATGCATATCAGGTGAGTAAGTTTTATATTTACCATCAACCTTTATCCCTCTAGTAAAAGACATTATTGGAATATCTTCATTAATATTAAAATCTGCATCATTTACTATTGCTGACTCATTATAGTTTGTTGGTATGTAATAACTTAAAGTTTCTAAAACTTTATTCTCTTGTATAAAGTGAAGTGCCATATCTCTTTTACTCCCTCCGTCCATAAAATGGTCACCGTAGATTATATGAAAATCTTCACTTCCAACTATATCTTTAGACAATAGTTTCTCTGTACTAACTTTCTTTTCTCCTTCATAGAAGTCTGAGTAAATTTTAATATTATAATTTTTTCCTTTTTCTAACCTATTTAGCTCCATTGCTTGAGGTACAATAATATCCATATTTTTCTCAATTTCAATAAAATCCTCACTATTAGGATTAATGGCATATATATTAAAATCTCCTGTAGGTTTTTTTCTCATCCAGCTTATTATATCTTCTGTAAGTCCATTACCCTCAAAATAAGCATCTACCTTCTTTTCTACTTCTTCTACACTATCTGCCTCTGTTATTCCTATGGATAAATTAGAGATTACATATATCCATGCTGTTGGAATTATTGCTAATAAAGCAGCAATTATTACTACTCCTATGAATATTTTTTTATGTCTTTTGATTAATTTCATTTTACTAGCTCCCTTTTTTTATTTCATCATTACAATATGGACAATAGTTCCATTCTTCCTTTAAAGCTCTTCCACAGTGGTCACATTTTTGCTTTAGTTTTACTCCACAATTTGGACAAGATATAAA
>NZ_JBOFOR010000275.1:0-15319 GCF_051659545.1 Romboutsia sp. | reverse complement strand
CTTTAAAAAATTTATATGAACTAGCCTTTATATCATCAACATCATCTCTTTCTAAAGTTATCATAAGGGCATCATCAAATGCTTTTTCCATATATTTATTTCTAAAGTCTATATGTTTAAAATCCTTTTTAAACTTCATTAAAGTACCTTTAGTGAACATTTCCTCGTTGATTATATGAAAATCGCTCACAGGTGCCTTTAAATCATTTTTGTCGATATTTAAAGTAGTGTCGTCAAATTTATCTATTGATATATTTTCTTCAATTATTTCTATAATTTCATCTTTTTCTTTTTTATCAAAATATTTTCTAGGTTCATAATCTATAACAGAAAATACTATTTCATCTACTTTACGACCTTTTCTAATCTCTTGTTTTATATCAATTTTCATATTTCCTTTTTCATTTATTTCTTTTAATGCTCTTTTAAACACATTTTGTTTGAAATGCTTATATTCAGGATAAAAATCAGGTTTCATTTTCAAATAGTTTCTTATTTCTTCTAGAGTATATTTAACTTCAACCTCTTTATTTTGCCTACTCCATAATCTCACTAATGTATAAAGTCTTTGAGTGTATGCTCCTTTAAATGTAAATAATAAAGCCATATTTAAAGCTGTGTAGCCTCTACCTTGCATAGATATAAAATCAGTTATATGGTTATACAATGTTTCGTGCATTGTTATTTCATACTCATTAGTAATATGATTAAAGTCATATGTGTTAATAAGTCCACTACCAAATGTTTTTAAATGACCATTTGAATCTATATAATCAAACTCTAATATACTTTGTTGGAATAAATTTAACATAATTTTTATATTTTCCTCAGTGCAATCATTCCTATGTTTTATAAATTCTTTAAATTCTTCTTGTTTTATTACTGCATGATAAATAGGTTTATTACTAGATTGTTTCTGTGCATTGTATAATATTTTATGAAAAAGTTTATTCTCAATACTTGTAAAATCATATTTACTTTTTATTAAATTGTTTGGTTGTAGTAAAATCTCTTTTTTACTTTTCATTGATTTATCACCTTAATTTCTAATTAATATAGTTATTAAAGAATATCATAAACATATATTAAAGGTAAGTCATTTAATTTTTATACTTACCTTATAGAGTATCAAAATGCTTACCTTTGAGTATCAAAATACTTACCTTTGGGTATCAAAATACTTACCTTTGAGTATCAAAACACTTACCTTTAGGTCGTGAATACTAGTAATATCAATGAATGTAGCATGTCTAAATACTTTAAATACTTTAAATACTATTTAAATACTAGTAAAGACTAGTAAAGGTCTTTTTTCTGCTCTAAACTATTCTATTTTTATCCACATAATCTACAATTCATATAAATTTTTTAAAACCTACTTTTATCAAAATGTCTTAGTTAGAAAAGATCGTTTAAAAGTAATATTTAGATATTTCCTAACTTATGTATTTAAGTAATTTTTTAAGTTCCCATCTGACGGTTTTAACTGTCTATATATCTTATCGTAAACTTGACAAAAACATCCAAGTTCTGCACCCCCGGGGGTTTTTGAGGGAAATTTATTTCCCTCTTGCTATATGCATAGAATTCAGGCTTATTTCTTTCATAATATTCTTCTTCATCTATAATACAAATTTTAAATTCAGGGTTATATATATTGTAATATGTACTATCTTCTTCTTTCCATTCTTCTTTATATTGAAGTTTATTTTCTATTTGTTGTAATGGTGGTCTATTTAGTAAAAATCTCTTTTTCCATAGATATTCAATATGATTTATATCAGCACTTCTATTTTTAGGAGTATTAGTATCACCTATCCTTGTATATATATGGTTTGCTTTTATACTCTGAAAGTTATCTACTAAGTAATATGGTGTATCCGTTGTATTTTTTATAATCAAAATATCTATCTCTTTATTTTGTACTTCTAACGTTTTCATTTCAATTGTTGGTCTAATTCCACTAACGAATTTCTTATCTTTTAAAAAATCTATCATCTGTTGCTGATTCTTTCTATTCTCATCTTGCGTTATTCCTACTATATTAAATGTTTCATCTTCTACCCCAAATATAATATATCCATCTCTATCTGCCCTATTGTTAGACATACATATAATATCATGTAATAAATCACCTTTATCTTTATGATGCATTTGTTTAAAGTCCCAATAGTCACCTTCTCTTTTTGATATTATTAAATTCATAATCTCTCTTTCAAATTTTTCTATGTACACGCTGTCACCTCTATGTAAATTTAGTATTAATTTCTAGCCTTTAATAATTTATTAAATTCCAATTCTAATTCTTCAATATCTTTATATCGTTCTGAGAATTTATCTGATATACCCCTTGCAATAAAGTTTTTATACTCTGTTGTATAATATTTTTCAAGTGTTGATTTTCCTGTCATTACAAAATATATTAATTGTGTAAGTGCATAAGTTTCATGTTCTTTCTTAAAATTGTTAAAGCCTTCAATTCTTAATGATTTATAATCATTTAACGATCCTTTTATCTCAGTACCCTTTCTAGTTAAATCACTCCCTTCAGTCTTAACTAGTCCAAAATCAGATACTTTTAATACAACTACATCATCATATCTTTTAACTAGAACATTTTTTGTACTGACATCTCTATGTAGAACTCCCTTTGAATGAATATATTTAAATGCTTTTAGTATCTGGCGTACAAGATTAATTCTATCTTTAGTTTTAAGTTTAGTATTATTTTTATAGATATATTCTTCAATTGTTTCATCCATATACTCCATTGTATATTCATATTTTTCTTCATTAAAATTATATACTTCTACAACATATGGAGAATTTAACTTTGCCATTTCGTCAAACTCACGTTTAAATCGTTCTAATTCATCAGGTCTTAAATTATTTAATGCTCTTTTAATCACAAAAGTTTTATTGTAATGTGTATCTTTATATTTAAATACCTTTGCATATGAACCTTCTCCAATAGGCTTTATCTTGTGTTTTATCTCTTTGTCTTTTATTTCTACATACGATTCTGACTTAACTTTAAATATTGAATCATAATCAACTATACTTACTCTTTCAAAGTCTTCAGGAATAGTGCTCCCACCACTCTCACATAAAAAATTTTTACACTTAAGAATGATTTTTTCATAGTCGGTATCTATTTTTATTTCTATATTAAATTTTTTAGTAATTTGTTCAAACTTTTCAATATCTTCTATCAATGCGATTAACTCTCTACTTTCATGAGCTGTATAATGACCATAACTTAATCTATAATTTAAATACTGAAGTAAGCTATTTAACTGTTTGTGAAATATAGCTAATATTTTTTGTAATTTTTCATTAGGTTCATCGCTATAAAATCCAACATATTCTTTTCCATCTTCAACATCATACTTTCTTAATGTATTTTCTAACCATGTATTTAAATTTTTATTACTCAATTTATTTCCACCCCATTTTAATATACAATGTCATTTTCAATTTAGCGTGAATTATTATTTTTCTTTACTTGAATAAATCTATTTTTTATTAATTATTTTTAATATTTTTTTTAAAATATAGTTTACAATATGCAATAAATTGCATATAATAATAGTGACAGGACTCACTACGCATAGGGCTAATTTATTAGTACTGCGAAATAAGTGTGAGGCGTTAAATGATTTGAATATAATGCAATTTATATACTAAAAGACTAGATTTTATCTAGTCTTTTTTACTTTCCAATATTTCTTCCCAATCCTCTGTGAATCCCATACTCTCTAAATCTTTAAATCCATATTTATCAAATAACCCATTTAAGTCGTTCATGAATTCGTCCCAGATTTCAGTGTCATTTACTAATAATTTTAAAACTATCAAAGCTGCAAATAAACTATTGCTAAATACTTTTTCCTCATACATTGGAGGTAGCTTTATACTATTTACAAGCCTCTTATTAAATAATCTTTCATAATGTGCACACATATTTCTAACATCAGTCAAAGCCTTTATCCAGTTACGAACATCGTATGCACTTCTAACTATCTTAGGGTCTTTATAATTAGCTTTAATCACTTCTTTACGATCTGTATTCTTCATATTCCCATATAGCCTAGATAAATCATTAAAGGAAAATATTTCAACAGTAACCCATATAGGTAATTTACCTTCATACTTTTCCTTGTGATGCATTATAAATTCCTTATCTTCATATGAGTCTATCTTGTCATTTAATCTGTCTATGAATCTATTATGATACGCTTCACTTCTTTGATCAAATTTACTAACATCTAAGTGCCCTTCTTCTCCAAAATTATGAGCTATATAATATGCTACATATGTCCTAAAACTAACCTCTACTTCTTCTGTTAAGTTCATAACTAACCTTCTAAGACTTTCATCAAACTTATAAAGCTTATATAACTCATCAAAGGTAGTACCTTCCTTAAACTCTTCCTTACCCTCTACATAGAAGTATTTAAAATAACCACTTAATCTATAATAATTAACTCTAGCTAATATTCTTTTAGTTTCTTCTCTATCAGCTATTAAGAGCTTTCTTTCTTCTAAAATATCTACTTGCTCATCAAATGTTTTAGCTTTTTTTAATTCTGGCTCCAATACTTTTCCTCCCCCTTATTAATATTTTGGTATCACTTTCCATAGATAAATATTAACTAATTTCGATATGATTAGTCAAGCTTTTATTTTTAGCTATTTACTCAAATAGCAATATAGTTGTTCTTGTCTTTATTTTGTGTTTTCATTAAATTATATATATATTTTTTTAAAGTATTGGTAGTACTATTGTTCATCTTTGAAGGTTTTATTATTATTGATTTTTTAATAAAATAATTTTTTTATAGTTTTTAATATATAAATCATTATAAAATAAAAAGCACCCTATCTCTAGGGCACTTTTGTATTATATATTTGGTAATAAAGTTTTAAGCTCTGATTCTGCGTTTGCTTCATATCCTCTTTGTTCATAATCTCTTATCTGTGAAACTTTATTCTTGAAAGAATTAACTTTATTTGCATCCGTATAACTTAGTCCAAATGTCTGTAATGAAGCTACAGCTGTATAAAAATAATCTCTTAAATTATTATCAAACCAATAACCTTGGTCTATAATATGTTGCTCAAGCTCATAGCTACTGTATACATGTCCATTTCTAGTGTTCCAGTATTTTAATAACCTTACTAATGGCTTTATAAGTGATTTTTCACTTGTATTTTTACCTGTCAACTTAGAATTAAATCCATTTGGATCTGTTGGCATCCAGTCTGCATATGATGACCTTGGTGCAGGTATATTATACTGCTTTGACCAGTACAGTGATGAGCTATATGCTGGCACTAACTCAAATTTTATATGATTTAGCTCAAGTACAATAGTTGGAGAATCTCTGTATATCTCTGATGTACTATATTTGGCTTTAGCAAAGTCTTTCAACTTTCTAAAGAAAGTCTCTGGCTTATATCCAAATCCATTATTGAAAACAACCATATAGTCTATATCTGAGCTTTCATCCGCCTTTCTTGGTAAGATAGTCCCTCTTGTATATGATCCAAAACAAAATTGCTCTTCTATTTCAGCTCCAAAGTATGCACGTAATCTAGTTTGTAATGTATTTATAGACCTTGTTATACCTTCCTTTTCACTATCTCTTATTATTAAATTTGATGATAATATTGTTAAATATCCATTTATACTCATTGTCTTCCCCCTCATGATTTATTTTATATTATAAGTATTTTTCATCTTACTCCATTCTTGCTCTAATCTAGCATCCTCACTATTAAATATCTTTGAATCTAAGTCTATTTTCCAATTTAAAATATTACACTCATATCTTATAATAACATTGAGTAGTCTAGCTTGTTCACTCTCTATACTATCATTTAAATTTCTTGAAAATAAGTCTTTTAATTCCTTAAATATATCTTCTAGCTCCCTGTTATATCTATCTAAATTTATATACTTAACTAAAAATTCTTGTGATAAAAATAGCTGTAATACAGGTATAGATATCATATTATTTAAGAAACCAAATACCGCAAATAAAGCTATAACTATACCAACAACAAGATTTTTAATTTTTTCTTTTTCTTTCATTTTTGTAGATATTTCTAATGACCAAAAACAATTTTGAAAAACATTTGTTGCTACTTTATACATACCATTTGGTATTTCATCATTACTATAGTATCCCTTTGATTTATCATGATTATATTTAGTTCCAAACGAGTTATCAAATAAATCACTTCTTCTCTTTTTCTCTGCATTGCTCCTATAATAATCTGATTGCACCCCTAAATATATTAATACTATTAATGATGCAATAGTAAAAATACTATTAGCATTAGAGATATTAAATAGTGGTATTATAGCCGATCCTATTACAGATACCCAAAATACCCTGCACCTATTTTTTTCTGTTTTTTGTAGCTTTGCAAAAAAGTCATTTTGTGGTGTATATTCTGCCATACGCCCCCTCCTATATAAACATTTGTTGTAATAATCCCTTTTTGTATTCAGTTAAATACTCTAACTTATCTTGCTCTTTAGATAACTTACATTCTAAACTATCTAAGAATTTAACTATTTTATTTTGCTCATCTATATCTGGTACGGCTATATCCATATTAAAGAACTCTGCATCCTTTATACTAACCCTATCATGTCTTGCACCTTGGTCACTATTTAGATATATAAATCTATACCATGCACTACTTTTAAAATAATAAGCTAAAAACTTTCCATCTATTTCTTCATTATTAACCCTAAAACATAAGTATAAAGGTGAGACAACTCCAGCATCCTGCAATTCATACCTATTTATTGGTCCATAAGGTGATTCGCTAGATTTTCTTGGATTATATACAAAATTTCCAGGTTCAATTACATAATATCCATCTATATTACTTTGATTAGCTATATCCTTATCAAAAAAGTCTCTTTGAGATATTAAACCATTTTTAGATGAGTTTGATATAACATTTGTTATAGTAAAATCTTTATTTTTAGTTGTTATCTTTTCAGTAAGCTTTATAAGCTTCTTATTATTCCATTTTGGATAAGCTTCATCATTATCATCTTTAAATCTTAGTTCTTGGCTGAATATCTTTTGAAACATACCATTTTTATAATCTCTAATAGCCTCTACCTTCTCTCTTTGAAGATATATTTTATCATCAATTAAAGAAAAAAGCTTAGCTAGTTTTTCTTGTTCTTCTTCTGAAGGAGCTAAGAAGCTATATTCAGATAAATTTGATTTTGATATTCCTAATACCTTAGCTCCATTCCCTCTAGTATACATAAACTCTAAATATTTTCTACTTAAGCTATGGTTTAAGAAAAATTCACTATTTAATTCTTCATTCGGCCTAAAGCACAATGTATGGAGTCCTGAAAGTATGTTTCCTTCTACACTCCTTACAACTGCAACCTTACCTAAATCTTTTCTATCTTCTGATGCATCTGCAAATATAATATCATTAGTTTTTATTAGTTCATAATTTTCATCATTCGGTATATCTATACTTGGTATGAATTTTTTTGTGCTTATTATACCGTTATAATTCATGTGTATATCACCATAGTGAATATGCTTAAAATTCCCTTCTCCTTCTATATTTCTTGAAAAGGAATAAGTTTTTCTAAATTCACCTAATTTTCCTAAGGTTTTAGTTTCCCAATCTCCGCTAAACTCCTTAAATCTAAGCTTCGGTGTCTTTTTCATATGGTCCACCTCCCTATAATCCAAGTTCTTTTAAATAAACTGCTAACTCACTATCAATATCCGCTATTTCTTTATCAATGCTCTCTATTCTCTTAGAAACTGCTTCTATATCTATTGGCTTTTCTTCTTCAAAAGTATCTACATATCTTGGTATATTTAAGTTGTAATCATTCTCTACTATTTCTTTCATACTAGCTACATATGAGTATTTATCAATAGTCTTTCTATCTATATAAGCCTTAACTATATTTTCAACTTGATCATTAGTTAAATTATTTTGATTTTTACCTTTTTCATATTCATTAGATGCATCTATAAATAATATATTATCGCCATGCTCTCTACACTTTTTAAATACTAATATTACTGTTGGTATACTTGTACCATAGAATATATTAGCAGGAAGTCCTATAACCGCGTCTAATGCGTTTCTATCCTCTATTAAATACTTTCTTATTACTCCTTCACTTGCTCCTCTGAAAAGCACTCCATGAGGTAATACTACTGCCATTGTTCCATTGTCATCTAAATGATGAATCATATGTTGAATAAATGCAAAGTCTGCTTTTGATTTTGGAGCTAGTTTCCCATATGCACTAAATCTTTCATCATCTAAAAACTTAGCGTCTGCACTCCATTTAGCTGAGTATGGTGGATTAGCTACTATTGCTTCAAACTTCATTCCTTCATGCTCTGGATGTTCTAATGTGTCATTATTTCTTATATCAAAATTCTTATAGTTTACACCATGTAAAAGCATGTTCATACGAGCTAAGTTATATGTTGTTGATGTAAGCTCTTGCCCATAGAATTTTCTAACATCTGCTTCTTTTGATACTCCATATAAAAGAGATCCTGAACCACAAGTCGGGTCATATACATTTTTTAAATCTTTTTTACCTACTGTTACGATCTTTGCTAATATCTTTGAAACTGGTTGAGGTGTATAGAATTCTCCAGCCTTTTTACCAGCATTTGCAGCGAATTGAGATATTAAATACTCATATGCATCTCCTAATACATCTATCTCACTATCTTCATGATTAAAGTCTATTCCAGCTATATTTGACATTACTTTGGCTATTAATCTTGAACGACTTTTTACATCTCTTCCTAGCTTTGTAGATTTTAGGTCCATATCATCAAATAAATGGTCAAAATCATCTTGGCTATCAAACCCTATAGTAGACTCTGTTATATCATTTATTGCTCCTTCTAACATTTCTATATCAAACTTACTATCTTCTATAGCTTTAAGTAATGATCCGAATAAGTATTTAGGCTCTACAAAATACCCTAATTGCTCTAAAAACTCTTCTTTTAAACCTTCTCTATATTCTTCATCTTTCCAAGCATCTGAGTAGCTTATTTTGTCTTCTGATAATAAATCATATGCTTTTTTTTCTACCTTTTCACTAAGATATCTATAAAATATTAATCCAAGGATATAACTTTTAAATTCACTTGCTTCCATGTTACCTCTTAGATCATTTGCTATTGCCCATAGTTTTGAATGTAATTCTCTTTGTTGTTCTTGTTGTTTCTCGTTTATTTGCATGTTGATTCCTCCTTTAATTTGTTAATCATTAATTGTTTGTATAGATCTTTTTCTAAAATATTTTTTTCATGTGAAATTTTTTCTTTTCTTAATCTTAAAGCATATACTTTACCTATTTGCTTTTGAACATTTATATCTGGTAGCTCTATTTCCAACTCTCTTAGCATTTGAATTGATATAGCCATAATGCCCATTGAACCTTGGCTGGCTACTTGTAATTGTTTTTTTATATTTGGATGTTCATTGAAATACCAAACAAAATAATTTGAATCTATTTCATTTTTATCTAAGTACATATAAGCAAAGTTTGAAGGTATTATTTTTCCAACATGGCTCTTATCTATTACACATGCTTTATGTACAGTAAGACCTATTACTACCGCATTTTCTTTTGCTAATAATTCTTTATCAAAGCTTTCTTTACTTACTGATACAGTCTTTTTTTCAGCTTTTAATTCATAGCTACCTGTTTCTATGTTTAAGTCCTGTATTGTAAATAGGCTAATATCCTCTTGTAATTCATCTGGTTTTGCTGTGATTCTAGATATTATTAAACCATGATTTACTTTCCCTAGAGTTTCTAATTTTTCTAACCTCAAGTTTATACCTCCTTTTTGTTATTTATGTAAATAGCATAATGAAAAATAGCAGCAACTGTCAAGTAGTTTCTGCTATTTTTTTAAATATCAGTTTTTTAATTGTATTTTGCAGTGTGATTATACACAAATTTTTCTATAGCTTCTACTTTTCTTTTTCCAGCTATAAATTTTGTTTTTAATTTATCTTTAACCTCTGCGCTTATCTCTTCACGATTTATAATTCCGCAGTACTCATATTCTGCTACTGATTCACTTATAAAGTCTGAACTTAGGCCTATTTCTTCTGCAAAGTAGTTTATTTCTTGTACTCTTCTGTGTGCTTCAAATTTTGAATACTCAAAGTCTACATCTGAGTCTATATTAAGTGTTGGAACTACTCTTTCTAAGAATTCTTTTAATAAATCTACTTTAAGTCTTAAGTCCATGTTGTCAGCTCTATCTAGTTTTGCAAGTATATTTTTTATATCTCTATCTCTTTTTTCTTCACTTGAGAAATCTATATCTTTTATCAGCTCCATTATATAGCCAACGTTGATTTTATCACTATGCATAAGCTCTATACCAAAGTCAATATCTAGTAGGACCGATACCTTATCGCCTTGCTCTTTTTTTACCATTTCATAAATAGTAAAATATTTACTCTTGAAATCCTGGTATTCTTGGTGGCTTATTCCTAGCTCCTCTTTTTCAAATTCAAAGTCTACGAAGGTTTCTAGTTTTACCAATATCTTAGATAATTCTCTAAATACTAATATAAACTTCTTTTTATCATCTTCACTTTGAAGGCTATCTACATCATTTGGTGTAGGTACTAAAGCTCTTAATTTCTTAAGCTCTGTATGCCATCTATCCAAGTAATACTCATAGTTTTCCATAAGTACCACGTCTGTAGTTTCTGTTTGTGAGAATAGCTTTAATGCATCATCTGTATTCTTTTTTAAATGCCTATAGCAAACTATATTACCATATGGCTTCGTAACTTTTTCAACTCTATTAGTCCTTGAATACGCTTGTACTAAGTCATGGTATTTTAGGTTTTTATCTACATAAAGTGTATTTAAGGTTTTACTATCGAATCCCGTTAAAAACATATTTACAACTAATAATATATCTATTTTTGCACTCTTTACCTTTTTTGATACATCAGCGAAATAACCTGAGAATGTGTCTGTAGAGTAATTAGACTCAAACATTTCATTATAATCAGATATCATTCTCTCTAGTGAATCTCTTGAATGTTCATCTCTTCCTTCACTTTCTTCATTAGCTCCATAGCTAAATATACCCGCTATCTTTAAGTCATGATCTAGTGATTTAAACTTATCATAATACTTTACAAGCATTGGAATACTTTGAACTGTGAATATTGCTGTATACTCTTTATTACGAGTTTTAGCATGATGATTTTTAATTATATGATTTGCTACTAAATCAATTCTTTCATCACTCATAATAACTTCTTCTGTATCTATTGCAGCTACTTTTGTATCATCATTTTCATCAAAATCACCTTTGAATGTTCTTATATATTCAACTGAAAATCCAAGTACATTTCCATCATTTATAGCATCTTTAATTAAATATGTGTGTAGGCACTTTTCAAATAAATCTGCTGTAACTCTACCTTCTTGACTTCTATTCTCAAAGAATCGTGGAGTCCCTGTAAATCCAAAATACTGAGCATTATTAAAGTGTTTATTTATAGCTTTATGCATATCTCCAAATTGTGATCTATGGCACTCGTCTATTATAAATACAACTCTATCATCTTTGTATTCTTCCATTATTTTAGTGTATTGCTCTGATTTTATAGCATTTGCCATCTTTTGGATAGTTGTTACTATTAATGGTTTACTTATATCTTTAATTTGATTAACCAATGTTGATGTTTTATCAGTAATATCAACGCTATCTGGCTCAAATTTATTAAACTCTGATAATGTTTGAGAGTCTAGGTCTTTTCTATCAACTAAGAAAAATACCTTTTTAATATTTGAATCTCCAGATAATATTTGACTTGCTTTAAAAGATGTTAATGTCTTCCCTGAGCCTGTAGTATGCCATATATAGCCATTATTACTAGTTTCAAAAGCTCTGTTAACAAGCGCTTCTACAGCATATATTTGATATGGTCTCATAACCATAAGTGTTTTATCAGTTTCATTAGTTATCATATATCTAGCTATAACTTTTGATATAAAACATTTATCTAAAAAAGTCTCCGCAAAATCTTTTAGATTGCTTATTCTTTTATTGTTTTCATCACTCCAGAAGAATGTATGGCTAAATAATATATCTTTATCACTATTTGCAAAGTATTTAGTGTCTACACCATTACTTACTACAAATATTTGAAGATACTTATATAAACCTTTATTTATACTTTCTTTTTTATATCTTTTTATCTGGTTAAATGCTTCTTTAAAATCCAATCCCCTACGTTTTAACTCTATTTGAACCATTGGAAGACCATTTATAAGCAATGTCACATCATAACGGTTTACTCTTCTTCCAACTACTGTAGTTTGTGTAGTTACTTGAAATCTATTTTTACACCAGTTTTGAGTATCAAATAGCTCTATATATACTTTATTTCCATCTTCTCTTTCAAGTATGATTTTATCATCTCTTAGAAATTTAGCACTTTGAAAAACAGACTTACCCTCAACATCTCTTAAAATACGTTCAAACTCTTTATCTGTAAAAGGATCTCCATTTAATTTTGCTTTATTGTGAAGGTATAGCTCATTTCTAAAGTTATTTTTCAACTCTTCTTCATCATTTATTCTAACCTTATTAAAACCTTGGCTCTCTAGCTGTTTGACTAGGTTAGATTCTAATTCAGCCTCTCTTTGATAACTCATAGTCCCCTCCAATATTTCTATAAAAAAAATTATTCTATCCATTGAGTTATTAAAGCTGTATAATTTATATATGCAAAATTTAAGCCACTAAGGGGCTAAATACTTTAATAACCTTTTTTGTTGATAAACTACTTTAATTACTGCTATTAATTAAGGTGGTTTATTTTATTTCCTCATAAAATTTGATGTATTGATTTAAAATATAGTTTAGTAATTCTTGCTGAGTTACTCCGCTATCTTTTAGATCATCTGCTATTCTTTCAAATCCTTTTTGAACTTCTACATCTAGTTTTAATGTTTTGGCTCTATAGTCTCTTTTTGCTTGCTTAAAGTTGTAAATATCTTTTACAATATCTTCTTTTTTCTCGATATTACTATCTGTAATATCTTTGTAATATTCATTTGAACCATCTAATATTGCCTTTATTCTATCTACATTATCCACTAAATACATCAGGCTATTTTTTTGGTTATTTGATATCTCTAAGTTTGTTGTAATATTCTGTATTACTGGAATATTACTAACTTCTTCCGGGGTAGTTTTTGTATTACTTTCTGTAATATTACTGTAATATTTCTTTTGTTCCCCTGCTTGTATGTCGGTATTTTCAAGGACATACTGTTTTTTACTCTGGCTAAATTTGTATCCCAGCTTACTAAAGTTCTTACTTATAGTCTTTCGAGATATCTCTACTTCTTCTGAAAAAGCGGTTAATGTTTTTCCTTCTTTTAGTACTTTATTTACTATCTCAACTTGTTCTAATATATCTAATTTTTTAAATTCTTCTTTGTTCATTTTCTCACCTCCCATAAATATTACTACTTGTAATATTATATATTACTTTTATACATTTCTGTGTTTTTTAATATAAAAATAGGAGCAAATGCTCCTATCTATTTAATTGATGCTATATTAACATTATTCAGTAAAACTTTCTTATAGATTAAGTTTTATTAATTTAAGTATAAGGCTCTTTTATTATTATAAATCTTCCTTAGCTTTTCTACCTAAATATACAAACTCCATTAAAGAATGGAATATTGCTACTTCTTCTGAATCATCTTGAATATTAATCTCCTTAAAATTATTATAGTGATTAATAGCTTCTTCAAAAGTTTTATACATTTTTCCTGATTCATTAATTGAGGTTTTGGAATGTTTAATTTTATCATACAATAAATCATATATATTATTATATTTTTGGAAATCTAAACTCACCTGATATAGTCCTGGCTTTACTTCAACGCCACCAGTTTGAATATATTTTTTAATTTCACTTTCAGTTGGATACGATATAGCTTTTATTTGTTCACTATTATCCTCTAACCATTTATACGCTCTCTCTTTGTTAAATGTTTTAATTATAGATAAGCATAACTTGTTCACGACTTGAATATTATTCTTATCTTTTTTAAACAAATAGCTCCATGTCTTATATCTAATAATTGGTGGTAAAATTGAAAACTCATGTAATACTTTTGGTGAATAATATATACTTATTTGAGAATCCCCAAAATATCTAATAAATATTAATGCATACAAATCCAAAATAGCATCTTCAATACCTTCTACTTCTCCATCTGAAAAATCTTCGGTATGTTGAGTATGAGTTCCTGCACTTCCAATAGGATTTATTTTATTTACAACTTCAATTAATCTATTACTTAGTTCCTCTCCTAATGCTTCCATTCTGCTATTTATCGCAGCATTATTTGAATCTCTTCTTACTTGTCCTAACATTATTTTTGTGTCACTACCAATATTTAAAATTTTTCTAACCATAACTTCGGCATGCTTTCTAAGTCCAGATACTTTTCCCATATTAGATATCTTTATATATTGTGTATCATGTAGCAAGTTCCCTATCAGACTTGCATACTCATTGTCATTGAAACTAGTCATAACTCTCCTCCTATATAAATTCAAATTTATCTATTATTATATCATTCATTAATTATCTATATCTTAATATGTATATGTATAGGATAAGAGTTGAAGAAGGAGCAAAAACCGCTCCTACATCAACTCTTTTTTATTTATATGCTCGGGTCAAAAACTATAGGGTCTAGTCTGACCTCACAGATTGCAGCAAAGAACGCTGCAAACTGTGATGCCAGACTAAAAACATCCTACTACTCCTGATATTTAAGCTTCTTGTCATTCATATATTTTTATTTTTTACCTATATTACTTTTTGTAATACGATTATATTACTACTTGTAATATCCTATATTACTTTTATATTACTCTACCTGTATGTATTGATATAACTAAGTTTTAATGTTTCTATTAGGGAGTTTGGCTATCGCCACCGCGCTTTTCGTTCCTATCTTTTGAGCAAAGAGCGCTCAAAAGGATATCCACTACAATCGCTAACTCAAAACCATCTTTTAATCAAAAGTTCCATGTGCATTGAGAACTTATAGTTTTCTAGTTAGTTGGTAGTTAAAGATAGGCCTATCGGCCATGCCCCTCTGACTAATCCTCAACGCACAAACACTGCTCACTGCATAACATACTACGCAAACATCATATTACATATCATGCCTGCTTCGTATCTTATTTGCTCGCTG
>NZ_JBOFOR010000274.1:0-2307 GCF_051659545.1 Romboutsia sp. | reverse complement strand
AAATACAGTCAAAATAGTTTTCACATTTAAATATAAAATTGTAGCCAATAGCAGTAGAAATCATATTTCTAAACTATTGGCTTTATTATACCAATTTTAAATTATATATGTTAGGCGTCAATTTTTTTACGCTTACGTTAATTCAATATTAACTTCCTTTTTCTGTATTTATATTTATTTTTCGTATACTATATTGTTGAATATAAAATCATGTAATATGTCTAAAGAACTCTGTTCAAAAGTTATTACTGACTTATTATTTATTCTATCTTCTTTAGCATGAACACCATCATTTATAGGGAACTCCATTTGCTTTATATCTATAGTCCCCATCTTTAATACTTGTGTCCCTAAACCAAGCATATCAGTAGGTTTCATATTAGTCTTAATATAAGGTAAGATAGTATCTAACATCTTAGGATACTCTAGAACAGATAAATTCTTTGCTCCACTTATTACACCTTCAATAACCGCCCTCTGTCTTCTATCTCTTTCTTCAGTTCCTCCACTAGTACCTTTTCTAATACGTGAATATGCAAGAGCTTGATATCCATTAAGTTCTTGTACACCAGCACTCTTAATATACTGTATTTCACCTTTATCTTTACTAGTATCAAACTTATAACTTTCTGGTATAAATTTATTTAACTCATTAATTTCATTTTGTTTAACTTCTACAGTTATACCTCCTAAAGTATCAATTATATCCATAAATGAATTGAAATCAACTAACAGATAATTTTGTATATCTAGTTCAAAATTACTTTCTATTGTTTCTGTTAGTAAATCCATACCTCCATAAGCATAAGCCTCAGTAAGTTTTATATTTCCATGACTTGTTGTAGAAACATATGCATCTCTTGCAAGAGATGTTACTCTTATATCTTTATTCTTGTTATCTACTGTAAGGATCATCATAGAGTCTGTACGAGAAACAGTTTCACCTGGTCTGGCATCAGTTCCACAAAGTAGTATATTTGTTATTCCATTTTCTACTTTATAATCATTACTTCCTGGTACACTACCTCCAGGGACATACATGGTATTTAATTTAAAATATACAAACCCAAATACACTAGCTGGAATTAGTACTACTAATGTAGCTAACGTTATCACTATTCTTTTTAAAGTTTTATTACTCATATTATCCTCCTGTTTTATACCTTAAATTAAATTAAGTTATGCTTTTATGATTTTAACTTCTACTCTATCTTTATTGTCTCACTATATTTTAGCACAATATAATAATTACGCCATACTTTCTTCTAATTAGCTAAATTTCATCATTATATAAAAATTCCCCAATCATTAGATTTTTAGTCCAACAATTGGGGTTCATTATATTGTCTACAATTGATTATTATTGCTTACATTTATTATTTTCTGATTGTTAGATCCTCTCATAACCAGAGATAAATCTTTTCTATCTTCCTCAAACTTGCCATCTACAAGTACATCAATATATTTTAAAATTTGATTTTGAGCTTCATTTAGATTTTCTAAAATATATCCTGTCCAAACATAAATTTTCTTATTAGGATAGATCTCTTTAAACCTTCTACAAAGGTCCACTACTCCATCAATATTTTGAGAACAAAGTGGTTCTCCTCCTAGTATGGATAAGTTTCTCTTTATATTATTTTTATCTATATTTTCTATAATGTAATTTAAATCTTCTTGTTTAAATTCTCTACCGCTATTGAAATCCCATGTTTCTGGGTTAAAGCACCCTTTACAATGATGGGGGCATCCCTGTGTCCATAATGACATAACTATACCTTGTCCATTAGCTATATCATTGTCCTTAATTTTTGAAATTCTCATTGTATCACTCCTATAAATGTAGTACTCTTTGACCTATTTCTTGAGTTCTTCCTTTACCCCACATATTGGCACCTATATAACCACAGGTTCTTCTCATTACTTGCATTTCATCTTTGTCTTTGTTCCCACAGTTTGGACAATACCATGTTAAGTTGTCACTGCCTAATTTTATTTCTCCACTAAATCCACATTTGTAACATACATCTGGCTTAGTATTTATTTCAGCATATTGTATGTTATGGTAAATGTAATTTATTATTTGTTCCACTGCACTTAAGTTTTTGCTCATATCTGGCACTTCTATATAACTTATACATCCTCCTAAAGATATATCATGGAATTGGCTTTCAAATGTAAGCTTATCAAAAGCATCTATTTCTTCACTTACGTGAACATGATATGAGTTTGTATAGTACATTCTATCTGTTACATTTTTTATTTCTCCAAATTTTTGTTTATCTATTCTACAGAATCTTGATGTTA
>NZ_JBOFOR010000273.1:0-135368 GCF_051659545.1 Romboutsia sp. | reverse complement strand
ATAAAGATTATGTGGTTATTATAGCAAAGAGGATACACCTGTTCCCATTCCGAACACAGAAGTTAAGCTCTTTAGCGCTGATGGTACTTGGAGGGCAACCTCCTGGGAGAGTAAGACGTAGCCACGTAATCTTTTTTTGCGTTTTATTTTATTCACCTTTTAAAAAATATTTTTATATAATAAAATAAAATGATTTGAGGTGAATCTATGCAAAATATATTTAAAGCATCAGAAAAATTATTTTTCAGCATATTGATTATATGTCTATTATCATTCTTGTATTTCACGACTATACCTATAAATGAAGGAACACTATTAGTAGGTATTATTTTTTCTATACTTTACTTTGGGGTTAACTTTTATGTAGGATATAGATATAACCTAAATATTTTAGAAGCATTGATAGTAGGTATGATTGGTTGTAGTATAGGAATATTTTTTAGTTTCTTTGCACTATATGCACAGGTGATTTTAGAACGACCTCATTTTGCAATTTGGTTAACCATACCTTATTTTATACCAACAATGTCTTTAACAAAATTAATTCCAATGGAGATAACCATAGACTATTCTTTTTGTTTAATGGCAATAAATATAATATTAGTTATATTTGGTTCTATTAGCAAAAATATTATGAATAAATTATCACTCCAATTTAAATAATTATAATATAGCACAATATTATAATAAAGGATTGGGTGATTATATGTATGAAGTACAAATGAAGTATATGGATGAACATAATCAAGATTTATTTAATTTTACATGTGAGAGTTTTAATATAGATAATAATGGATATAGATTTGAAAACATAACTATGAACAATTTTAAGATACTTGATTTAGAAGTTAATAATGAAGATATAGCCTTAATAAAGATTAAGTAGAAGAAGTAACCATATGGTTACTTTTTTTATGCTTAGAAGTAATAAATTATTAAAAATAAAAATGTAATAGGCCAAAATATAAAAGCATATTAAGTTAATAAAGGTGGTGGATATATTTATAAAAACTTTAAAATCTTTGTTTAATGATGAACTATCAATTAAAAAGATATCTTTAATAAAGTCAGTAATAGCAACAATCATTTATTTATTAGTGCCATACTCCATTAACTTTATGTTTGTATGGATATTGGGAATTTTAAAAAAAGATGTATCCTTCGGGTTATCATTAGTATCAATTACTATTGTTACATGTATAGGTACTATGTGTGTACTTATAATTTCAAGTAAAGTATTTTCATACAAAGAAGGTAGCAATACTAAAGAAAAATATATTACTATAAGAAAAAGAGATATCTTATATGTATTTTTTATAATGATAGGTTTTATTTTAATAAGACAAGGGCTATTATTTGATGTGCTTACAAAATTTAAAGGACCTGTAACTAAAGAAAACATAGATTTTATATGTAATAATTTAGAGAAGACACAATTATCATTTACTATATTTATACTAATGATACAAACAATTATAATAGCTCCTATATTTGAAGAATTATTTTTTAGGGGAATAATATTTAATGGGCTCTTAAATAAATATCAAGGGGATTTTAAAAAAGCTATAATATTTTCATCTATAATCTTTGGTGTAGCTCATTTAAACATACCTCAAGGAATCAATGGTATAATTGCAGGTACAATATTAGCAGCTATATACTATTATACAAAGTCAATTAAACTGTCAATTTTCGCACATTTTCTAAATAATTTCTTTGTATTCTTACCAGTTCCAAATACTATTTTCATGAAAATAATTTATATTATTATAGGTATTTGCTTAGTAAATAGGGGGATGGAATTATTTAAATTAAGAGTAAAATCAAATAAATACTAAGCATAAGAACTAAATATCTATATATATAAGGTATATATAGATTAATAATCTCCTAAAATATAAGTAACGAATAATATAAATAATAAGTTAGACCACTTGAATTTAAGAATATCAGGTGGTCTTATTTTATCAAAAACATATGATATAATAAAATATAACATAAAAAAGAAGAAGGTGTGTATATGAAATATTTATTCATAGAGACTTGTTTACCTAAAAAGATAGAAGAAATAATAAGTATTTATAAAAAAATACTAGAACAAAATAATAATAAATCTAAAAATACAATTATTTTAGTTGCAAATAGCATGACAAGGCTAAAATATGAAAGAAAGTTGAACTTAGAATTCAGTGAAGAGTTAAAAATTATTACATATTCTAATTTTATAAAAAAGGAAATTATTAAATTCTGGCCGTTAATAACTGAAAACTGTAAATCAATAGATAAAAAAACTATAGTTCCAACATTCATATCTAATAGTTTAGGTCAGTATATAATTAACGATAAAGTAAATAAAAAAAGAAACCTAGAAGGCTATTTTCAAGATATTACTTCAACAAATAGAAATATCGCCAATAGCATAAATACAAATATAAATAAAGCTTCTCAAGCTCTATTAGATTTTAAAACTATTGGTGAAAAGATATACTTATCAAAAAAAAATAGAGATAGCATAATGAAGTTTTCTTATAGCCAAATGGATGAAATTATAAATTACTATGTAGATAGTTTATTGTCAAATTCAATGCTAGATGATTCTATTTGTATATATTTATATAATAACTTTTTATTAACTAATGAAGGCTATATAAATCATTTGAAAAATGAAATAGAATACCTTATTGTAGATAGTCTTGAAAATTCAACTACAGCAGAGGTTGATTTTATAAGCCGAATAAGTGAATTTACGAAGGAAACTTATATTTATTTCAATAAAAGTAGAGATTACTCTGTATTTAATAATATAGATATAGATTATATTAATGAAAAAATAGTAAATAGCTTGGAAACAAACCATAAAACTGAAATTAAAAATATAGGGCTAGAAGATATATATTTAATAAATACAAAGATAAACTTAAATGAAGTAAGCCAACTATATAGCGAGATGATAGAAGAAGCTACAAGTAAAGTAGTAGACTTAGTGAAAAATGGAGTAAAACCAAAGGATATAGCTATAATATCCCCTATAAATAATACAGTATTAGACTACCAAATAAACAATATTTTAAGAGCTAAGAATATTGAAGTTTTTAATACTAAAAAAGACAAAAAAATAGTAGACTATCCTTATGCAAATGCACTAGTAGTAGCAAGTTGTATTTTTTATGATTTTATAGAACTAGTAAAAGAAGAAGAACATATTAGTTTTATAGAAATATTATTAGATGTAAATAGAGTACAAGCCTTAAAAATATTTAGAAATAAAGAGTTAAGTGAAAGCTATATGAGTCTTATAAATCATATAAAATCTCAAAAAAATAAGGATACAAAAATGAGTGAGTTTTTAATTAAATTTTATATAGACAAAATGCTTAATTTAAAAGAAGGAAAAGAGAATGTAAAGGTCTGCAAGCAAATAATAAATGAAAGCGAAATATTTATACAAAATATAAGCATGTTGGGGCTAGATAAAAATAAAGATAAAGAAAAAATCTTTATAGAAGCTCTTCAAACTACAATAAATGATTATTACAGTGTAGCAGAAATAGAAGAATTAGAAAAAACAAATTCAGTATTAATAACTACTCCTTATTCTTATATATCATATAACCTAGATAGACCAATACAATTATGGATGGATATAGGAAGTAATGCTTGGAATATGAAAATAGAAAAGGATATAAGCAATATAATAGTACTTAGAAAATCTTTTAAAGAAAATAGAATCTATACTGATGCAATGGAAGAAGGTTTCAAAAAATACTATTTATATAATATGATATACAACTTGTTAGTAAATGCTAAGCAAGTGTATGCTTATAAAAGTGAGTATACAGTAAACGGATATATGCAAGAAAGCATATTGTACAGTTTACTACTGAAGATACTTGGTAAGGCTGGTGAATATAATGAATAACATAAATTATAGAGATGACCAAATTCCGATAATAAAGTATGAAAATGGAACTATGGCAGTACCCGCAGTTCCTGGTGCAGGTAAAACATTTATAGTAACTAATTTAGTTGCAAAACTATTAAGTGAGCAAAAGCATAGGGGTGGAAGAATATTAATCTTAACCTATATGAATAGTGCAGTAAATAACTTTAAAGGAAGGATAAAAAAAATATTACAAGAAAATAACATAAATGAAGAAAACTCTTATGAAGTAATGACCATACATAGTTTAGCTGTAAAAATAATTAAAGAAAAACCTGAAGTGGTAATGTTAAGTGATGAATTTAGTATTGCTGATGATTTACAAAAAAGTATAATACTAAATGAATGTATAAAAAACTTTAGATTTAACGGTGGCGAAAGAGCTTTTCAATGGTTTCTCAAGGAACAAAAAGATGGTGAGTGGAGAGATAGAATGCTAGATGCTTGGGAAGGCGGATTCTATGATTTAGTAGGTAACGCTATAGGTGAATTAAAATATAAAGAAATTTATCCAAGTAAGCTAGAAGAAATTATCTCTAGTGACTACAAAGGAATACTAAAAATAATACTACCTATATATAAGGAATACGATAAAAAGCTTAAACAACAAGGGCTTTTAGATTATGACGATATACTTATATTAGCGTACAGAGCATTAACTATTGATGAAAACCTAAGAGCTAAGCTTCAAAATAGATATAAATATATTTTTGAAGATGAGTGCCAAGACTCAAATGAAATACAAGGTAAAATTATAAAACTTATATGTAAAGAAAACAACAACTTAGTAAGAGTGGGAGATATAAATCAAAGTATTACAGGAACATTCTCTTCCTCAGATCCAAAGTATTTTAAGGAATTTATAGAAGAATCAGAAAATTGTTACAGAATGGATATGTCTAACAGAAGTTCCAAAGATATACTAGATCTAGCTAATAGGCTAGTAAAGTATGTTACAGAAGACTTTAAACAAGTTGAGTGTAGGAATGCATTAGAAGATATGGAAATAAAAACTGTTCCAAGTGGAAAAGGATACAAGGAAAATCCGAAGCCAGAAGCCTATAGCATAAATACTAAGAAATATAGAACTTGGAATGATGAAATAGAAAAAACTATAGCTTATACAAAAGGAATTAAAAAGAAATACCCAGATAAAAGTATAGGAATATTAGTTCCGAGAAATGATCAGATAACTCAAATAGCTAAAATATTATCTGATAATAATATGGAGTTTGAAGAATTAGGTCCAAATTCATTAAATAAAAGAAAAATCCTAAACAAAATAGCATACATTATAGACTTTATATTAAATTGCGATAATATAGAAAAACTTATAACTGTTTTGGATAAAGTTTTTATACGTAGTGAAAATGAACAAGGTAAAAAAGATTTTCTTGAAATAGTTAGGAAATATACCACAGAAGAAATCCTATATAATGGAGAAAATAAAGATTTAATAATAGATGTAGAGAGTGATGTATATAAAGGCTTTATAGTAGGAATAAAAGCTATAAGAGAACTTTTAGAACACCCTACAACTAAAATAGATTTGCTAATATTAGCCATAGGTCAAAAGCTTAATCTAGAAAAAGAAGATAAAGCTATTGTTGACTATGTAGCATTTTATATAAAATACCTATCCTTAGAAAATACCTATATGACTCTAGGTGAAGTTTATGAAATACTATCTAATACAAAAAATAGAGTGTTCAATTATATAATAGATGTTGTATATGAAATGAATGGATATGAACCAGAACCAGGAAGTATAACTATTTGTAATTATCATAAATCTAAGGGTTTAGAGTGGGATTGTGTATTTTTATTAGGCTTAGTAGAGTATAACTTCCCAGATAATATAGAGCAGAAATTTCAAGGAGAAAGATGGTATTTAAAAGAAAAATATAAAAATCCAGTAGCTATAATAAAATCAGAAATAGATTTTATTGTAAATGGAGAAACAAAAGTTAATTATATGTACCAAAGTAAAATAGAATTGATAAATGAAAAGATAAGACTTCTTTATGTAGGCATAACTAGAGCAAAAGAAATGTTGATATTATCTTGCAGTATGTATAATGATGAAAAAGATATTGGAAATAAAAAGAAAGAACAAAAAATATCTTTATATATGACAGAGCTTGAAAAGCATATAGCACAAAAAAGAAATTAAATAAAGGAGGAGTGATGTAATTGAATAATATATTAAAGAATTTTGTATATAGTCAAAATTCTATAAATACCTATAAATCATGCCCTTTAAAGTTTAAGTATAAATACCTAGATAAAATAAATTGGAGAAAAGATGATATAGGAAGTAGAGAATACTACGAAAGTTTGCAAATGGGAAGTGAATTTCATTTATTATGTGAAAGATATTTTTCTAATATACCTTTAGGTATAAATGAAAAAAATAGTCTTAAATATACAAAATGGATGGATAAAATTAAAAAGTTATTACCAATAATATCAGAAAATAAAGATGAAACTATATATTTACCAGAATACGAAATAAGATACAACTTAAATGGCAATACAATAACTGCAAAATATGATTTAGTTGTCATAAACAATAATAAAATAGATATATGGGATTGGAAAACTGAAAATAAAAAGGTAGATTATAAAAATGCACAAAATAGAATTCAAACAATAGTTTATATGTACTTAGCTAAAGAAGTGATTCCAAAACTATATAATATAGATGTAAATTTTGAAGATGTGACTATGAAATACTACCAGCCTGAATTTGAAGATGAACCAGTTTCTATATCATATAATGAAGAAATACATAATTCGTATAATAATAGGATAGATCAATACATACAAATGATAAGAAATATTGAGTTACATAATGTAAAAAATGATAATCACTGCAAATTTTGTGAATTTAATAAATTGTGTAATGGACAAGAAGTAGAATATCAACTATTAGAGGAGGAAAACTATGAGTATTAAATTTGTATTAGGTAGAGGAGGAAGCGGAAAAACTACCTATATACTAGACGAAATTAAAAAAAGAGTTCAAGATAATGAAACTACTCCAGTAATATTACTAGTTCCAGAACAATACACTTTTGAAATTGAAAAGAGAATGAGTAATTTATTTACAGGAGAAGTGAAAGATAAATTTTTAAGGGCAAGAGTACTAAGTTTTAACACTATGAGTAATATAGTATTTTCTCATGTGGGAGGTTTAACAGATATAAACATAAATTCTAGTGGTAAAGCTATGATTACTTACAGTGCTATAGAAAGTGTGAGTAAAGAATTAGAAATATTCTCTAAATCATCATCACAGTCAGGCTTTGTAAGCTCAATAAGTGATATTATAGGAGAACTAAAACAATACAGTGTTAGTCCTGAAGCTTTAGAATTTGTTGCAGGGGATTTAGAAAATGAAACACTAAGCTTAAAATTAAAAGATATAAGTAAAATATATAAAGCATTTGAAGAACGATTGCATGAGAACTACATAGATTCTCAAGATATGCTTAATTCTTTGGCTCAAAGAGTTGAATTATGTGATTGCTTTAAAGATGCATATATATATATAGATGAGTATACTGGATTTACTCCTAATCAGTATAGAGTTTTAAGAAGCTTGTTTCATCAAGCAAAGGAAGTTTGTATATCTTTAACAATAGATAATCCCCAAAAAATTACTTATAACAAAAGTGATGCTTTTTCTAGAACTAAATTTACATATCAAAAGTTAATAAAATTGTGTAACGAGGAAGGGGTAAAGTTACTTCCATCAATCGATTTAGCTAATGGTAAATTAAATAGATTTAAAAATAGTAATGAACTTGCACATTTAGAAAAATACTACCATGCTTATCCATATGAAACCTATAAAGAAGAAACTAAAAATATACAAATAAAAGAATTTAACAATTTATATTCAGAAGTAGAAGAAATTGCTAAAGAAATAGTATCACTAATTCGAGATGAAAAAATTAGATACAAAGATATAACTATTGCAACTAGAGATTTAAATAAATATGATTTTTTAATTCACTCTATATTTAATGAATATGGAATTCCAAATTTTATAGATAAAAAAAGAGAAGCTAAAAGTAACCCTATAATAGTTCTTATTATATCAGCATTAGAAATGAAGAATAGAGGATATAACTACGAAACTATGTTTAGATATTTAAAAAGTGGTCTTATAGGTATTCCTAATGATGATATTAGTTTACTTGAAAACTATGTACTTGCAAATGGAATAAAAGGTAAAAAATGGTTTGAAAAAAAATGGGAATATCCATTTAATTACAATATATCTGCCAAAGAAAGTGATTATGAAATAGAGCTAAAACAAAGAGTAAATGAAATAAAAGATAAAGTATTAGAACCAATTGTAAAATTACAAGAAAAATTGAAGGGAAAAAATAAAGTAGAAGATATCTGTAAGTATATTTATGAATTCTTAATCGATATCAATATGCCAAATACTATACAAAATTTAATAGCTAACTTTAAAGAAAAGGGAGAATTAGATGTAGCAAATCAATATTCTCAAGTATGGGGTATTGTAGTAGATATACTTGACCAAATGGTAGAAATTATGGATAGTGAAACTATAAGATTAGATAAGTTTATAAAACTTATCAGCTTAGGCTTTGATGAATATGAATTAGGATTAGTACCTCCAAGTATAGACCAGGTATTAGTAAGTAGCGTAGATAGAATGAAAAACCCTGATACTAAATACCTTTACTTAATAGGTACAACGGATGGCACCTTCCCATTAATATCTAAGGATAATAGCTTATTAAATGATAATGATAGAGAAAACTTAGGCAAAAAAGGTGTAGAAGTTGATATAGATAGTAAAACTAAAACGTTTGAAGAACAATACTTAGTATATAAAGCACTTACATCTACCAGTGAAAATTTAATAGTAACTTATCCAATATCAGACCATGAGGGAAAAACTATAAGACCATCGGTTATAATATCAAGGCTAAAAAAGATATTCCCTAACATAGCTAATAAAAGTTATTTACTAGAAGAAGAAGCTAAAACAAATGAAGAAATATTAAATAAAATAACTACTAAGATTCCAACTTTTAATGAACTTATAAATGAAATAAAAGAATTTGATGATGGAAAAGAAATAAAAGATTTATGGTTAGATATATATAGATACTATGCACAAGATAAAGAATACGAGCATATAGCTAAAAAGGTTATAAGCGGACTTAATTATACTAATCAAGTGCAAAAAATAGAAGAAGAAAAAATAAAAAAATTATATGAAAATAAATCCTTAAGTATATCAAGATTAGAAAGATATTCAAATTGTCCTTTTGCATATTTCATTCAGTATGGACTAAAAGCAAAAGAAAGAAAAGAATACTCTTTTACTGCACCAGACTTAGGAAACTTTATTCATAATATATTAGATACTTTTTCAAAACAAATGGCTAAAGATAGTTTAAGCTGGAGAGATATTAATTTTGATTATATAATAGAAAAAGTGTCTGCAATAGTAGAAGAAATAGTATCTAAAATACCAGGATATATACTACAAAGTTCAGATAGATATAGATATCTTGCTTATAGACTTAAGAATATGCTTATATCGGCAATAAGTATAATAAGTGAACAAATAAAAAAGGGTTCATTTGAACCTAGCGGATATGAAGTTAATTTTGGTGAAAATGGGAAATATCCTCCTATAAAAATAGTATTAGAGAATGGTGAAGAAATAAATCTAAGAGGTCAAATAGATAGAATAGATGAGTTTGAAAATGAAGAAGGAAAGTACATAAGAATTATTGACTATAAGTCGAGTGATAAAAGTATAAGTTTAACAGAGGTTTATCATGGTCTACAGCTTCAGTTACTAGTATATCTAGATGCAATATTAGAAAGTGGAAGTAATTTAAGTCCAGCAGCAATACTTTACTCAAAAATAGATGACCCTATAGCTAAGTTTGATGAAAATAAAGATGATGATGAAATAAGAGAAAAAATACTAAAGGATTTAAAAATGCAAGGTCTACTTATAAAAGATTCTAAGATAATTAAAGAAATGGACAAATCCTTAGATACTGGTGATAAAGCTACTTCATTAGTGATACCAGCTAGTATTAATAAAGATGGAACATTAGGAAAAAGTACTAAGGGTGTAACTAATGATGAGTTTGAAGTAATAAGAAAATATGTAAAACACACAATTAAGGATATATGTAAAGAAATGTTAAGTGGAGACATAGATATAAGACCATATAAATATAAGGACAAAGTTCCATGTACTTTTTGTAACTATTCATCAATATGCCAGTTTGACAGTAGTTTAAAGGATAACAATTATAAAATAATAAACAAAAAAAGTGATGATGATATAATCGACATGATGAAAGGGGGAAAAAAATAATGAGCTCTCCTAAATGGACAAAAGAACAACAAGCGGTAATAGACAATAGAAATGGTAACTTACTTGTAGCAGCAGCGGCAGGCTCAGGTAAAACAGCGGTACTTGTTGAGCGTATTATACAGATGATATTAGATAAGGAAAATCCTATAGATATAGATAAATTACTTGTGGTTACATTCACAAATGCAGCAGCCTCAGAAATGAGAGAGAGAATAGGGGATGCTATAGGAAAGGCATTAGATAAAGATCCAGAAAATAAGCATCTTCAAAATCAACTTGTATTGCTAAACAAGGCAAGTATAACTACAATACATTCATTTTGTTTAGAGGTTATAAAATCTAACTTCCACAAAATAAATCTAGACCCTAACTTTAGAATAGGGGATACTACAGAATGTACCTTATTAAAACAAGAAGCGATAGAAGAAGTATTTGAACAACTTTATGAAGAACAAGACGAAGATTTCTTAAATTTAGTGGAAAGCTATGCTGAAAAAAGAGGCGATACAAATATACAAAGTATTATACTAAGTATTTATAACTTTGCAATGGCTTCCCCTAATCCAAAAGAATGGTTAGAATTTAGTGCTGAACAATTTAATATAGATGATGACTTTGATTTTTCTAATTCTATTTGGGCAAAAGCCATACTAGATACCATAAAAATAGAAGTAAGTGGTATGGAAGTAAACATGAGAAAAGCACTAGAAGAGATAGAAGAAATAGAAGAACTTGAAACTTATATAGCTAAGTTTAGAAATGATTACACAAAAGTAAAAATAATATTAGAAGCTTGTGAGAAATCTTGGGAAGAATCTTATATAGCTATGTCCTCAGTAAAATTTGAAGACTATAGAAAAGGTGTAAAAAGAATTCCAAAAGATGCTTCAGAATATATTGGAGAGCTAAAGAAAAAAGCAGATACAGTTAGAAAAGATGCGAAATCATCTATTGAAAATATGGCGGTTTCTATATTTAGAAAAGAAAATGAACAAATAGAAGAAGAACTTAGATATTTACATAAAGTAGCAAGAGCTATTTCAGATACAATATTAAAATTTGAAAAGGCTTATGATAATCAAAAAAGAGAAAAAGGAATAATAGATTTTAGTGATATAGAGCATTTTGCTTTAAAAATACTTATACAAAAAGATGAAAATGGAAATGATGCACCAAGTGATGTAGCATCAGGATACATAGACAAATTCCATGAAATATTTATAGATGAATATCAAGATAGCAACCTCGTACAAGAAGTATTACTTGGTACTATTGCAAAAACAAAAATACCAAATAGATTCATGGTTGGGGATGTAAAACAAAGTATCTATAGATTTAGACAAGCTAAGCCAGAGATATTTTTAAAAAAATATGCAGACTATGATGAAGAAGAAAGTAGTTTAAATAGAAAGATAATGCTATACAAAAATTTTAGAAGTAGAGAAGAAGTTGTAGACTGTGCAAATTATATTTTTGAAAACATTATGAGTAAAAATATAGGAGAAATAGAGTATACAGAAAAAGAAAGACTTAACCTTGGTGCTAGTTTTATGGAAAATGAAGATGAAAATACTATTGTAGGCGGAGCTTCAGAAATTCATTTAATACAAAATAAAGACAAAGACTCAAAAGAAGAAGATAAAGAAGATACTAAAGAATCTAATGAACATAATGAAGAAGCTGTTGAAACTGAAGAAGAAATAGATAACATTCAGCTTGAAGCTAGAATGGTAGGAAAAATAATAAAAGATTTAATGAACCAAAAAGAAGATGGAAAAATTCAAAAGGTATTTGATAAAAAATTAAGTAATTATAGGCCAGTAGAATTTAAAGATATAGTAATACTACTTAGAGCAACTTCGGCTTGGGCACCAGTATTTGCAGATGAACTTATGAATATGGACATACCAACTTATGCAGATATAGGTGTTGGTTATTTTGATACAATAGAAATAAAGACAATGTTATCTTTACTTCAAGTAATAGATAACCCAATGCAAGACATACCTCTTTTAGCAGTACTAAAATCTCCCATATTTCTATTTACTCCAGAAGAGTTAATAGAGATAAGATTACAAGATGAAGAAATGAGTATTTTTGAAGCACTAGAAAGATTAAGCCAAGAGGAAAGTGAAGTAGGAAAAAAGTGTATAGATTTCTTAAATAAGCTAGAAAACTACAAAGAAAAATCTTTATACATGAGTACAGATGAATTCTTATGGTACTTATATACAAAAACAGGATACTTTGCATATGTAGGGGCATTACCAGGAGGTTCACAAAGACAAGCTAACTTGAAAATATTATTTGAAAGAGCTAAACAATTTGAAGAAACAAGTTTTAAAGGTATTTTTAATTTTATAAACTTTGTAGCTAAGCTAAAAAAATCTAATACAGATATGGGTAGTGCAAAAACTCTTGGAGAAAATGCCAATGTAGTTAGAATTATGAGTATACATAAAAGTAAAGGATTAGAGTTCCCTGTGGTAATATGTTCGGGAATGGGGAAAAAGTTTAATACACAAGACTTTAGGAAAGATATATTATATCACCATAATTTAGGATACGGACCTCAACTAGTAGATTATAAAAGAAGAATATCTTATCCAAGTATAGCGAAAGAGGCATTGAAAAGTAAAATAAATGTAGAAAACTTATCTGAAGAAATGAGAGTTTTATATGTAGCATTTACAAGACCAAAAGAAAAGCTAATAATAACTGGAGCTACTAGAAATTTAGAAAAAAGCTTAAAATTATGGGCGAGTGGAGTAGAATCAAATGCACCAATATCTCAATATAAAGTGTTAAAAGGCAAGACTTTTTTAGATTGGATAATGCCCTCAGTAATAAAACATAAAGATTTAGAAAGTATAAGAGAAACAATGGATATAGAAATAGATAGAGTGGAAGAGCATAATTCAAGATGGGACACAAAACTTTGGTACAAAGAAGATATTGTATTAGAATCAAAAGAAGATGAAGAGAAAGAAAGCATAGAAGAAGTATTATCAAAACTAGATATAGAAAATCCATCTACAGAATACTATGAAAAAATAAAAGAAAAGTTAGATTATGAATATCCTCATAAGGCATGTATAACTAAGCCTGCAAGTATATCTGTAACAGAAATTAAAAAAATACAAAACAACTATGAAGATGAGTATGCAAAAGAGATGTTTACTCAAGAAGTAAGCTTAAAAAAGCCATTGTTTATGCAAGAATTAGAAAGTAAAGAAAAAATAACAGGTGCCCAGAGAGGTACTATAGTCCATTTAGTTATGGAACTAATAGATACCAATAGAATAAATAATGTCCAAGCAATAGAAGAGCAAATTAAGGAATTTATAAAAAGAGGAAGCTTAACAGAAAAACAGGCCTCTGTTATTAATCCGTATAGCATTTTTAAATTCTTCAAATCAGAGATAGGAAAAAGAATGCTTGCATCAAATTTTATCAAAAAAGAACAAGCTATTTACTCTAGAGTAAAGATGAAGGATGTATATCTTCAAGATGAGTTAATAAAAGAAGATGCGCTAGAAATTTACGATGAGGAAACTATTATGTTAAGAGGTATTATAGATGCTTATTTTGAAGAAGATGACAAAATAATAATCGTAGATTATAAAACCGATTATGTAACAGAAGAAAATAAATCAGAAGTAGTAAAAAAATATAAGAAACAATTAGACTTATACGGTGAAGCTGTAGAAAAACTTACAGGAAAAGAAGTAAAAGAAATGTGGGTATATTTATTTGGAATAGATGAAGGTATTTGTATATAATCAAGGCATAGGAATAATTGCCGATAGTTGATATTGAAGAAAAAAATATATTAAGTTTATATTAAGTGTATATCTATGGATATACACTTAATGCATTTTCATAACAATCCGCTTGTAAGTGCGTTATTAATGGTTAAAAAAGTTTAGTGATATTTTTTTGTGATATAATCAAAATATTAAGGGAATAATTAAACATATAAATTTAATCATAAAGTTGTAGAAGTTGGAGGATAGAGATGAAATTTATTCATACATCGGATTGGCATTTAGGTAAAAACTTAGATGGACATAGCCGAATAGAAGAACAAGAACAATTTTGCAAAGAATTTATAGAAATAGTACAAGAAAATGACGTAGATATGGTTATAATAGCAGGAGATATATATGACACCTCAAATCCAACGCCAAAAGTAGAAAAACTATTCTATGAAACAGTATTAAAACTATCAAATAATGGACAAAGATGTGTTCTAATAATATCAGGAAATAATGACAACTCAAAGAAATTATCAGCAGCAAACCCTTTAGTATATAGCCAAGGCATAATAATATTAGAAGATATAAATAGTAAACTTGAATTATTAAAATACAAGGGATTTGAAATATTAGAATCTAAAGAAAGCTGTATTAAACTAAGTATAAAAGGTGAAAAAGTTACAATAATAATGCTTCCATACCTAAGTGAAAGAGAACTAAATGAAATTATATACGCAAAAATTAAGGATTATAAAAGTAAAGAATCATATACAAAAAAAATAGGAGACTTATTTGCAAGCCTCGAGCAAAACTTTACGGATGATTCAATTAATATTGCGATAGGACATTTAAAAGTAATAGGATGTGAAAATACAGAATCAGAAAGGATTTTAGGTGAATATTTAGAAGTTGACAAAAAAAACTTACCTAAAAATGCTCAATACATAGCATTAGGTCATTTACATAAGATGCAAAGAGTATCAGAATACTTAAATGCTTATTATAGTGGTTCTCCAATACAATATAGCAAAAGTGAGCATAACCAATTAAAAGGTATATATTTAGTTGATATAAAAGTAGGTAAAACGCCAGATGTAAAAGATATATATTTTAACAACTATAAGCCGATAGAGGTATTTAGTTGTAGTAGTGTTAAGGAAGCTTTAGAAATATGTAATAAAAACAAAGACCGCAATATTTGGTCTTACTTTGATATAAACACAGAAGAAGCAGTGCCACAATATCTTATAAAAAATATGAAAGAAACATTAGATAATATTGTAGAAATAAATAGAAATAAAAGTTTAAATCATGAATATGAAAGTAAAAATATAAAAGAAAAATCTAGGGGAGAAATATTTAAAGAATTTTATTCTTATAGTAAGGGTGTTGAACCTAGAGGAGAACTTATAAACTTGTTTTTAGAGATAACAAATGAAGAAGGTGAATCAAAATATGAAGCCGATTAAGCTAGAGATAAAAGGACTAAATAGTTATATAGAAAATACAACTATAGATTTTGAAAAATTAACAGAACGAAAATTATTTGGTATATTTGGAAAAACAGGTAGTGGAAAATCTACTATACTAGATGCTATAACAATAGCTATGTACGGAATTACATCAAAAAAAGATAAAGAATATATAAACAGCAATTGCGACAAAGCTCAAATATTATTTGAGTTTGAAATAGGAAGTAAAAACTCTAAAAGAAAATACCAGATAAATAGAACTATTACTAGGGATATAAATAGTGAGAAAAACTCTAAGGCGGTATTATTAGAATTACATAATAATTATGACAAAACTATCATTGCAGATAGTGTGACAGATGTGAATACCATAATAATTCAAATTACAGGATTAAGTGAAACAGAATTTGTAAGTACGGTAGTAATTCCACAAGGAAAGTTTAATGATTTTCTAAAATCAGAAGGAAATGAAAGAAAAGATATATTAGAGAAGATTTTTAATCTAGAAAAATATGGTGAAAATCTAATAAATAAAGTAAAAATAAAAAAAGAAAGTGAGTTACAAAATCAAAGATATATTAAAGCTGAATTAGACAAATATGAAGAAGTTAATGAATCAACTTACAATTATAAAGAAAAAGAATTAGAAGATTTAAAAAAACAAAAAAGTAAATTAAATAATGATTTAGAATTATTAATAAAGACTCACCAAGAACACAAATTAATTTATGAACAACAAAATAAGTTAAAAAAATATGAAGTTAGAAAAAAAGAACTAGATTTAAAAATTGATTCAATGCAGATTAAGAAAAATCAATTAGAACATGCGATTAACAGTGGAAAAATAAATCCTCATATATTTACACTTCAAAATCTAGAAAAGAAAATCGAAGAGGATAATTTTAAATTTGAATTTTTACAAAAAAAATTAGAAAATTTAAATCAACAACTTTTATTAAGTAAAAATAAGTATGAAGAAGCTTATAAATTTAAAAATGAAAAATTATCTAAACTAAGCGAAGATAAGATAAAGTTAGAAAGAGCCAAAGAATTAGAAAAAGACTTAATTAATTTAGAAAAAGAACTAAGATATTTAAAAGAAAATAATGAACAGTTAACCAACAAAAAACATAACTTAGAAAAAGTAAAAGTAGAATATCAAGCTAAAAAAAAAGTTTGTATTAAATCAATTAAAGAGATTGAAAAGAATATAATAAAACTTAAAATGAGTCAAGAACTAAAAGAAAAAATTTTTACTGCATATGAGTATGAAAAAGAATACAACAAAATAATAGAAGAAAAAGAGCATAAAATAAATAAATTTGAACAACTAAATAAAGAATTAGAAGAATTAAATTTGAAAAGTAAATACATTGAAAGAGATAAAAATAATATAATTGTAAAATTAAATACTACAATTGAATCGTATGAAAAACTTATGAATAAGTCTCCAGGAAAAAATGAAGATATAGTAAATAAAACAGAATATGTAGTTAACTTAAAAGCGAAATTATATTCTTTTAAAGAAAACGAAGAAATAAAAAATAAAATACAAAAAGAGTTAAATGAAGTAATAGAAATAAAATACAATAATGAAAGAGAAACAAAAGTATTACATGAAAAGCTAGAGTATATTAGCGAAAATATATTAGTATTAGAAAAAGAGACAGACAAGTTAAGATATTTAAATTTAGTAAGTGAATTAAAAAAAGAACTAAAAGAAAATATGCCTTGTCCCGTATGCGGATCAAGACATCATACAAGTTATAGCGATGTAAACGATGATATAAAAATTATAATTACTAAAGAAAAATTAGATAAATTAAAATTAGAAGAAAGTAGCACTAAGCTAAAACTAGAAAGTTTAAACTCAGAATTAATAGCAAATACTATTTTAGAAAAAATAAAATTTAAAGAAATCGAAGAATTAAAAGTTAAGCTTGGAGAAAATAGTTACAGTGAAATACACAATAGATTACAAGAAGATAAAAGAATATTAGATTTATTAAAAGATAGTATTCACAAATGGAATAAAGACAAAGAAGAGATAACTATAAACGTAAATAAATTTAATGAAGAAAAATATAGAATAGAAAAAGAAGAAATTAAAATAATAGAAAAAATAAAAAGTTTAAAAATTTATACAACAGAAATTAAAGAAGAAATTGATCTGTTAGAGGAAAAATTTAAGCTAATTGGAGAACCATATTTAGTATTAAAAGCAACATTAAAAGTATCAAATTTATTTGATAAGATAGATGAAATAAACAAAAATGAAAAAATAATAGAAGAATTAAATAATCAATATTTAAAAGTAATTAGAAATAGAGATGAAGTAGATGAAGCGATAAGAGAATATCAAAGTCAATTACATCAGATAGAGCTAGAGTTAATAAAAAACAATGAAAAATATGAAGAAAAACATAAATCTAAAGAAGATAAATATAAGGAAGTAATATCTATAACTAAGGGAGAGGATTCTAGTGTATTATTAAATAATATAGAAAAAAAAATAAAAGATTTAATAACGAAAGAAGAAATAATAAAAAATAAATTAGAAGAACAACGAATTGAATATGAAAAGTACTCAACAGAAAAATCAAATATAGAAGGTCAATTGAAAACATCTAAAGATGAACAAAAAATACAGGAATCAACACTAAATCAACTTTTAAGAGACTATAAATTTGAAAACTTATATGCAGTTAAAAGGGCATTGCTAGATCCAGACCATACAAGATTATTGCAGAGTGAAATAATGGAGTATGAGGAAGAACAAAAAATATTAGATATAAAAATAAAAGAAATGAGAGATGTTCTCTCAGGTAGGAGAGTTAAAGAAGAAGAGTTTAAAAATACAAAAGATAATATTTATAATACAAAAGTAGAGGTCGAGAATATATCTAATAAAATTGAAATTAAACAACAAAACTTGATTATATTAAAAGAATCTATAAAAAAAGTTGAAGAGCTTGAGAAAAAGTTAATAATAGTACAAAATAAGGTGAATTTATTGAAAGACTTATATGAAGCTATAGAACAAAAACAATTTGTAGAATATATTGCAATTAGCAAGTTACAAAATATAGCATCAGGAGTAAATGACAAATTAGGAAAAATGACTAAAGGAAGATATAAGTTAGAGATTGACTCTTATGCAGGATTTATAATATGTGATAATTTTAATAATGGCCAATCAAGAAGTATAGATACATTATCAGGAGGAGAAGAATTTTTAGTTTCATTATGTTTAGCATTAGAAGTATCATCACAAATTAAGCTAAAAGGAGATTCTCCGCTAGAATGCTTCTTTATAGATGAAGGTTTTGGCTCATTAGATGAGGAACATATACAAATCGTTGTAGATGGTCTAGAAAGACTACAAAATGATAAGTTAAGCATTGGAATAATAAGCCATGCTAATGAGATTAAAGATAGAGTTCCAATAAAATTAATAATAGAAGAAAATACTCCAGAAGAAGGATCAAAAGTAAAGATTGAATATAATTAAAGATTGAATATAAAAAAGTGGCGTCTACAAGGGGGAGATTGTAGACGCCTTAAATATATATACTTATTAGGGGGAGAGATATATAATTTCCGCTCTCATATATAATTATTAGCAAATTTCTAAATTATATACATTTTTAAATATAAAAATTCGCTTCGCTTGAGTGACCTGTCGGCGGAACACTTCATATCGCCAACGGCTCTGCGCGTTGCTAAAAATATTTTTTTACTTTTACTAAGTATGTTGACTTTGCTTAAATATAGCAACCTACTCACAGTTTTTGAGTTAATATAATTTATTTAAGCGTAAAAAAAGTCACCTATCAGGGGGGGAATAGGTGACTTAGAATATTGGGGGGGAAAGATATTTATTTATCCGATCATTAATATTAACAGGAGTTTTGATATTCATATTATTAAATCTTGTAAGAGAAACCTCTACTTAAGCTTCTCTTAATATAACATATGCAATAAGAACAAAAAGTGACACAAAATAACAAAAGAAAACAATTATTTTATATATTTTTCTAAGTTAATCATAGATTTGAAGTTATCAAAGCCTATTTTGTCTATGTAAGTACCTATACGCTGTTTTCCTGTCGCATTTTTAGCGTACACACTTACAATTTCATCAATTAATTCTAATATTTTATCATCAGGTATACTCATAACTAATTTATCTCCTAATCTAGGAATAGTACCACCTTTGCCGCCAACAAACACTGTCCATCCTTTAGGAGTACCCATTATACCTATATCACGAGTATGGTTATCACTACAACTATTTGGGCAACCACTTACACCTATTTTTAATTTATTAGGCATATCCATACCATGATATCTTTCGTCTAATTTTAGTCCAATAGATACTGAATCTGTAAAAGCTCTTTTACAGAATGTTGTACCAGGACAAGTTTTAACGCTTCTAACGCATAAACCTATTGCAGCACCTGGTTTCATACCTAAATCTTCCCAAGCATTGTCTATATCATCTTCTTTTAATCCTACTATAGCTATACGTTGTGCAGCAGTAACCTTTATAGCAGCAACTTGGTATTTATCAGCAACATCAGCTATTTTTCTAAGTTGGTCAGGACTTACTAATCCAGCGGGAAGGTGAGGTGCTATAGCGTATGTTTCTTTGTCTCTTTGTAATACTGCGCCTTTTTCTAATAAATCTTTCATAAATTTAACCTCCTAATATATTGATAATGATTTACCTATTTCTTATATACGTATAGAATATTTTTTTTTAAAGGTTTTATATAAATATAGTATTAGTATGTGAATATAGTAATTATTTTATAAATCAAATAATATATTTTATTTTTAAAGAGATTTATTGCATATATAATGCTCATTAATAAATAATTACTAGGCTAGCAAGGGAATAATAAATTAAAATACAAAAGAAATAGTAGTTACTTGTATTAATTTCCAAATACAAATTAAATATGATATAATCTATATTGACATCAAAAATAAAAACTAGGAGAGTGGTAAAGGTTGGAAGGAACCAGTATTTTAATTCAAATTATAATCTTGGTGATATTACTTATAGGCTCAGGTTTTTTTTCTGCATCTGAAACTTCGTTAATGTCACTAAGTAAAATAAGAATGAGGCATATGCAAGATGAAGGAGTAAAAGGAGCAAAACTAGTAGCTGACTTAATAGAACATCCAAATAGTTTATTAGGCTCTATATTAGTTGGAAATAACGTTGTAAATATAGCTGCAACATCTATATCTACATCATTATTTATAACATTGTTAGGACCAGAAGGAGTTCCTGTAGCTACTTTAGTTATGACAATATTAGTTTTAATATTTGGAGAAATAACCCCTAAAACTATTGCAGCAAACAACTCAGAAAAAGTTGCTATTTTAGTATCTAAGCCAATAAAGGTAATAATTTTTATATTAAGACCTGTAGTATGGGTATTTAATTTAATAACAGGAGTAATATTTAAATTAATTGGTGTAGAAAATAAAGGCAATCAACCATATATAACTGAAGAAGAGCTAAGAACTATGGTTAATGTAAGTCATGAAGAAGGAGTATTAGAAATAGAAGAGAGACAAATAATAAATAATGTATTCCAATTTGGAGATATGCAAGCGAAAGAAGCGATGGTTCAAAGACTAGATATGGTTGCCATTAGTAGTGAAGATAGCTATGATGAAATAATAGAAATGTTTAAAAATGAAAAATTAAGTAGAATGCCTGTGTACAATGACTCAATTGACGATGTTATAGGTATATTGAATATAAAAGATGTAATATTTTTAACTGATAAAGAAATTGAAAATTTTGATATTAATAATTACATTAGAGAACCGTTTTTCACATATGAATTTAAAAAAATTACTCAATTATTAGAAGAAATGAAAATAGAAAAAAGTCAAATGGCTATAGTAGTAGATGAATATGGTGGAACTTCAGGCCTTATAACTATAGAAGATTTAGTAGAAGTTATAGTTGGGGATATAGAAGATGAATATGATGAAGAAGATGAGGAGATTATAGTAATAAAAGAGGATGAATATATAGTAGAGGGTAGTACAAAAATAAGTGATGTTAATGAACTTATAGGCGTTAAATTAGAATCTGAAGAATTTGATTCTATAGGTGGATTTATAATAGGTTACTTAAGAAGATTACCTGAAGAGAATGAAGTAATACAAGTAGAAAATATAAAGTTCTGCATAGAAAGCCTAGATAAAAATAGGATTAAGAAAATAAGAATTTTCACATAATGAAAAAAAGAAAGAGGTACTAAAGATGAGAAAAAATGTAGTAGAAAGATTTTTAAAATATGTTACGTTTGATACAACGGCAAATCCTAAAAATTCTAATTGTCCATCAACTGAAGGTCAAAGAGTTTTTGCTAATTATTTAGTAGAAGAATTAAAATTATTAGGGCTTGAAGATGCAAATGTAGATGAAAATAGTTATGTTATGGCAACATTAAAAGGGAATGTAGAAGGTGCAGAAACTATAGGATTTATATCTCATTTAGATACAGCACCAGATGTTAGCGGTAAAGATGTTAAGGCGAGGATTATTGAAAATTACGATGGAAAAGACATAGTTTTAAATTCAGAGCAAAATATAATTACAAGTGTTAAAGATTATCCAGAGATTACTAAATTTGCGGGTGAAGATTTAATAGTTACTGATGGTACAACTTTACTTGGTGCTGATGATAAGGCTGGAGTAGCAGAAATAGTTACTGCAATAGAATATTTAGTTAACAATCCTGAAATTAAACATGGAGATATAAAAATAGGATTTACTCCAGATGAAGAAATAGGCAGAGGTGCAAATTTATTTGATGTAGAAAAATTTGGAGCAAAATATGCTTATACTATTGATGGTGGAATTGAAGGCGAGCTTCAATATGAAAACTTTAATGCTGCAGGTGTTACTATAACAATACAAGGCAGAAATGTACATCCAGGAGCATCTAAAAATAAAATGGTAAACGCTTTACATATAGCTGCAGAAATATCAGAAATGTTCCCAACAAGTGAAAGACCTGAAACTACAGAAGGATATGAAGGATTCTATCACTTAAACGACCTAAATGGAAATGTTGAAAAAGCTACTATGGTTTATATAATAAGAGATCATGATAAGCAAAAATTCGAAAAAAGAAAAGCTTATATGGAAGAAACAATAAATAAGTTAAATGAAAAATACAATGGTAGAATTACTTTAGATATGAATGATCAATACTTCAATATGAGAGAAAAAGTAGAGCCAGTTAAATTTATAGTTGATATAGCAGAAGAAGCTATGAAAGAAGTTGGAATAGACCCACTTATAATACCAATAAGAGGTGGTACAGATGGAGCAAGATTATCATTTATGGGACTTCCTTGTCCTAACATATTTACTGGAGGATTAAACTTCCATAGTAAAAATGAATGTGTACCAGTAGGTACTATGGAAAAATGCTCTAAACTAATAGTAAAAATAGCGGAAAAATACGCTCAAATATAAAGTTAATATTATTAATTACTAAAGAACAAAAAGGTGCCAAGTTTAATCTTGACACCTTTTTGTTCTTTAATCTTTATTATTTATTTTTATAATTCTGCCTGTATTAATATCTATTAAATTAAAATTCATATCAAGCTCATCTTCGGTTTGAATTATATCTATAATTGCGATAGAATGAGTTCCGTCTTTTGGGATAGAAGTACTTCCTGGATTTAAAACAATTAAATTTTCATCACAATATAACTCTTTAACATGAGTATGTCCTAATATTAAAATATCAGCACCCATACTTTTAGCCTTTTTTATTGTTTCATCTTTAGACTCAGTATATCCATGAGTCATAATAATTCTAACTTCTCCAAATTGACTCATAACATAAGGTCCTTGGATTGGATGATTTATAACCATTTGATCTACATCAGCATCGCAATTTCCTCTAGTAATAAGTATATTATTAACTTCATTTATTTTAGCAATAATACCTTTAGGATTATATCCTTCAGGGATATCATTTCTAGGACCATGATATAATACATCTCCACCGTGAAGTATAACATCACATTCAGATAATGAATCTAGAGCTTTTTCAAAATAAAGTAGACTTCCATGAGTATCGCTCATTACGCCAATTTTCATATGTATTGCCTCCTAAGTATAGTTATAAGAATTTTTCAGTGACTCTACTCCAAAACTCATAATTAGACATTCTAAGTAAATTCACCTTAATATCTGATACAAATATTTTAATATCAGATACATCGCTAAATCTATGCTCTACCCCATCTACAACTACTAAAATGGAATTTTCAAACCTATATTCTGGTGCTATGTTTATTATAGACTCACTAGAAAATATTATACTAGATGTAAAACATCGGTAAGCATTTGTATTTATTGGATGAAGTGGAGTAAGTTGCATAAGGTTTAAACTAGGATCTACGATACTACCACGAGCAGAATAGTTATAGGCAGTAGAACCAGTAGGTGTCGATATAATTAAGCCGTCGCCTCCAAAATCTTGTATATGCTTATCATTTACCTTTAAATCTAAATGTATAACTCTAGACTTATCTCCTCTGATTACAACTTCATTAATAGCATAAATATTCTCACAGCATTCATGTGAGAATATTTCAGCTTCAATAAGTGATATACCTTGTATAATATAATCATTATTATTATAAGCGTCAATAAACGTGTCTATGTTGTCAGGACTGATATCTGCAAAAAAACCAAGGTGACCAGTATTTATTCCAACTACAGGAACATTAGGAAAGTTAAAATCATGTACAGTCTTCAAAAAAGAACCATCTCCACCAATGGATACAACTAATTCTGTATCTGGATGGAAATAATCTTTTACATCAAAGCCTTCAGATATTAATTTTTTAGTTAGTAGCTCTTTAGTCTCAAGGGACTTATATACTTGGTTTGAATTTATAGTTACAAATCTTTTCATCTTTACACCCCTTTATACTTTGTATTATAGCATAATTTAATAATTCGAAATAACAATTATTATTTAAATAGGAACGTATATAGAAGAATTTTATTACATAAAAGAAATATAATACTATAATTAAAGTAGAGCATTAAAATAAAAGGATAATCTAACTTTATATTAAGGGGGGTACTTATTATGAAAAATCTAGAAGAAATGAGTTTTTCAACTAAGGCAATTCATGGAGGCTATAAAAAAGATTCAGTGTGTGGAGCTTTAACAACACCAATTTATCAAACATCAACATTTATATTTGACAATGTAGAACAAGGTGGGAGAAGATTTGCCTTAGAAGAGGAAGGTTATATTTATACAAGGCTAGGAAACCCAACTCTTACTCAATTAGAAGAAAAAATTTCTGTTTTAGAAGGTGGAGAAGCTTCTATAGCAACAGCTTCTGGTATGGGGGCAATATCAGCAGCGCTTTGGACAGCTTTAAAAGCAGGAGACCATGTTTTAGCTGACAAGACTTTATATGGATGTACCTTTGCTTTATTAAACCATGGGCTTACTAGATTTGGAGTAGACGTTACTTTTATAGATGCATCTAATTTAGAAGACGTAAAAAATTCAATAAAAGAAAATACAAAGGTAGTGTACTTAGAATCACCAGCAAATCCAGACCTTAAACTTGTAGATATAAAAGCGATATCAGATATTGCACATGAAAAAGTAGAGAATTGTTTAGTATTTGTAGATAATACTTTTGCCACACCTTATATTCAAAGACCAATAGAGTTGGGAGCAGATGTAGTTATTCATTCAGCAACTAAATACTTGAATGGGCATGGAGATGTTATTGCAGGTATAGTAGTTGGCAAAAAACAGTTTATTGATGAGGTAAGATTCTTTGGAGTTAAAGATATGACAGGGGCAGTACTTAGTCCATTTGATGCTTATTTGATAATAAGAGGTATGAAAACATTAGATGTAAGAATGGAAAGACATTGTAAAAATGCACTAGAGGTAGCAAAATTCTTAGAAAGTCATAAAAATGTAGAAAAAATAAGCTATCCTGGGCTAGAAAGTTTCCCACAATATGAACTTGCTAAAAAACAAATGAGATTTCCTGGTGCAATGATATCTTTTGAAGTAAAAGGTGGAGTAGAAGCAGGAAAGAAACTACTAAATTCATTGAAGCTATGTACTCTTGCAGTTAGTTTAGGTGATTGTGAAACCTTAATTCAACATCCAGCATCAATGACACATTCACCATATAGTGAAGAAGAAAGATTAGAAGCAGGCATAGCAGATGGGCTTATAAGGTTATCTGTTGGCTTAGAAGATGTGAAGGATATTATAGCAGATTTAAAAGAAAGCTTAGATAATCTATAAAAATTTTATATAATAACATAAAAGCCTTACCAAATTGGTAGGCTTTTGTGTTATTATATAAGGTACAAAATATGCAGTATACAAAGACAAAATAAGTAGAGGTTAAGACATGGATAAAAACAAAATAAACAAGATTCTATTTATAAATTTTATAACAATGACTACATTTAACATGGCTCATCCAGTAACACCTACATTAATAAATACTTTAGGATTACCAACTTATATGTTTGGAGTTTTATATTCTACAATGGCAATAGCTCAATTCGTTATGGCTCCAATTTGGGGTTCAATATCAGATGCTAAGGGAAGAAAAAAGGTATTAATAATAGGAGTAATTGGCTATGGAATAAGTCAACTTGGTTTTGGGCTTGCACAAACATCCACATTAATTCTTTTATTTAGAATATTAGGAGGGGCTTTATCTGTAGGATTTATGACTGGCTCTATAGCTTATGTAAGTGATGTATCTACGAAGGAAGAAAGAATTAAGTATATGTCATACCATACAGCTACAATGTCTATAGCAAGTTCATGTGGTGCTCTTTTAGGTGGTGCAATCGGAGGATTTGGATATAAATATGCCTTTATTACTCAGTTTGTTCTTACTATTCTAGTAGGTGTATGTATATATTTATTACTAGATGAAACTATAGAAAATAAATCTAAAGAAGTAAAAATATATTTAGAACACTTAAAACCAGGAAAAAAATCAATAGATTTAAAGTCAATAATAGGTATAATGATGATAATAATGACTCTTGCTACAATTGCGACTACATCGTACAACTCAACAATAAACTTCTACGTAGAATCAGTGCTTAATATGCCGACAATAGTAAATGGTATAGTAATGGCTATAGCTGGAGTAATTGCGTTGATGATGAATTTATTCGTAAATCCTTATTTAGGTAAAAAGTTTGATGAAAATAAAACTATAGTAGCTGTTTTAGGTATTGCAGGAATTTCTATAGTAATTTCGAGTTTAAGTTCAAATATGATTGTAGCATTAATATTCTTAGCGATGTTCATTGCTTCAAGTGCATTAATTACTCCATTACAACAAAGTATTGTCTCTAAATTAGCTAAAAATAATTATGGAGAAGTAATGGGAATACAAGGGTCATTTAAAGCTATCGGTATGGTTACAGGTTCTTTAGTATCAGGATTTATATTTGATTACGGAAATAAACTACCATTTTTACTAGGTGGAGTATGTTGTTTATTTGCATTTATATTATTATATAAAGTATTTATAGGCAATAATAAACAAGAGTTAAAAAAAGTTAGCTAAAAAGTTAGTTAAAAAAGCTTTAGGTTATTATAGCCTAAAGCTTTTTAATGATAAAAAGTACTTATCTATTATTTAAAAATAGTATAAAATAGTAATGTTATGACTTAAGGAAAGCAGGTGTAGAATTGTTCAAAAAAGAAAATCAAAAGTATAATGTTATTTCATATACATCAAAAGAAGATTCAACTCTAAAAGAAATACTATTAGATAAATTAAGTTTTTCAGTTAGAGCATTATCTAAGATGAAAAGAGATCAAACCGTACTAGTAAATGGTATATTTAAAAAGCCTAGTACAAAAATAAAAAAAGGCGATTTAATAGAAGTAAAAATAGAAGAGGAAAGAGCTAAATTTGAGCCACAAGATTTAAATTTAGATATATTATATGATGATTTTGATATAATAATGGTAAATAAACCTCCATTTATGGTAGTACATCCAACTAAAAGTCATTTTGATAATACTATTGCAAATGGAGTAACAGATTATATAATTAAGAAAAACGAAGAAGTAAAAATTAGATTTGTAAACAGACTAGATATGAATACATCAGGACTAGTAATAGTTGCTAAAAGTGGATATGCACATCATGCTCTATCTTTGGATATGGGAGAAAACAAAGTTGAAAAAACTTATATAACTGTAGTCAAAGGAATAGTAAAAGAAGATGAAGGTACTATAGATCAACCTATATACAGATCTACAGAAGAAAGTATAAAAAGAGTAGTTGATGAAAGAGGTCAAGCATCACGTACTCACTATAAAGTACTAGAAAGATTAGAAGATGCTACAGTTTTAGAGGTAAAATTAGAAACAGGAAGAACACACCAAATAAGAGTTCATATGGAATACATAGGTCATGGTATAATAGGTGATGAGTTATATGGATATGTAGATGAAAACCTTATAAATAGACAAGCTTTACATGCATATAGCTTGGAATTTGAACAACCAAGAACTAAAGAAGAATTAAGCTTTAATGCTAAATTACCAAAAGACATAGAAGAATTAATACAAAAACTAAGATAAATATAAGGATTTGAGGTGGGAAAGATGATAATACATAAGTTTATAGTCCATGTTTTGGATAAAAATAGTGAGGTACCTATACTAAATGATTTTGAAGGAAAAGTAAATCAAGAAGTAGATAAGTTTTTCCAAAAGGTAATAAAAAGAGTAACTAAAGACGAGGACATAAGAAAAGCTGTTTTTAAAGACTACAATGATAATGTAATAAAAAATTGTTGTGAGCAAATCATTTACGATGAAGACACATTCTTAGAAAATTCTAAGGAAATTGCAGCATATTTATTTGATGTTATGAAAATAAATGCAGAAATAGAATCTTGTGATTTAGCAATATGCTTATACACTGTAAAAGACGAAAAAAATGTAGCTATAATAAAATTAGACTACAAAAAATTGTACACTCATTCAATAGAGTTTATAGATGAAAAATTTAATATCCAAATGGTAGCAAGTGAAATAGGTATACCAGAGACTGTAAGACAAAAACAATGTGCAATAATAGGAGTAAGTGGAATAAATGATGAGTTCCATTTAAGATTATTAGACAAAGATTCAGAAAAAGAAGAACTTGATTCTAAATTTATAACAGAGTTTTTAAATGTAGAAAAAATAGACGATGATAAATATAAAACAAAGGTATTTAAGAATAGTGCTGAGAACTGGATAACTAATGCTCTAAGCAATGACATAAAACATGCAGAAGAGGTTAGAAGTGTATTAAATTACACATTAAAAGAGAAACACGAAGTAGATATACACGATTTTGTAGAGAACTCTATGAAAGATGAGGAACTTAAAGAGAGCTTTAAAGAACACATGGAAGAAAAAGGACTAGAAAAAGGCTTTAATATAGACAAAAAGTGGGTTGAAAAGAAGCTTAAAAAGAGAAGTATAAAAACAGACAATGGATTTGATTTAAAAGGAAATCTATCAGACTTTGAAGATCCTATGAAATACAGTGTAAGGCAGAATCCAGATGGAACTATAGATATAGTAATAAAAAATGTAACTTTTTATGAAGAAAAGTAACTAATAGTCATCAAGGTTGTTATAGCCTTGATGATTTTTTTTAGGTACAAGCACTAAGTTTAAAAGAACATCATATATATAATAAGAGTATTTTTAAATTTGGTACATAATTAAGGGGGGGATAGTATGGACCAATTGAAAGATATGTTAAGAGGATTTGATGGTATAAATGACAATCCAATGCTGTTATTTTTGATAATAGGATTTATAATATTGTTGGTAATGAACAATGGAGATATAGGTTGCTTTTTTGAACAAAACAATTCTCTTATATGGATTGTATTAATTGTATTTTTATTATTTATATTTAATAATAATAACTGTGATGATGATTGTTGTTATTAATATATATATAAAAACCGAGTTGAATAAACTCGGTTTTTATATGTAGATATATTTACTTGTTATCTTCTATATACTTGAATAAATCTCCAACAGTCTTAAAGTTCTCAGCTTCTTCATCTGGAATTTCTATACCAAACTCATCTTCAAGAGACATAATAATTTCTACTGCATCTAATGAATCAGCTTCTAGATCATCTACTAAAGATGTTTCTAAAGTTATTTCATCTAAATTATCTATACCTAATTGATCAGCTATTATTGATTTTACTTTTTCAAACATGATTACCCTCCTAAAATCTTTGACAATTTTAATTGTAGTTTAATATAATATGAAGATTTTTTCAATACGGATTTGAATAAAAAGTAATAAATTTTTATTAATGGAATATAAATTACTATATAAAGCAAAAACATAGGAGGAATTATTATGAGGAACATAGGATTGTTTGTAGCATCAATAGGTGTATTCCTAGTTGTTGTAGCAAACTTATACTATAATTCAATAACTTTAGATATACAGATGATAAAGGCCTATATAGTAGAGTCTAATATTATATTAGAAGATATAGTAGATAAAGAAAATTATGTAAATAAGAAAAAGGATGAATATATATCTAGATTAATGACTTTAAAAAGAGGAATTGAAAATTCACATACAACTTTTTTAATAGATGATTATAAAAAATATAAAATTAAATCGATAGAATATTTAATAGAAGGTGTATCTGAAGATAAAGACAAAGGATATTATTTGAAAAAAGCAACCGAGTATAATCATTTATGTGAAAAAGAGTTAAATAAATTAGCAAATAATAATATAACAGAGTAAAGAACTTATTTAGGTATTAAACATATACTTATATATTAGATAGAGTAAAAAAAGGGGGGGAGGTCATGGCGAAGCTAGAGCAATCACTATATAGGTTATTTGGAGGCGAAGATGGCCTTTTTGGAAACGGAATGTTAATAATAATAGTGCTAGTATTATTATTTATGTGTACTGATATATTAGATATTTTCCTGGAAGATGATAATATGTGGATATGGATAATACTAGTAATATTATTGGTATTTAATTTTGATGATACTTGCTATTAAAAGAAATCGAATGATTTCTTTTTTTTTTGAAAAAATAATTAAGCAAAAAGTAACAATTTAATTCACAAATACATAATATTTATTAAATAGGTGTAAATATAAATACCTATAAATTCCAAAGGGGGCATAAATATGTCAAATAATATATCATTAGAACGTTTATTTGGAGGATGTGGATTTGGAGGATGTGGATTTATAATAATAATAATAATAGGTGCACTTCTTCTATTAGGGGATGAAATTATAGAATGGTTATTCTGTGAAGAGATGTCTTTAATATGGATAGTGTTATTAGTTCTTCTTTTAACTAATTTTGATGATGGGTGTGGATGTTGCTAATATTAAGGGACCTTTAAATGGTCCTTTTAAATTACTAAATTTTATAAAAAAATAATAACACTTTAGTGAGATTTACATAGTATATAAAGAGAGGGAAATAATCCCTATGACATCTGGGGATGCATAAATTAAAGATCTATATTTAGGAGGGGAATTATATGAGTAGTAAGTTGACTAGAATGTTCGATTGTTTTGGAGGCGGAGGATGGTGGATAATAGTACTATTTTTCCTATTCTTAGCTTTCCAAGAGTGCTGGAGTGAAATATGTATAACTGATTGGATTCCATTCTTAATATTATTACTAATTGTATGTTCTTGTGGAGAATTTGGAGACGACGGAGATTGTGGATGCTTAGATAATAACTACGACTGCTAGTAGTCAAGTGAACAAAAGAAGTAAAAAAGGATGCTTTTGCATCCTTTTTTACGCTTAAGGAAATTATAGTTAGCAACAGGAGCAAATTAAATTTTTATGTTAAATAAAAAAAAATAAATAAAACATTATCACTTAACATATAACATGCATATTATATGTTAAGAGTGAAAGCTCAAAATAAATAACAACAGGAGGTAGCAAAATGTTAGATAGATTTTTTGGTGAAGATGGGTTATTTGGAGGAGTATGGTGGATAATAATATTATTTTTCTTATTCCTAGCATTTGGGGATAGCTGGGTAGACATAGATATAATGGCTTGGATACCTTTCTTAATAGTATTGTTAATAATTTGCAGTTGTGGAGAATGTTTGTAACAAAAAACTAATTAATATCATAGTATATACTATGAAAAAAAGTTAATAAAAATGGTTAACTGTCATATAGAATATACTTGTCTATAAAGTATATCTAAGTTAAATCTTTAATTATGGGGAGGACTATATATGTTAAGTAGATTATTTGGAGAAGGTGGATGTTTCGGTGGAGGAGCATGGTGGATAATAGTATTATTCTTCTTATTCCTAGCATTTGGAGATAGTTGGGTAGATATAGACATAATGGCTTGGATACCTTTCTTAATATTATTATTAATAACTTGCTCTTGTGGAGAATTATTTGGGGGAGATTGCTGCTAGTAGCATATAGCAATCTCAAAGCATTGGTACAAAGTACCAATGCTTTTTTACGCTTAAGGAAATTTTTCTATTATAGAACATGTAGCATAAAAATGATTTTTTCATTTGAAAAGGTATAAAATTGTGCGCTTAGAGTAATATAAAAATATATTAAAGTATATCAGTAAAAAATAGGTATTTTGTAGAACATTAAATTATATATTTATATAATGTAATATTTATGATAAAATATAGTTTTGATTAATAAAAAATAAATTAAAATAAATTAAGTTAAAATAAATAAAGGAGGGCATTAAACATGAAGAGTGTTATTACGATAAAAGATGTAGCAAAACAAGCAGGCGTTTCTATATCTACAGTATCTAGAGTTATAAATGATTCAAAGCCAGTTACAGATGAAGTAAAACAAAAAGTTTTAGATGTTATAAAGGAAACGGGGTATATACCAAATCCATTAGCTAGAAGTTTAGTAACAAAGAAAAGTCAGCTTATAGGAGTAATAGTACCTGAAGTTTCAGACTCATTTGTAAATGAAATATTAAACGGAATAGAAGAAGTAGCTAAAATGTATGACTATGAAATTCTTTTAGCAAATACATATTCAGATAAAGAACAAGAATTAAAAAGTATAAATTTACTAAGAGCAAAGCAGGTTGAAGGTATAGTTATGATATGTTGGAATGTAGAAGAAGAACATATAAGCTACATTCAAAATTGTGGAATACCAGCAACATATATAAGTAAAACAGCTAGAAACTATGATATTCATACAGTTAGTACGAGCAATAAAGAAGCTACTTATGATATGACTAAGTACCTTATAGCTAAAGGACATAAAGATATAGCTTTCGTAATGACTAGTAAAGATGATACGGTTTTAGAAATGGAAAGACTTGCAGGGTATGAGCAAGCACTTGAAGAAAATGGAATAAATATTAATAAAGAGTTAATAAAATACGGTGGAACTAATTATGAAGCGGGATATGAAAGTATGAAGGAACTTCTAGATGAAGGTAAAGTACCTCATGCAGCATTTGTAACGGGAGACGAAGCAGCAATAGGAGCTATCAACGCAATATGCGATGCAGGATACAAGGTGCCTGAAGATATATCAGTAGCAGGATTTAACGATGTAAAAATAGCAAAAATGTATAGACCTAAATTAACAACAGTACATCAACCATTATACGATATGGGCGCTGTTGCAATAAGAATGGTAATAAAAATGATAAGTAAAGAAATTTTAGAATCTAAAAAAATAGAACTTCCATATAAAATAGTTGAAAGAGAAAGTGTTATAGAGAGAAGATAAGTAAAAGGCATATTATCCATATAGATAGTATGCCTTTTTGATTTTCAAAATAAATAAAATGACTAAAGCGTAGTAAATTATTATCTCATTAAATTTATACATATAAATTTAACAAAATAAAATATGAATATATAGAAGGACTGAAGAAATATATATAGAATTATTAAAAAGAATGTTGAAAAAAGTCATTCTAAAATCAAACTTTAGAAAATAATAACATTAAGGAGTATTGGTTATGGGAAAAATATTTATAGACGGGAATAGTTTGACGATTGAAGATGTTGTTAATGTAGCGAGACAAAATTATGAAGTGGTTTTAACGGAAGAAGCACTTAGCAAAGTTAAAAAAGCAAGAGATTTAGTAGACAAGCTTGTGGAAGAAGAAAAAGTATCTTATGGAATAACAACAGGTTTTGGAAAATTTTCAGATGTAGCTATAAATAAAAAAGATTCACAACAGTTACAAAAAAACTTAATTATAAGTCATTCATGTGGAGTAGGAAACCCTTTAAGTGAAGATATAGTAAGAGGAATTATGCTACTTAGAGTGAATGCTTTATCGAAGGGATATTCAGGAGTTAGAATAGAAACCTTAAGAACTCTAGTAGAGATGATAAATAAGGGAGTACATCCTATAATACCAGAAAAAGGTTCTTTAGGAGCGTCAGGGGATTTAGCACCTTTATCTCATATGGTTTTAACTATGCTTGGAGAAGGTGAAGCTATATATAAAGGCGAAAGATTAAGCTCAAAAGAAGCAATGGAAAAAGCAGGTATAAATATACTAGAATACTTATCTTCAAAAGAAGGTTTAGCACTTATAAATGGAACTCAAGTAATGACATCAGTAGGACTATTGACATTATATGATTCAATAAATTTATTAAAAACTGCAGATATAGCTTTTTCTCTTACTATGGAAGCACTGAATGGAATAACTTGTGCTATGGATGAAAAAGTACATTCAGTAAGACCTCATAAAGGTCAAATAAATACTGCAAAAAATATTCTTGAAATACTGTCAGGAAGTCAAATGACTACAAAACAAGGAGAGCAGAGAGTTCAAGATGCATATTCATTAAGATGTACTCCACAAATACATGGAGCTAGTAAAGATGCAATTGAATATGTAAAAAATAAAATAAACATAGAAATAAACTCTGCAACAGATAATCCAATAATATTCCCAGATGTGGAAGAAATTATTTCTGGAGGGAACTTCCATGGACAACCTATGGCATTAAGCTTTGACTTTTTAGGAATAGCGTTATCAGAGTTAGCTAATATATCAGAAAGAAGACTAGAAAAATTAGTTAATCCAGCTTTAAGCCATGGTTTACCAGCATTCTTAGCTAATAATGGAGGCCTAAACTCTGGATTTATGATAGTTCAATATAGTGCAGCATCATTAGTATCAGAAAATAAAGTTTTAGCTCATCCAGCAAGTGTAGACTCAATACCATCATCTGCAAATCAAGAAGATCATGTGTCTATGGGTACTATAGCAGCTAGAAAAGCAAGAGAGATTATGGAAAATGCACGAAAAGTAATAGCTATGGAAGTTTTAGGTGCAGTTCAAGCTATAGACTTAAGAGGAAAAGAAACTCTAGGAGCAGGAACAGAAGCAGCATACCAAGTAGTTAGAGAGCATACTTCTTTTGTAGATAAAGATAGAATAATGTACAAGGACATAAATATTGCAGAAGACATAATAATTAATAATCTGTTAGTTGAAGCAGTTGAAAAAGCACTTGGAAGTGAAATTTTAACAGATGAAAACTTTTTAGCACCGAGTTTAAGTTAATCTAAGGGGGATAATAGGTATGATTAGTATAGACAAGTCATTATCATATTTAAACAAAGAAATAGAAGAATCTATGAGTATTAAAATAACTCATATTCCAGAAAAGGTACCACAGTTTATAGAGGGAATAAGAAGGGCGCCAAAGAGAGAAGCAAAATTATCAGATGCAGATATTAAACTAGCATTAAAAAATGCTTTAAGATATATACCAGAAGAATATCATGAAGAACTTGCACCAGAGTTTTTAAATGAATTAATGACGATGGGAAGAATTTATGGATATAGATTTAGACCAGAGGGTAACTTAAAGGGAAATTGTATAGATGAATATAATAGTAAATGTATAGAAGGTAAGGCCTTCCAAGTTATGATAGATAACAATCTTGATTTTGATATAGCTTTATATCCATATGAACTTGTAACATATGGAGAAACAGGTCAAGTATTTCAAAACTGGATGCAATATGTCTTAATAAAAGAATATTTAAAAGTATTAACACAAGATCAAACTTTAGTTATTCAATCAGGGCATCCATTAGGTTTATTTAAATCTAAGCCAGATGCACCAAGAGTAATATTAAGTAATGGGCTTATGATAGGAATGTTTGACAATCAAGAAGAGTGGAAAAGAGCTGCTGCTATAGGTGTATCTAATTATGGTCAAATGACTGCTGGTGGGTGGATGTATATAGGCCCACAAGGTATCGTACATGGAACATACTCTACATTATTAAATGCAGGTAGACTTGTACTTGGAGTAGATGCAGACTTAGATTTAGCAGGTAAATTGTTTGTAACATCAGGACTTGGTGGAATGAGTGGAGCTCAAGGTAAGGCTTGCGAAATAGCTGGAGGAGTAGGCATAATAGCTGAAGTTGACTATTCAAGAATAGAAACAAGATACACTCAAGGTTGGGTAAGTAAGGTAGCTAGAACTTGTGAAGAAGCTTTTACTTTAGCTAATGAATATATGGAGAGAAAAGAACCTTGTGCTATAGCTTATCATGGTAATATAGTAGATTTATTAGAGTATGCTGTTAATAATAGCATACACATAGATTTACTATCAGACCAAACATCATGCCATGCGGTTTACGATGGAGGATATTGTCCTCAAGGGATTACCTTTGAAGAAAGAACTAGGCTATTAGCAGAAGATAAAAATAAATTTATAGAGTTAGTAGATAAAACTTTAATAAAGCATTTTGAGATGATTAAAGAATTACATAATAAAGGTGTTTACTTCTTTGATTATGGGAATAGCTTTATGAAGGCTGTATATGATGCTGGATGTATGGAGATATCTAAAAATGGAGTAGACGAAAAAGATGGATTTATATTCCCATCATATGTTGAAGATATTTTAGGGCCACAGTTATTTGATTATGGATATGGGCCATTTAGATGGGTATGTTTAACTGGAAAAGAAGAGGATTTAGAAAAAACAGATAAGGCTGCTATGGATTGCATAGATCCTAATAGAAGATATCAAGATAGAGACAATTGGGCTTGGATCAGAGATGCAAAGAAAAATAAATTAGTAGTAGGGACTAAGGCAAGAATACTTTATCAAGATGCTATGGGAAGAACAAGTATAGCTCTTAAATTTAATGAGATGGTAAGAAAAGGAGAAATAGGACCAGTAATGTTAGGTAGAGACCACCACGATGTATCTGGTACAGACTCTCCATTTAGAGAAACTTCAAATATAAAAGATGGAAGTAATATAATGTCTGAAATGGCTACTCATTGCTTTGCAGGAAATTGTGCAAGAGGAATGAGTTTAGTGGCTCTTCACAATGGAGGAGGAGTTGGAATAGGTAAATCTATCAATGGAGGTTTTGGAATGGTACTAGACGGTTCTCAAAGAGTAGATGACATACTTAGAACGTCAATGCCATGGGATGTTATGAGTGGAGTCGCTAGACGAGCTTGGGCTAGAAACGAAAACTCTATAACAACATCTATTGAGTACAATAAAATGTGTGAAGGAAAAGACCATATAACTCTTCCTTACATAGTAGATGAAGAATTAATAAATAAAGCAATAGAAAATACAACAATATAACTATATATCATAATAGGGGGGATTTTAATATGGCAATAGTACAATGCGTACCTAATTTTAGTGAAGGTAGAGATTTAGACAAAATAGAAAAGATAGTTAGTCCATTAAGAGGAAAAGAAGGAGTTAGGCTTTTAAATTATGAGCCAGACAAAAATTACAACAGATTAGTAGTAACAGTAATAGGAAATCCACAAAAAGTTAAAGCAGCAGTATTAGAAGCTATAGGAGTAGCAAAAGATGTTATAGATCTTAATGAGCATAAAGGACAACACTCTAGATTTGGAGCAACAGATGTATGTCCGTTTATACCGATAAAAGATATGACTATGGAAGATGCTATAAAAGTAGCTAAAGAGTTAGGTGAAGAGGTAGCAGAGAAATATAAGATACCAGTATTTTTATATGAGCAAGCAGCAGCTAAAGCTGAAAGAGAAAATTTAGCTACTGTTAGAAGAGGTGAATTTGAAGGTCTTGATTTAAAATTTGAAGATGCTAATTGGGCTCCTGATTTTGGTGAAAGCAAAAAACACCCTACAGCTGGAGCAATAGCAATAGGGGCAAGAAGACCTCTTATAGCTTACAATATCAACTTAGATACTACAAATATTGAAATAGCATCAAAAATAGCTAAGACAATAAGACATTCTAGTGGTGGCTATAGATATATAAAAGCAGGACCAGTAGAAATACCAGAAAGACAAATGACTCAAGTTACAATGAATTTAACAGATTATACAAAAACAAGTATATATAGAGCTTTCGAAGCTGTAAAAATGGAAGCGAGAAGATATGGAGTAAATGTTACAGGAAGTGAAGTTGTAGGACTTTGTCCAATGGAGGCATTAGTAGATACAGCTGCATACTATTTAGGTCTAGAAGATTTTTCTCTAGACAAGGTACTAGAAACTAGTTTAATGGAGTAAAAATATGAGAATAGATTTGATTATTAAAAATATAGGAAAACTAGCCACTATGAGAGGTTCTAATTCTCCAAGAATAGGCCAAGACATGAATAAGATAGAAATAATAGAAAATGCATATGTGGCAATAAGGGATGGAATAATTGTAGAAATTGGAACAGGAAAAGACTATGAAAATATAGTAAGTAATGATACAAAAATAGAAAATGCAAATGGTCTTTTAGTAACACCAGGACTTATAGATGCTCATACCCACTTGGTTCACGGAGGATCAAGAGAAAATGAGTTTTCTAAAAAATTACAAGGTATTCCTTACATAGAAATATTAAAACAAGGTGGAGGAATACTGAGTACAGTAAAAAGTACAAAAGAAGCTAGTGAAGATGAATTGTACAATAAGGCTAGAAAAAGCTTAGATAGAATGTTAGAGTTTGGTGTTACAACTGTAGAATCTAAGAGTGGATATGGTTTAGAATTAGATACGGAAATAAAGCAATTAAAGGTAGCTAAAAAACTAAGCGAAGAGCATCCTGTAGATTTAGTACATACATTTTTAGGAGCTCATGCAATTCCTATGGAGTATAAAAATAACTCTAAAGCATTTGTAGATATAGTAGTCAAAGAAATGTTACCAAAAGTAAAAGAACTAGAGCTAGCTGAATTTTGTGATGTATTCTGTGAAGAAGGAGTATTCTCTATAGAAGAAGGAGAATACATACTTTCGTCAGCAAAGAATATGGGATATAAATTAAAAATTCATGCTGATGAAATAGTTTCCTTAGGAGGAGCTGAATTATCTGCAAAATTAGGATGTATCTCATCTGACCATTTAATGGCAGCGAGTGAAGATGGATTAAAGATGATGGCAGAAAATAATGTTGTTGCTAATATACTTCCAGGCACATCTTTTAATTTAAATAAAAACTATGCAAATGCAAGAAAAATGATAGAGTTAAATGTGGCAGTAGCTTTATCTAGTGATTATAATCCAGGAAGTTGTCCAAGTGAAAATTTACAGTTTGCTATGCAATTAGGATGCTTAGGATTAAAAATGACACCAAATGAAGTTTTAAATGCTGTTACTATAAATGCAGCATATGCAATTGATAGACAAGATGAAATTGGGTCTATAGAAGTAGGAAAAAAAGCAGATTTAATAATATTTGATGCACCTAATGTAGAGTATTTAATGTACCATTTTGGAATAAACCATGTAGATAGAGTTTATAAAAATGGTGTGTTAGTTGTTGATGATAAGAAAGTAATACAATAATAAAATTTTAAGGGGGAAAATATGAAGTTAATTGATATGACTATAGTAGATTTTTCAGATGAAGTAGATTCTAACTCACCAGCACCTGGTGGGGGTTCTGTATCAGCTTTTGCAAGTAATATAGGAGTTGGACTTGCTAGAATGATGGCTCATTTAAGCTTTGGAAAGAAAAAGTATGAAAGCTTAGATGAAGATATAAGAGTTGAGTTTGTCAGTAGATTTAATAAACTAGGAGATATAAGACAAGAATTAGTAAAACTAGTAGATAAAGATACTGAGTCATTTAATGAAGTAATGAAGGCTATGAAGATGCCAAAAGATACAGAAGAAAAACTAGTAATTAGAAAACAAGCTATACAAGATGCAACTTTGTTCTCTATAGATGTTCCTCTAAGAACTGCTAAATTATCATTAGAGGCTTTAGAGATATTAGAGCATTTGATATCACATGGAAATCAAAATGCTATAACTGACATAGGGGTAGGAACTCTTATGATATATAGTGGATTAGAAGGAGCAATATTAAATGTAAAGGTAAACCTAATGGGTCTTGAAAATAAAGAGCTACATGAAGAATACAGCAAAGCATGCAAAGAAATTTTATCTAAAGCATGTGATATTAAAAAAATAATAATAAAAGATATACATTTAAAATTAGAAAGCTAAAAAAATAAAGGAGAACTCAATGTATTGAGTTCTCCTTTATTTTTTTAATTTTAATTAGAATCAGTGCTTGATTTTTTTACTTTTCTTATTACTTTTTTAGTTTTTTTAGTAGAAGATGGTTGATCGGATTCTGTAGCAGTAGAATTATTTTCATTAGATTTAGATTTTTGAGATTTTTTTTCTTGGGAAGTACTGTCTATATTGGTATTCTTCTTACTTTTAGATTTTTTACTATCAGTTTTACTTTGAGCTTCGGCGTCAGAAATTTTGTTCATTATTGCGTCTATTTTCTTTCTTTGACCATCATCAAGAAAAGTTTTTAATTTAGAAACAACCTCTTCTTTACCCTCTAAAGTTTTTCCAATTTTAACAAGTTCATCCATAAGCTCAGATTCTGATTTGCCTTTATATCCATCAGCTATCTTTTCAATTTGATCTTTGTCTATATTTTTTTGTTTAGCCATTTTTTCAATAACTTCAGTATTTACTTTTTTCATAAAATTCTCCTTTCTTATAATATAAGTGAGTTTTAATTCATATTATTTATATATAGAAAAATAGAAAAAGTGTGAAAAGTAAAGTAATTAAGATAAATAAAATTTTCTATAGATAATATATATGCATTAAATTTAAAAAAAAGTAACACTAGTATTAAATAAAACATACTTTATATATGAGGAAGAAGTATATTTTAAGGGGTGACGAATATTGAATAACCTATTATTAATAATTGGAATAATAGCATTAAGTAATGGTAATATATCCCTAGGAAACGTATCATTATTTGATAGTAAAAATAAATCAAAACAAGCTACTAAAGAGACTGCTACTGATTCTTCAAATACAAATAAAAAACCTAAGCCTATAAAGAAATCAACTACTAAAAAACAAAGAAATAAAATAGAAAATATACTTGGATTTAATATAGATGATATAAACAAAGGTATGAAGTTGATGGATTTAAGTGATGAAGACTTAGAAAGAGGTATGGAAATAATAGCTAGAACTAAAAAATATATGTCTAAGGATGAAAAAAAGCTACTAGTAAAAGTAGAAAGTTTATTAGATTTGGTAAGAGGAATAAAGAAACTTAGCTCTCTAGACATTATGGAGGAAGATGAAACAAACTTTTTTAGAAGTATGGATGAAGAAGATAAGAAAAATATGATGATAAAAGAAATACTAGAAGTTTTTCCAGAGAAAAGGAAAGACTCTATTGATAAAGCTATTGATATGAAGAAAAAGATTGATTTATTTGCAGAGCTATTTTTACCTGATGATTTTGGAGAAAGTGGATTTAGTTTAAGTTCTTTAGTAAATATAAGTAATTTAGGAAGTATGAATAATCTTAAATTATTAGGAAACCTTTTAAGAAGTGATGATAATGATGACTCTGAAGATGAAGAAGACTATGAAGAAGAAGATCATGATGTCTATGAAAATGAAGAAGATTACTATGAAAATTATGATTATGAAGATGAAGAAGATTAAAAATATGAAGTTTTGACATGTACATATAAGACAATAATGAAAAAAATGGAAAAAAAGAATAAATTTCTTATATTTCCTATATAAAACCACTTTCAAAATTTTGATATTTATTATATAATAAATATAAGAAATCCTGAAGCATACGACAAGGCTTATTTAAATTCAACCGACAAATGTTATAAGGGAGATTGAAGTTTAATAAAACTATAACAAGCCACTTATTTATAAGAGGAAGTTAAAAATTATTAACAGATCACCCACCTGGGAGTATCTCGGGTATGAATTTATATGAGTCACCGGTGTTTTGGGATTTTAAAAAAGTGTTGCTAATTTAGCAACACTTTTTTTTTGAATTTAAGTAATTTTAATTTTAAAAACCAATAATACCGATTGTACTATAGGTAGTAAATACACCTGTTGGATTATAAGGCAAGTCATCTATACAATTAGAGGCAAAGTTAGCTCTAGTAAAATCTTCTTCCACGCTAAATTCATCAACATCATGTTCACCCCAAGTCTTACCTAAATCATTAGATACTGAGGTGTATAATCTTTGATAATTGACCCACATTAAATATAATGCAGAATCATATTTAAGAATAGTAGGATACATACAAGTGGATGGACCTGTAATATAAGTTGAAACATTGATCTCTAATTTATTTTCATTTAAATAGCCGTTTATGTATTTAACTGAATATCCATTATCTGTGTTTTCACAGAAAGTTAAATGGTAAAAGTTCATACTATCTTTAAGTACAGAGAGGTATAATTTGTTTTTATTTGAATTTGTAATTTGTACAGGATTAGACCAAGAAAAAGTACTAATATTAAATCTTGAGAAAAATACCTCTTCATAGCCATCTACCAAATTGAAATAAAATACTATAGGAGAGTCTTGACTTAAAACTACAGTAAATTTATCTAATACTATATGATTGATAAAATCAATTTTATTTTCTATCCAAACTCCATTGTGACTATAATGATGAAACAAAGCACAAGTATTATTAGAGTTATTGTTAAAAACATAGTACAAGATATGTATATTTCCATCAATTACATTTATATAGGGAAATGAAATACTAAATTTTTTATAGTTATAAGTTAAAATCTCTCTACTTGAAAAGTCAGAACTACCTTTGTTAATTTCAATAATCTTTAAAGAATTATCTTTATAAATACCATAAACAGTATCATATTTATCCAAAGTAAAATAACAGTTTGTAAAATCAATAGGTGTAGATGACTTTAAAGTTTTGGACGAAATGAAGTTATTATCCTTATCAAAGTAATCAAACACAATATCGTTATCTAATCTAATATTAAACACATCTCTTTGACTACGTCTAATAATAGTAAAGCATTTATTAATAAAACTCATATATATCCTCCTTATCAAAATGTTTATACTAAATATATATTTACAAAAAAAAAAAATATTCTACTTTTATATTAAGAAAGAGTACAAGTAAGTAACAAATATTAACTAAACTGCATATTATTAATTAGGCAAAGAAAGCCAATAAATTTTAAAGAATTCATTCTAGGGGAGGACATTTATAAATGAAAGATATGAAAAGGGTCACAAAAAAGGTAACAAGCAAACCAGTTGCACAATCAGTAATAAGAGAAGAAGCTGTTTGTGAAGAGTTAGATAGAGGTTGTAAATCAAAAGGACATCAAGAGCATGAAACTAAAAAAATGCATTGTGAATGTGAATGTGAATGTACTAGCAAGCCAACTTGCGAGCCATGCAAAATAGACGCAACAGATTGTATAGATAATGTTGATTGTGGTCCAGATTGCTGCTGTCCTATAGTTCCACCAAAATTCTCAACTTCTAACTGTACACCATATGCAATAGAAGCTAGTAGAATATATGATACTATGCAATTTCAAACTTTTACAGATGCATTAGGAGAAAACGGAGAACCGTTATGCTTTGAATATGAAGTACTAGAAGTTAGAGGTCCAGTTCCAAGAGGTGGGCAAGTAAATGTAACAATAGATAAGGTTTGCTTAAATTATTCTTCTATATCAATAATTCCAGGAGTACCAAGCTTAGAGGATTATGAAATAGAACTTATAGAAAATGAAAGACCTTGTGAAACTACTTTTGATTATGCAGTATGCTTAGAAAAAAATTCTGCTTGCTGCAGACAAGGAAAAGGTCAAAACGTAGTTTATAAGCAAAAAGGTGTAGCAGTAATGGTAGAAGATTTAGTATTAGAATTAAGAGGAAAATGTGGATGCACAGAAATAGTTGCTTTAGCATATCCTTCAACTAAACCATTTGGTGGTCAAAAAAGAAAATGTAATGAAGTTGAATTTATATTTAACACATTATCGGCTCCAATATGCCTTCCTGCTGACGGAAGAAATATTACTTTAAGACAAGATTTCCAAGCTAACTTAACAGTAGACTGCGTAGGAAAAGCATTATTAAAACATGTAGGAAGAGACTGTTGTGACGATTGTTGTGACGATTTCTGTGGACATGAACAATACAAATTATGCATACCAAATGATATAGATTTAATTTGTTGCTTACAAGTAGTAGTTAGCATACTAATAAATGAGCAAATAGTAGTATTAGGGGCTTCACAAGTAATAAAACCAAGAGTAGTAGATACTTTTGCAAAAGTGTGTGATTTCTCAGGATGTGGAGATACTGCTAACCAAAATCAAAATAAAAAAGGTCATTGTGGTTGCTAAATAAAAACAAAGGCTATCAGTTTCTGATAGCCTTTATTAATATCTAAATTTTATACTTTATGCTATAGCAGTATTCAAAAATATCATCTTTTATATTTGAGAGAGGCATTCTTAAACTACTACCATTAGGATTACATCTAATAAGAGCATTTGGAGTAATCCACTTTCTTCCAAGCGTGTTAAAAATAAGTATGTTATCAGATAGATTTCTACTAATATTAGATTTAGATTTGTATTCAAATATAATATTGGAAAGTTCATCAATATTTAGTTTATAAATACACTCTTTATCTTTAAATATATTGGTTATATTGTATCTACTAACATTATAATTGCTAATATTGAAATAAAGATGAGATATCTTATACAAATTTTCAGATATAGGAGAGCTTTCCACAACAAATACATTAAGTAAATCATTAATTATATAAAGTCTCATATCTTTAATATTCCTTAAACTATTAAAAAACTTATGGATAACCTTCTTTTTCCAAGAACCATTATTGTTGAAAAAATGTACTAGTCTACCGGATGTATCTAAACAACATAGATGAATATTGTTCTTATCATCAAGATTAGCTGAATAAGAGTAAATATTATTTGATAATTTTTCTGTATATTCATTAATATTTTTTATATATAGACAATTTTTTTCAGTATATATATAAAAGGGTTTTATATTTTTATTAGTGCTATTCATTTTAACCTCCTAATGTTTAGAAATTTTAAAGCTCTAACAAGAACTATAGCATGTAATAAGCATGTAAACACTGAAACTAGAGTTATAGTATGTATATAAGCGTAAATATTAATAGTAGGAATAGGAATTAATATATATATAGAAAGTAATTGAATTACCATTCCTGATATGGTTATAATGCTACATAAAAATTCTTTTCTTATTGCTTGTAAGATTCCAGAAAGTGTTTGATTTAAAGATATAAATAAAGGAGCTAAAAACATGGATTTCAAATAAATGCCAGCTAATTTGTTGTTAAACATAATTAAACATAAATGATTAGAGAAAAAATAAAATAAGAAGGAACAAAAGCTACCTACAAAAAAACTTAATAGTAAAGAGTACTTGATTTTTTTTTTGATATTTTCGTACTTATTCAAAGTTAGTTCTTGTGAAATACTTGGAATTAGGTTAACTACTAAGGCAGAACCAAGTGTAAGAGGAAGGTAAATAAAAGGAATTACCATTCCGCTTAGAATACCGTAAACTCTTAAAGACTCTCCGTAAGTTATGCCAGATAAGGTCAATCGTGATGGAATTATAATAGAACTAATTGAATTTATCAATATACTAGACATACGATTACAAGTTATGGGTACAGACATTTTAATTGTTTCTAGGGAGGCATAGTAAAAATCCTCAAGTTTTATAGTATATTTATTGTAGATATTAGAATTTTTATAAAATGAAAGTGTCATGAATAGAATATTTGCAATCTCCCCAACCGATATACCCAATAAAGCTATGTAACAACTTAAATATTTATTATTAATATATAAAATAACTAAGAAAACAAATAATATTCTAACTACTTGTTCTATTATTTGACCTATTGCAGGAACAACAACATCCTCTAAACCATAGTAATATGCTCGTAAAATATTAGAAATAGTTATAAGTATGATAGCAGGACAAATAGCTAATACAAATAGGGTTAAATTAGAATCTTTCAAAAACTTAAAGGATAAGTATTTTGAATTAAATGAAACTAATAAGGATATTATTAAAGCCATAAAAAAGGATATGTATAATGTAGAGATAAAAAAAACATTACTACTGTGTTTATCATGTAAAGCTTTTTTGTTAGCGACTAAACAGCTAAGGGCAGTAGGTATACCCGTAGTGGTAAAAGCAATACACATCATTAAAAAATTAAAAAGCATGCAATACATACCTAAACCAGTTTCACCTATAGTTCTAGATAAAAATACTTTATATAAAAATCCAAGGATTCTAACTACAATATTAGATAAAAATAGGATAATAGTTGATAATACAAGGTTAGGTATTTTCAATAAATCACCCCCTTATAATTTAATATATTCATAAGGGGGTGAAAAAATAATTATATCTTAATAAATTCTGGATTCATTTTATCAAATTTACATACATACTTAAATCCTATACTCTTAAGATAAGAATATATATAATCAAATTTATAGGCAATTTGAGAAGGCATATGAGAATCAGACCCAGTAGTAATAATTTCTCCGCCTAATTCTTTATACATATTTAATATGTATCTAGATGGAGTTAAGTCTGGAAGATTATATCTATAACAAGATGTGTTTATTTCTATTCCCTTTCCATCTTGAATAATTTGCTTTAATATAGTTTCGATTATATCTGAAAATAATTTATCATCTAGTAATTTATTATAGTCTCCATATCTTTTAATTAAGTCTAAATGACCTAAAACAGAGTAATCTTTATAAGTTTTAACAACAGAGTAAAGCTCATTAAAGTACATCTCATAAGCTTCATGCTGATTTTTGCCTTTGAAGAATTCTCCAAAATATAAATCTAATTTATCAATAGAATGAATCGAGCATATTATAAAATCAAAAGGATATTGATTTGCTACACTACTACATGTATCAACTATTTGTTTTTGAAGTCCAAATTCAATACCTTTTTTTATTGAAATTTTATTCTTATATTTATCTTGAAGATTTTCAAGTTTATTAAAATATTCATCAAAAATAATTGGTGGACCGTAATCAGTATCTACATCATAATCGACATGATCGGTAAAACAAATTTCTTTAAGTCCTAGGTCAATAGATTTTTTTATCATATCTTCCATAGAAGACTTGCTGTCGTTAGAAAAGTTAGAGTGCATATGATAGTCATAAAACATAAATAGTTCCCCTTTTCTTGATTTTTTTGGTATTATATATACATACTACATATTAGCAGATATAAATACAACCATCAATAAATTAGTGTAAAATATAAGTGGTGATAAAATGGAAAAATATAATATAAAATTAGATAATAGCACTAAAAAGTATTTACAAATCTATAACTATATAAAAAACTTAATAATAGAAAAAGAACTAAAAGAGCATGAAAAATTACCACCAATAAGAAGACTATCACAAACTATAGGAGTAAATAACACAACTATAGTAAAGGTTTATGAACTTTTAGAAAATGAAGGGTATGTATATAAGACCATAGGTAGTGGAACTTTCGTTTCAAGATTAAAAAGTAACAAGGAAGACCCAAATACAGAATTCAAAAATGAAGATATAATCCATTTTGACAGTGGAAATCCATCTACGGAAATGTTTCCTATAGAAGATTTTAAAAATGCTGTAAATATGGCTATAAGCAAAGAAGATAAGGCTATATTTGAATACGATGAAGGTCTTGGGTGTGATGAATTAAGAGAAAAGATAGTAGAATATTTAAAAACTACAAAAGTAAAAACCACAAAGGATAATATACAGATAATATCAGGAGCACAACAGGGGATTGATATTGTATGCAAAGGGCTCATAAATTATTCTGATGTGGTTTTTCTAGAAGAACCAACCTACAATGGAGCAATACAAGTGTTTAAAAGTAGGGGTGCCAAAATAATATCAATACCTATGTTAGATGATGGAATTGATATAGGTATATTGAAATTAAAGCTGGAAAAGATAAAACCTAAGCTAATATATACTATGCCAAATTTTCAAAATCCTACGGGAATATCATACTCGACATATAAGAAGAAAAAGTTAATTGAGTTAGCTGAAAAATATGATTTTTATATTTTAGAAGATGATTTTATAAGTGATTTTAGCTTTGAATCAAATGATAATAGACCATTAAAAAGTTATGATGATAAAAATAGAGTTATATACATAAAAAGTTTTTCCAAAATATTTATGCCTGGTCTTAGAATTGGTATTGTAGAAATACCTAATGAATTATTAAAAAAAATACTATGGGCAAAGTATTCATCGGATATATCAACACCTGGACTTATTCAAAAATCAATGTATTATTACATGGAATTTTTTAATTGGAATGATTATATTAAAGTTGTAGAAAAAATATATACAGAAAAATATATTTTGGCTAAAAAATTAATAAAAGAAAGACTAAGTGATAGGCTAAAAGTAAGAAAAGCTAATGGAGGAATAAATTTCTTCTTGGAGTTACCAAGAGGATATTCATCTAAAGATTTTACCGATTTTATGCTGTCAAAAGGAGTTGCATTATTGCCAGGGACATACTTTTTTGACAATTTAGTTGATGATAGGTTTTTTAGAATAAACATAGCAAAGGCAAGTATACAAGATTTAGAAAAGGGAATATCTATAATAAGTGATAATTTAGATGAGTTTTTAGAAAACTACAAAAATCAATTGAATTTAAAAAGCAATAAGTTATTTTATTAAAAAATAGAAAGGAGAATGCTTAAAATATAAAAATTTTAAGCATAAATATAATATGTTTGATCAAAAAAAATTAGATAGAATAAATGAATTAGCAAAGAAGAACAAAAGTGAAGGATTAACGGAGGCTGAATTACAAGAAAGAGAAGTATTAAGAAAAGAATACTTAGAAAATTTTAGAGCACATTTTAAATCAAGACTAGATTCTGTTAAGGTAGTATCGCCAGAAGAGTATGAAGAACATATGAAAAACAATAAAAATTAATTATCAAATTTGGAGGGGTAAAATATGAAATTAAAGCATGAATTTAAAAATGCATGGGAAGTTGAAAGGGAAAACAAAAAAATAGAAGATGTAATGTCATACTCTAAAGAATATATGGATTTCTTAGATAGAGGAAAGACAGAAAGAACTTCAGCAAGAGAAATTGTTAAGATAGCAAAGGATAATGGATACATATCTATAGAAGAAGCAATACAAAAGGGAAATGTAAAATCAGGAGATAAAGTTTTTGCACTTAACAAAGATAAGGCAGTTGCTTTATTTGTGATAGGACAAGAAAAACTAGAAAAAGGAATGAAGGTTATTGGTGGTCACATAGATGTACCAAGGATAGATTTGAAACCAAATCCATTATATCAAGAAGCTAACCTAGGTTTTTTTAAAACTCATTATTACGGAGGAATAAAAAAATATCAATGGACAGCTATACCACTAGCAATACATGGATTAGTAATATTAAATGATGGTAGTAAAGTAGATATTTGTATTGGAGAAGATGAATCTGATCCAGTATTCTGTATAACTGATTTGTTAGTCCACTTAGCAGGAGATCAAATGCAAAAAAAACTTGCAGATGGAATAACAGGGGAAGGTCTTAATATATTAATTGGACATATTCCACTAGAGGGTGAAGAAAAAGAACCAATAGAACAAAACATATTAAAAATATTAAATGAAAAATACGGTATGGTAGAAGAAGATTTCTTAAGTGCTGAGATAGAGGTCGTTCCAGCAGGACGTGCTCGTGATTTAGGTTTTGATAGATCTATGGTTTTAGCATATGGGCATGATGATAGAGTATGTTCATATGGAGCTGTTAAAGCGATAATTGAAACAAAAGCTCCTAAGTACACAGCGGTTACATTATGTGTAGATAAAGAAGAAGTTGGATCGCAAGGAAATACAGGAATGCATTCAAAATTCTTTGAAAATACAGTAGCAGAGCTTATAGCTTTAGAAGGAGAATATTGTGATTTAAAAGTTAGACGAGCTATGGCAAATACTAAAGTATTATCAGCAGATGTTTCAGCTGGATATGATCCTAACTTCCCAGATGTATATGAAAAAAGAAATTCTGCTTATATGGGACATGGTCTAGTATTAAGTAAATACACTGGAGTTAGAGGAAAAGGTGGATGTAATGATGCGAATGCAGAATTTATGTCAGAAGTAAGACAAATATTTAATCAAGCTAGTGTAGTATGGCAAACTGCTGAACTTGGAAAAGTAGATCAAGGTGGAGGCGGAACTATAGCGTACATTTTGGCAAATTACGGTGCTGAAGTTATAGACTGTGGAGTAGGTGTTTTAAATATGCATGCACCACATGAAATAGTTTCAAAGGTTGATATATATGAAATGTACAAAGGATATAAAGCATTCTTTAATATAAATTTATAGAACTATAAAAAATAGACCTTAGAGTATATATAAGGTCTATTTTTTTAATTTGAAGTATTCACATAATTTATTTAAAAATTTGTCTTCTAAGGGATTGAAGATTTTTTTCTTAGAATAAATAAAGTAGAACTTTCTGAAGAAATCGATATCTTTTATCCTGAAAAAATCTAGATTATCATTGTTTATATAGTCTAAAGCTGAAATATACGAGATTAAAGAAACACCAAGACCGATTTTAACCATTTCTTTTATGGCATTATTAGATTCAACATGAGCTAGAATATTTAGTTTATCAGTATCGAAGTTATTTTTATTTAAAGTGTTAAAAATTAAATCTCTAGTTCCAGAACCTTCTTTTCTCATAATAAAAGTAAGATTGTATAATTCTTCAATATCAATATATCCATCTATATTTTTTAATTTTAAATTTTTAGGTGCTATAAGAATCAATTCATCATCAATTAAGTCGATATATTCAACTTGAGGATTGTTATTTTTGGAACCGACAAGACCAAAACTTATTCTTTCATTTAAAATTTCAGATATTACATATTGTGAATCGTAATGACTAATGTTAAACCTTACATCAGGATAATTAGTTGAAAGGCATTTTAAAAAATTAGGTAGAATATAAGCTTCGGGAATTGAACTGCAAGCAATATCAATAATACCTTCTATTTTACCTGAAAACTCTTTTATATCATAAATAGCCTTTTTGCAATTATTTAATATATATATAGCATGATCGTATAAAATTTCACCAGACTTAGTTAATGTAACTGTTTTGTTACTTCTATTAATAAGAATAGTATCTAATTCTTTTTCTAGATTTTGAATATGGGAACTTATTGTAGGTTGAGTTAAAAATAATTCTCTAGCAGCTTTCGAAAAACTTTTATGTTTTGCAACAGCTACAAATGCTTCTAGTTGTTTAAAATCCATTATTAATCCTCCTTAAATTATCTATTATTATTATATCATAAATTAATTTTATGGATTTGACTAAATGTCATATATTATTACAAAAACATTACAGATTTACTATAAATATTATTAAAGAAGCTTTTATATTATATAATTAAATAAAATAATAGGAATAATATTTTATACATAAAAATATTATTTAAATAAGTTGTATACATAGGTAATGTTTTAATGAAAGGGGCTAATATATGAATTTAAAGCAATCATTACTCAGTACTATTATACTAAGCATCTTTATTACAGGATGCAGTTCAAATCAGATAAGTAAAGGGAATGAAATAAAAAATGAAGCAGTATACCAAAAAACAATGACAAAGGTGCAAAATGATGTAAATGAAATAATGAATAAAGACTATGAATATGTGTTAAATAATATGGGAGAGCCATATTGTACTACATATTATATAAATTCGAAACAAATCAATAGTAATGAAATACTGAATGAAGATTTTAAAGCTGAAAATATGAGATTAATATATCCTAAACATGCTGAAGAAAGTCAAATAGAAGAAAGTGCCATCTATATAGAGATAAAAGATAATAAAGTTGTAGATGTAGAGACTTACGAATTATCAGATTTTAGTGTTGAAGAAGAAAATATCAATCACGGTTCAGATATAATATTAAATAGATACTACAATGATATGAGTTTACCTTTGAGTAAGAAAATTAACGTTGATTTAAAAAAATATATTGGCCAAGATAAAAATAACATAAAAAGTATAGTAGGAGAAGTATTTCCTAATTATGAAATATACGATAATACAAATGGTTCCGAGATAAGTATATATTTCTTAAGTGGAATTAATAAAGAAGATGGAAAAATTTTAGGAATATGTACACAGGAAAATAAGATTAAAGATATTCAAGTAATAAGTCAAAATAATATAAACTTAATAAAGAAATATTTATGCCAATAAAAAGCTATAACGAATTCGTTATAGCTTTCTTTGAAGGATATGATTAGCAACGTAATGAATAAAGTGGTAAAATTATATGATATACTTATCTAATAAGAGTAAATTTTAGCCGGGAGGAAGAGTATTAATGATAAAAATGTTTATACAATACTATAAGCCGTATAAGAAGTTGTTTATATTAGATATTTTAGCTGCATTTTTATTTTCAATGTGTGACTTAATCTATCCGATTATAACAAGTAATATAATGGATAAAGTAGTTCCAAATAAAGATTTAAGAATGTTAATAATATTTGCTATAACATTAACCGTTATATTTATAGTTAAAGCAGGTCTGAACTATTTTATGCAATACTGGGGGCATGTTGTAGGGGTTAGGATGCAAGCGGATATGAGAAACGATGTATTCATACATTTACAAAAAATACCGAACCATTACTTTGACAATAATAAATCAGGTATAATAATGTCGAGAATAGTAAATGACCTAATGGAAGTGTCAGAATTAGCTCATCATGGTCCAGAAGATTTATTTATATCAGCGGTTATGTTAATAGGTTCATTTTTAATACTTTTAGGTATAAATGTTCAATTAACATTAATTATATTTGCACTACTTCCATTTGTAATATGGTTTACTTTATCACAAAGAGGAAGAATGAATAAAGCATTTAAAAAAACTAGGGTAAAAATAGGTGAGGTAAATGCAACTCTAGAAAATAGTATTGCTGGAATGAAGGTAACAAAATCATTTTGTACAGAAAAAGAAGAACTAGAAAAATTTAATGAAAGTAATGACGTATTTAGATATGCTAGAGAAAGTGCATATAAGGTAATGGCGCAATATTTTTCAGGAATGAATTTTTTTATGGATATTTTAGGACTAGTAGCGTTAGTGTCGGCAGGTTATTTTACATTTAAAGGAGAAATAACATTAGGTGAATTTACAGCATATTTGCTTTATGTGAATATGTTTGTCCAGCCAATAAAAAAACTTATAAACTTTATGGAGCAATATCAAAGTGGTATGACAGGTTTTGAAAGGTTTGTAGAAATTATGAACCAAGAGGCTGAAAAAGAATCAAAAAATCCAATAGAGTTAAAGAGTGTGAAAGGTAAAATAGATATAGAAAATGTATCTTTCACCTATGAAGATGAAAATGAAGTATTTAATAACTTAAGTTTATCAATAGATGCTGGAAGAACTATAGCATTAGTAGGTCCTTCGGGTGGAGGAAAGACAACTCTTTGTAATTTAATACCTAGATTCTTTGATTTTACTGAAGGTGATATAAAAATAGACGGAGTAAGTGTAAAGGACGTAAGTTTAAAGTCCTTAAGAGAAAATATAGGGATAGTAGCACAAGATGTATTTTTATTTACAGGAACAATAAGAGAAAATATTACTATTGGTAATCCTAATGCCACAGAAGAACAAATTATAGATGCGGCTAAAAAGGCAAGGATACATGACTTTGTACAGACTCTTCCACAGGGATATGACACATATATAGGTGAAAGAGGAGTAAAATTATCAGGAGGACAAAAACAAAGGGTATCTATAGCAAGAATATTTCTCAAAAATCCTCCAATAATTATTTTAGATGAGGCAACTTCAGCACTGGACAATGTTACAGAGCGTGAAATACAACAATCATTAGAGGAATTAAGCAAAGATAGGACAAACTTAGTTGTAGCCCACAGGCTATCTACTATTAAAAATGCAGATGAAATAATTGTATTAACAGAAAGTGGCATAACAGAAAGAGGTACACACGATGAACTAATCAACAAAGGTGGTGTATATAGTAGGCTTCATTCTAAATAGTTTAATAGTTATAAATTTAATTTTACATTAAACCTAGAATATTGAAAAAAACTTTGGATAAATTAATCTTAAGAATAAATTAATTCTAGGAGGGTTATTTTAAATGGATAACAACAAAAATAGACTTAAAGATAGACCTAAGTCTAATGCAGAAATGAGAAAAATGTACTTTGAACATGGCTCTGAATTAGGAATAGAAGATGGAATGAAAATCGGGGCAAAAGATAGTGGAACTAACAAAACTAAAAAACAAAACCAATACAATAAAGCTAAAAAATCAGATTAAATAAAAATAAAAGAGAGATTATAATCATAATCTCTCTTTTAAATTGGTGCCGGATGTGGGACTCGAACCCACACGATACTTAAACCAACGGATTTTGAGTTAACTTTTCAATTAAAACAAGCCTACACATAAGTATTTTCAACAGGTTAAATCTATTCTAGTTTTTGAGATTTAAACGAACCCTATCAAAATTAAGTTATTTTTAGTATACTCGCATATCTCAAATATAGTCAAGAAAAATTTATCTTTACATTTCCAAAACAGGTGTATATACTCTGTCTTAAAGTTTAAAAAGAAGGAGTATAAGCAAATGATAAGCTATTATAAATTAAATAATAAAGTCTTAGAATTCGATGTAAACAAAGACGTAGACTTGATTAGGTTGAATCATTACCTAATGCAGAAAGAGAATTTACAAAGACTTAAAGGTGAGTTAGGTAAAGGTCAACTTTATCTAAGTACAAGAAATATTAGCAAGGATTTAAATATTTCTTTGGCTAAGGCTCAAAGAATGATTAAGAAATTTATTGAATTAGAAATTATCAAGCCAATTTCATTAAGCAAATCAAGTACACAAGCATCTGTGTATTTTTATTTGTCAATTAGTGAAACGGTAAATGATACGGTATTTGACGCGGAAAATAAAACGGTCAAACTTAGTAAAATCAATACACATAGCAAGGGTAGTGATACGGTTGTTGAAACTAAGAATGAAACGGTGTTTGATACATCTAAAAAAGAATTATTAAAAATAAGTTGTTGTAGTTGTTTAGAAGAACCACACTTGAACTTAGAAAATGAAATTGTAGAAGGAGCATTCCAACAAAAGCTAGACTTAGAAGATGAAAGAGTTGCTCTTGTAAAAAGCTATGGATTTAAAGTATCTAATGTACAAGAAAAAATGATACAAACTTTGGACAAGGATAGGTTATTACAAGCAATAGAGATTACCGTAGCACAAGAAGGTAAGTCTTTCTCTTACATCTACAAAGTGTATTTGAATAATAAAAAAGCACCAACTACGGGAATAGTCGATGCTTCAAGTTCTAATGCACAAAGCACTAAAACTAAGATTAAGAAAAGTATAGCAAAAAAGAGTAGAAAAGACAAGTCCATCTATATGTGTTCAACTAAAGTGGAATTCGAAGGTAAAATAGTTGATACGGAGGATTTAAGCGAAAGTGAATTTGAAAGATTAATAGAAGAAAAACAGAAACTAAAATGGGCTTAAATTGTAGGAATTTGTTAGATGAATTTTAGAACAATTTACTCCTTTAAAAACAACTTATTCTGTACGGATATTGTCGTGAAGTAACTGGTATTACTTGTATTTAAGTAGTTTATAATAAAAAGTATAAAAACTAAAACATTAAATAGTAAAGGAGTAAATACAAATGAAAGAAGAAACTAAAGCATTAACAATACAAATACCTAAGACCTTACACAAGGATATAAAAACATTAGCATCATCAAAAGGCTTAAAAATAAGGGAATTGGCAATTGAGATATTTGAAGCAAAATTGAAAAAAGAGGGTATGAGATAATGAAGAAGTTTATAGAATTTATCAAAGAAATAGCACCGTATGTTGTAATAGGGGCATTAACAACATTTATATATGCAGATTACAAATTAGAAAGTAAAAAATCACCAACATCAGTACAAATGCCCTATGTCAAAGACGAAGGATTGGACAATGATACAATTATAAGAAATGCAATTCCAAAACACCACAATGGGCAAGAAATAGATAAGAATGATATTACAAAATATATGCAAGAATTATAAAAGGGGATGAAGGAATATGAAATTAGAATTAAAGCAATTCACAATTAATTTAGGTAAAGATTTATTAGAAATAGGGATAATAATAGGAGTAGGGATATTGATGTTTCCTTTACTTCTTAAGGCTATGGAATGGATGTTAAGCTTATGGGGATATACACTCTAAATTGAATTTGAATTGAAACGACAAATGTGTCGAACATTCATTTTAAAAAAACTTGAACTGTTGAAAACAGTAGTGTATAGTAGAGTTACATCGATTTTGTTACCTATCTTTTATATAGATAGGAAAAAGGGTTAGGAGTGGTGTCCTAGCCCTTTTTTTATTTGTGAAATGATGGTAAAATAGAGTATATAATATTTCGTGGGGTAAAATAATGAAAAAGAAAAAAAGAAAAGCAATATACATAAAGAGGAAAAAAGAAGATAGTTGTAGTCCACTTATGCTAGATATGGCATTAAGATGCTTTGAACACGAGTATGATAGGTCGAAAAGACTAGAGAGTAAAGCAAATATTTTTATACCAGTAATAGGAATAATGTTTACTTTAACGTCAGCTTATTTTACAACGAACCTTAATGCAGTTTGGGATATAACTAGGCAAATATCAATTGTATTATTTGCTTTAAGTGGAATTATTTATTTTGCAGGAATATATAATTTTTCAGAAGTTCTTAAACTACAAGAATATAATTTGATTAATTACAAGACTTTTTTTGTTGAAGAAATGCTAGATTATACTATGTTTGAAATGGAAGCAGAATTAATGGATACATACAAGGGTATATTGGAAGATTTAAAAATAGGAAATGATAATAAAGCTGATTATTATGAAATAGGACTTAAATGTACTATAAGAGGAACTTTCATTAGCTTTGCATTGATGTTCATAAATTTTATAAATTAGGGGAGTAAACTATATGAAAAAAAACTATAAAACAATTAAAGCACGAGTTATACTTAAAAAAGAAGATAGTTCCAATGATGGAATCGAGATATTTATTTCAAATCAAAAAACAAAACCGAGAAGAAAACCACCAATTGAAACTAGACCAGTAAGAGCAAGAAGTAGTAGAATAATATCTAATTTAAGTAATGATAAAAAAGAACAATCTAAATTATAAATAGAAATAAAAAAGATAGGAGATTAATTCTATCTTTTTTTATGCGTAAATTATTACATTTTCAAAATTAAAGGTATAATCATTGGCTCACAATTCTTAACTTCATAATCCTAATTAAAATCACTATTACTTTTACTTTCTTCATACGAACTTTTTTCGTACCAAGAGAGTGCAAACAATATTTATATCCTATATAAAGGGTACGAAGTTTTTTCGTACCCTAAGTATAATTCACTATGAAACCATATCTTAAATTCGCACACGGTCGTGCAAAAAATATCCTAAAACAAATTCACATTTTTTATAAGAGGATACCCACTTATAGGGATATCTTTTTAAATGTGTATAAAAGTGGTAAAATATAAGTTAAGAAAGTATACAAGGGGTGAATCTATGATTTTTGGCAATACAATAGGTATAGGAGATATAATAAGTTCATTAGCATTACTTTGTACTCTTATTACCATTTCAATAATGATAAAGCAGAGAAGAGATGCAAATAGACCTTATGTAGTATTAGACTTAAAAGATAAATTTAATAGTGACTTCAATATAGAGCCAAGAGAAGTTAACTATGATGAATGCAGTTTTTATAATTCATTATATAAAATTGATAGTAGTCCATTTGATTTTTATATAAAAAATATTGGAAATGGTGTAGCTAGGGAAATAAATGTAAATATTAAAGTTGAAAATATTAATATTATAAAGTTAGATGAAAAAATGTATGTATCAGAAAATTTATTAATAGTAGAATGCCCAGAGCAAGAATCTGAAGGATATTTAAAGCAGAAATTTTTAGATGATGGTAAATTGTATTTTACTAATTTGGGTTATAATGACAAAATTTCTTTAACTAATAGCTTGAACAGATTTGAAAATATAGTTAATAGCGTCACATATCATTATATGAGAAATGATGATTTAAAATCAATTCAAGAAAAATTAATACCTAGTATTCAAATAGATATAAGTTATAAAAATATATTAAATAATAAATATAATGAAAGTTATATAATAGATATAAACCCAGGAATGTGGTCAAGTTTTCTAACTAAATATACAATAAAATTGAATCATAAAGAGAGATAGGTTTAGCCTATCTTTTTTTATATAAAATAAAAGTTTTTAGTAGTATTAGGTGGAAAAAATATTTCGCCAAAATGTTTCTTATGAAACCATCAAACCCAGTAATAATCAGAAACATGTTACACTTTTTATACTTCTATGTATAATAAAAATATAACACAATTTGGAGATGAGAACACAAATGGACAATGACAACATAAAAATATTAGACTTAATAAAAAGTCGGAAAGAATGAGGTAAGTAATATGGAAGAAATGTATCATGGTAGTATGTTGGAATTAGAATATGTAGATGGAGAAGAAAGTGTATTTGAAGAAGAAATGGATATGGATGTAGATATTACATCTATTATAAATCAAAATAAACACTTAGAAACGTTTTTAAAAATAGTAGATGATACTTATTCAAGAGAAAAACTATCTACTAATACAAGATTTATAACAAGATTAAAGAAGGAATTTAACACAAAATTAGATGGTGGTTATCCTTCATCACAGTTATTAAATAACACTATGCAAACTTGGAAATACGATACAAATGATGGTGAAATAAACTTAGACAATATGACTAGTACAAATATAGTTATAAATACAATATTCAAAAATATAGAAGGATATAGAAGTAAAACTATATCAGATATGAAATCGGATATAAATTATTACGGTGGCAGAGGAATAGACTATGAATACTTCTTAGACGATCCTTTTAAATGGACTTACAATAAGGTTGAAAAGATAAAAGTGAATAATGTATCAAGTGAGGGAATAGAAAAGCCTACAAAGGTAAATGAATACGAATATAAACCAAGAAGATTTCCTACGACAATAAATAATGAGGAAATTGATGATGAAGGAGAATTTATTATGAACTCAATAGATTTATTAAAAAAAGGAAAAATGAACTATATAGCATTTGGATATTTACAATCAATTTCAGATGGAGATAAAAATGATTACGATAAATTTAGAAAAGTTTACATAAAATATATTAATAATTCGACTATGGCAAAAGAATGTAAGGGTATAAGTAGAAATACAGTAAATAAAGCATTGTTGAGGTTGGAAAGTTTAGGATTATTAAGTAGAGATACATTCAAAGATGATAATGGCGAATACAAGAAATTATACAACTTAGATGGAAACTATGAGATATTAGACTTTGGACAAAAGCCAATTCAAAAACTTGTAACTTGTATAAAATCAGAAGGTTTAGCATTATTCTTAATCATAAGAAAATATTGCAGAATGTATAACAATGGAAAATGCACTCTAACACAAGAACAATTATTTGAAAAGTTAGGATATGCAAACAATGAAACAAGTAGAAAATCTATGAATTTATTCTTAGAGGTATTAGAGGATATAGGTTGCATAAGGATTGAAAGAATAAGGAATGAAAAAAATCAAAACAAAAATATATATTATAGCTTAGTTTAAGAAGGTGGTGTTTAACAGCTCCACTTTTTTTCATTGCACAAAAATAATAGGGTGCAAATATGAGTTGCACAAAAAAGATGGGGTGGTTTTACTAATATTGCATAAAATTAAGGGGGTGGTTTGCACAAAAAAGACAGGGTAAAGAATAGGGAATAGGACTATAGAATAGGAAAGGCTAAAGCCTTTATTTTCTTTAAAACATTATAAAGCATAAATTTACAAGTCATGGAAAAAGTGTTGAAAATAGCAATTAGAAAAAATGGGGGTACTGTAAGCATCAGATAAATACATTAATGATAGAAGCCATGAATGGTTTCTATCATTCTATTTTTAAAAATTCTTTGAAACCTTAAATACAAAAACAAACTAATAGACTATGAAGAAAAGGAATAAACCCTTGGAATTACTTGTTTTCAATTAATTCAATTTCCAAAATTGTGCCGTATTCATTACATGAAAATGTTATTTTGTTCCCGTTTGGGTCTTCTAAAACTTCCTTATCTCCTACTTTTTCAACTTCATTCCAAACCGTTGATAAATTGTTCATTAAATAGTTCTTATTAGTACCTACAAAGCTATCGAAGTAATCTTGATTGCCGTTGTAGGCTTCACCCGTAACTTTTTCTCTTTTAGCCTTAGCTTTTTCTTGTATTTGTTGTTCTTCTTCTGTTAACTCTTGCTCATTAGTGTTGTATATTTTAGTTATTTGCTGTACTTTCAATTTTACACTTGTAATAGTATCGTACTCATCAGTTTCAATTGTAATAGTATCGCTAGACGGACTTGTAAAGGTATTTTCTTCTTGTTTCCAATTTTCTTGTGTAAGTTCTCTTTCTATTTCCTTAATATTTGTCTCTATAAATGTATTCAGGTAATCTTGATAATGGTCATAAGATTTTTTATCTACATTATCCCTTTTAGATTTAGCACTTTCTTGTTCTACTAATGCTTGCTTATGTTCTTTAGTTATACTAGAAGTATTTTTGTTAATTTGTATAAATGCAAATATACCTACTACGACTACTGATGCCCCTATTAATATTTTAGATGATAACTTCATATTTATATATTCCTCCCATCTTAGTTATATAAATAAAATATACCATATTTTAGATATTGTTTGTAAGATTGCTATATAATATATGTATATTCTTATTAAATATTGGGGGAAACAAAATGACAAAAAGAAACAAAATAATTGCAAGTATTTTAATAGGGTTAACAGCTTTAATAGGTGGGTTCGTAATGGGGAGCAAAGTAGGTTATAAAAAAGCAAAAACCGAATTAGTTTATGAACAAGTAGAAATAGAAAGAGATAGAACGGAATATAGGGCAATAAAAATTGAAGATGAGCAAGACTCTGTAATCAAGTCAAGAATGCAAAAAATGGGTATAATAAGTTATAATAAATATACAATACCACTTTCAAACGGTAGTACAATTATAGCTTCTCCTCAAGTTGATAAATATTATTTTATTCCTTATGAAATGGGAGAATGGGTTTATGAAGTTGATAGTCAACGTCAATTAGAAAACATAGTTAAAACTTATATATCTATAAAAGGTACTGGTAAACACTAATAAGTACCCCTTATGAAGTAATTAAACGCTTCTAGTTTTTTAGCTTTTAATAGGGTAAATATATATGTTAGAATGATTTTAGAAACTAAAAATTGATAATTTTACAAATAAGCTAGCATTATATGTTAAATAAAATGTAGATTTTTAATATTAATTAAAATAAATAGAAAATTTATAACTATAAAAGAAAGGTCAAATAATATGATTGAAGATGGGGCTTATTTTGAAAATCAAAAGGATATAATTAATAAAGGACTTTTAACATCAAAAAGAAGTATAAAAATAGCAGTAGCATGGATAAATTTTGATGATTATAAAGATACACTTATTTTATTATTGAATAATAGAGTAAAAATTAAAATTGCAGTAAACGATGATGTAAAGAATAGAAAATACACTCAGACTATAAATGAATTAATTTATCTAGGGGCAAAAATTAAATTTATTAGCATGCCATCAAAATATAATTATATGCATCATAAGTTTTGTATTATAGATAATAAATTTTTTATGTCAGGCTCTTTTAACTGGACAAAAAATGCTAATAATAATAATTATGAAAATTTAATAGTAAGCCACAATTTAAATTTACTTAGGAATTATATTAGTGAATTTAAGGCTGTATGGCAATTATCTAAAAATGACTTAAAAATGTTAAAAAAACCAAATGAGTGTGAGATGTGTGGAAACCCTAAAATAATTATTTGTGTATTTATCCAAGATGGAATTTGTAATACAAAAGCCGATATATACAAAGTATGTACGTGCGAAATAGACTATATAACTTCAGACTATTTTGATATATCGGTATATAGTAATCTTATGGGGATATTTGAAAAATATAGTGATATGGATGAGTATTATTACCAACATGGATATGATTATGACAAAAAAGAGAGAAGTAAAGAACTCTACTTTGAAATAGAGCAATACTTATCAACTATTAGAGGAAATAGAATGAACTTTCCGATAATACATGCAGTAGGTGTATATAGTTGGAGATGGTTTGATAAAGACGATGGTGAGAATATTATAAGAGTTCTTTGGAAAGAAAAATATACATCAAATTATATTTTAGATAAATATAGTTTAAATGAGGTACTCTGATATATTATCTTATTTATATAAAATTTTAGTTTTAAAGAAAAAAAAAGCTATAAAATAATATCTTAAAGTAGAAATACTAACTTAAAAATTTAGTAGCTAGGATAGACGAAAAAACGCCTATCCTAATTTTTTTATAATTAAATTTTTGTTATAAAGTATTAGTTTGTATACATAGGAAATAAATTGCAAGATAATGTATAATTATAATATAAACAAATGAAAGAGGAGTAAAATTATGAAACAACCCAATATTATTAATTTATTTAGATGTACAGAACGACAATATGCAAAGTCTTTTTGTGAAACAGGTAATATGAAATTTAATACACCAGGATATTGGATTGAGTTAGAAAAGGAAGAAGGCAAAGGTAGAGGCGACTTGCTAGAAGGTGTTTGTGCAAGTTTTCATAAAGATGATATACCCATGTTAGCACAATTAAGAGATATTAGGGAAAATATATGTGGAGAAACTATCAATAATATTACCTATCTAAGGAGTAAAGATATTTTAGAATTGCCAAGTTACTGTTTTTTTGGTCTTGATGTTAAGGATTTTTCAGATATAAGTATAGATGAAGAGGGAATAAAACATTATACAACAACTGTAACTCAACAATATTTCAAAGATTTTTCAGATAATACTACTAAGGAAATAGCTAAGGAATTGCCTGTGCATAAGCAACCTGTTTTAGTAATAATTACAAATCCAAATGAATTTTTCAAAAGGATTACAGACTACCTTATAAAACTTGGGTTAAAAAGAGAAGAAATTCTAATAAATCCAGTTGAATATATGGATAAAAGCCAAGGGTTTTATTCTCCTAAAGAAGTATATCCAGGAGAGTTATTCTTAAAGGATATAAGCTTTGAATATCAAAAAGAGGTTAGGGTAGTTATAAATACTAAAAATAAGAAAGTAATAAAACAGATTTCTGCTAAAAATAATATTATTGACATAGGTAACTTAAGTGATATAACTCATATAGAAGAATTCTACTATGATAAAGATATGCTTATGGAAAAAAGGGGGAATAGTTTGTTATATGTTCTATCCGAGCCTAAAACGTATCCATTAGAAGATTTAGGTAAAGAGGAATTACTTGGTCTTGTTTGCCAAATTACAAATGAAGATGTAAGAAAATATGGTGTTGAAACAGATGAACAGAAAAGAGATATTATAAAAGAAATTGAAGAAATACTAAGAATAAAACATAATATGGTTATACTTTGGGAAGAAAATGTAGTTATGCAATATTAATAATAATTTATTCTTATAAATAAAATGATAATTTTAAGGTAGTAGATAGTCTTAGAAATAGACTATCTACTTTTCTGTTTATTTATAAAAAAGTGGAAGTGAAAATTAAAATATAGAAAATACACAATATCATTTACATACTAATTTTAGTAATTTGATATATAATTACTATATTTGTGCTTAACGTGTATTTAATAAATATTCAACCATTTCGGTTTCAGACATAGATGCAACTTTATTGTATAGTATAGATTTTCTAAATTGATTTAAGTTAATATTATTTTCTTTTAAGTGGTAAAACCAGTAAAATATAGGGTATGGTCGCTTGGATACTAATTTATTATTATGTCTAAATGAAAATAAACCGTACATATCATCTTTATATGTTGTTAAATCAACAAACTCATTTCTATTTTTAGATGAAATTTCCAATTTACTACAAATTTTATTATTTTCTTCTTCATTGAAAAAAGCTATTCCATGAGTTCTACAAATTAAAGGTCTTACTTTATATATACTACATTCATTTTTATAATTTAAAAATATGCATCCTTTAGGGATAACAGTTTCTGGTGAAGGCATCGTGAAATTAATAAAATCATAAGCATCTCCTCCCTCAATATTGGTTTTCAACTTATTAAAGTATATCGGGTCTTCATTTTTTATATAATTATAAATATCATAACTTTTTTCAAATATAGTTTGTATTTCGTTTTTTGAATGTTCCAGTAAATAGTCAATGATAATGCAAAACTCTACCTCTGAAATCGCGAAAACCTGGTGGCAACACTCACTACATCCTTTTCCACATTTTGGATTTAAGTTTAATGTATTTATATCCTCTTTAATAACTTTATCTATTTTATTATATAATTTAAATGTTTTGGCATATTTACTATTTGATTTTATATTTTTATGTAACTGCTCTCTACATTTTTTATTTCCACAAAAACATTTTTTTTCTTTGTTCAAATTTATATTCCCCCCATATTGTATTAATTTTAAAATTATTAATACAACTATATTCATAACTATATTTAATAGAACTAATTTTATAGTTTTTATATATTAAAATTGAAATTAAATTTTAAATTAGTATAATAAAATATTGATTTTAACTAAATTTGACTTTTAAATAAAATTCTAGTTTTAAATAATCAGAGTATGCAATTTTGCATACTTTTTTGTTTGGAAGTATTGAAATTTACAGGTTTAAAATAAATTGAAAAACTGTTGAGCAGTCTGTTACACCTGTGAAATAAAAATGTATAATATAAATGTAAGGCAAGATAAAAGCTAGAAAAATAGAAATTGAGAGGTATAAAAATGATTGAAAATAAACCAAATAGAACAGTAGAAAAGATAAAAAAGCTTATAGATGTAGGTTTAACTAAAACTAAGATATCTAAAAGGTTAGGAGTAAGTGATACAACAATAAGTTATGCTTATAAATACGGTAAACAAATATCTAGTGTATATGAAGAAGAATTAGATTATATGATACAAGATATTATAGATATATTGGAAACATAATGTAGGATATTTTTACAAAATGAAGTGTCAGAAAATTAAGATAAATAAGAAGGGGGTAGATGTAGTATGCGACAAATGATAAGTAATGAAGATATAAAGATAATAGAGGTTAATGAGGTACAAGTAGTTTCTTCAAGAGAAGTAGCTACAAACTTTGGAAAAGAGCATAAGCACGTAATTGAAAAGATAGAAAATACGATAGAGGAAATTATAAAAACATCGGTCGAAAGTTCGACCAATCTATTTTTCGAAAGTACATATAAAGATAATTATGACAGAGAGCAAAAACAATATCTTATGACAAAGAGTGGATTTAGTTTATTATGTATGGGCTTTAATGGTAAGAAAGCATTGAAATGGAAATTGAAATATATAGAAATATTTGAAAAAATGGAACAAATAATAAAAGATAACTTGCAACAACAGATAGAAGTGAATGAACCTCTAGTAATATTTGCAAGAGCGGTAATGAAATCTAGTGATACAACATATATAAATACATTTGCTAAATTATTAAATAGCAAGGATTTAAAGATAAATGGAAAAGAAATAGGTCAAAAGAAGTTATTTGCTTTTCTAAGGGATAATGGTATATTAATGAAAAATAATCAACCTTATCAAATTTATGTTGATAGAAAATACTTCAAATATAATAAGGTAGAAACACCTAAAGGGTTTGTAAATTAAACAGTTTTACTTGGTAAAGGTGAAGTAGCTATAACAAAGCTAATAAAGAAAAAGATGTATGAATATGAATTAAATAATCTGACTGACAAATTAGCATAAGTATATATTTAACTATCTGATGAGAATGATAACTGAATGAGTTTAGGTGTAGAAAATATATCTACACCTAAATATTAAAAAATTAAAATATGGAGGATGATTTAAAATGATAAATAGAATTATTTATAGTAATAAAGTTTATTACAAAGTTAAAGATTTAGTAGAAGTGTATGATAATAAGTTTAGCTTATATAAGATAAAGAAGGTTATGAAGGAACAAGGTATAGCTACAACAAAACTAAAAGGCTATGGCAATGCTTTATTTATAGAAGAAACTAATATAGCTATGATAGAGATAGAGGGGGCTATAACTGTGATGGAAACTAAATTTAAAGATAGAAAGCAATCATTAAAAAGTGAAATAAATATGGCAAGTTTAAGTAACTTTATGTTTAGAGATATGTTACCTATAAAGTCTAATGAAGAAATGATAAAAGAAGTACTAGAAAAAGTTGATGAAAGTATGGACAAACCTATTAAATTTGAAGAAGATAATTTAAAAAAGGATAGGGGAATTCAGCCATTAGAATTAAATGAAGTATTAAGTAAAAATGGTATAGAAGAACGATTTATAGGAGTTGAACTTTTATATGAGGATAGATGTAGAAGTACTATGAGGACTAGCACAATAGGAGTGCTAATAAATAATAATGATGATGTATTGTCTGATAGTCATATTCTTAATATGAATGGATACAATGAAAGGCTATTAGAGGATTTAAGTAGTGGAAAAGTTTGTGTAGATGAACCTTGTTATGATAATGAAGATGAAATGTATGAACAAATACATTATGGAAATGCAAAGCAAAGAACTAAAGAAGATGTAATTAAGATAATTTTTGAAAAAGTATTAACAAAGGATGACTATATAGATGAAGATGATTGGATAGTTGTGAAATTAGATAATGATAGGTGTATGTCGGTAGATAAAGATTTATTACTTTGTATATTAAGAAATAAGTTTAAAATAATTGAAGTATATGGATGTAATGAAGATGTAGTTGATAGTGAGGAAAAAGATATTATTGATGTTAATTATACAGAAATAGAAGAACAAGAAATAATGGAGCAAGGTATAAAAATAGCAGAAACTACATTGGGTAAAGATATAGTTGAAGAAATAAATAATTTAGATGAAGAAGAAACAGAAGTTGAATATAAGAATATATATGAAAAGATAAAAGCAAGAGCTGAAAAAAATAAACGAAAGTTCAGAGAAGAATAAGAACTTATAAGTTTAGATATATCTTTAGATTTAAGTAATATATATGTAGAAGATGAAGATATAGAATGATAAGTTAGCATTAGTAGTAGTTAAAGGTAAGTTTATTTAGGTAGATTTATCTTTAATTATTACTAAAAAACTGTATAAAAATATTAAAAAAATGGTAAAAAAATTATTAAAAATGATTAGAAAATGATGAAAATATAGCATAAAAAGCAGTTATTTTAGTGTATTTATAGATGTTTTTAGAGCAAATATATAAGATATTAAAATTAAAAACAAATGTGACAATATAAGAGTAAAATGGATAGAGTTGAGTGGTATCAAGGGTTATACCCCCCCACTAATTTTCTAGGGAGTTCTGAAGGGGTGTCAGGACGAGGGAAGCCTAAAATTACACAAAATGCCTAAATGGAGATTTTTTGATATTTTTAGCCCCAAAAGGTAAGAAAAGTTTAGTAATATAACTAAGCTATCAATAATATATACGATGGGTGAAACAGTTGCAATAGCTTACTAAAATTAAATATAACAATATTTAGAAAATATCTAGAAACTGTTATATCTGATTAAAAAATATGTATAATACAGCTGTAAGGTTAATCAAGTTTAGAAATCAAAATTGAAGTGATTGTAATAAGCTATAAATAAATTTAAAAAATTAAAAAAGAAAGGGTATAGATTTGATGGCTATATGATGGTAACACTATGCAAAAAATGAAATAATACAAGAGAATAGAGAAGTCACTTATAAAAAACTATCTAAGTACGACAGAATGACCAAAGTGAGTTAATTAAAGACCCGAAGACAGGAAAGACATTAAAGTTATCAGAACTATTCAATAGTAAGGGGGTAGAAGTTATATATGAGGAATTAAGTAAATATGATATGTTAGCTCAAAGTGGATTAATGAAAACCACTGATGGTAAATATCTATCTATACCTCAAATGCTACTTGGTGGTGGAGGTAATACGGGAATAGTAAGACGGTTACTTTGCTAGGTAAAAATGAAAACTTCGATGTAGTATTAGGTTAAAGGTAATTTAGGGTAGAGCTTAATTTCTATACCTTTTTTATGTCTATATACACAAAAGTTTTATTTTAAACATTATAAAAGTTCAGTACTTTTACATTTTAAGACTTCAAAATAATGCTTTAATACAAATGTATATATTAATGAAGGAAACTTATCAGAAAGGCATCAGAATAGCTTAAAGTTGGTGTTACAATCATATTTTAAATATGTATAATATATAGGGGCGAATTTATGAATGATAGAAATAGAATAGATAGAATGTGGAAGGATATGCAGATAAGATGTAGTGACAAATATAGAAATAGGTATCCATCATATAAAGATGTAGAAATAGCAGAAGAATGGCTCACATTTGAAAACTTCTACAATGATGTAGTAGATATGCCTTTCTATGATGCCAAAGACCATAGATGTAAATACTATTCATTAGATAAGGATATATTAGGATTAGAATTATATAGCAAAGATACGATATGTTTTATACCACAAGATTTAAATTCATTCTTTACTAATGTTCAAAGTGGGAGTGAGTTACCACCGGGTATTACATTTGAGAAAAGTAGAAACAAATATAAATGTAGAATAACTAAATTCGGTGAGCGAATTCATCTTGGGTATTTTGATAATGTTGATGAAGCATATTCAGTATATTGTGATGCTAGGAATACTTATGCAAAAGAATTAAGTGAATACTATAAAGGTCAAATTGAACAACGTGTAGTGAATGTTCTTATGAAATATGATGAAGAAGTGTGGTTGTAGAGAAGTATTATAACCTTCTCTACTTCAAGAATTTAGATAGAGGTGATACCTCTTTGTGTTTCTTCATTAAGTCTTTATCAGACAACTGTATATATCTCCTAGACATATCTAAAGTACTATGTCCAAGTATTCTTTGTAGTGCGAATACATCACCACCACCTTTAATGAAGTTCAAGGCGAAAGTATGCCTGAATACATGGGGAGTACATTTAGTCTTTATATTTGCAGACTTTCCATATTTCCTAAATGAATTTATAACTTGGTTAGTATCAAGCTTATTTCCATATGCAGAAGGGAATAGATAATCAGTATCCTCAACAATAGCAATTATATCCTTAAGCAATTTCACAGTTTTAGATGAAATAGGCATTTGCCTAAAGGTTCTAGCTTTAGCAATTTCAGAAGGTACGTTTATACATCTACCCTTCAAGTCAATATTTTCAACTTTTAGATTAACCAACTCACCAACACGTATTCCACAATCCAACATAACAACCATAATTGTAAAATCTCTTAACCCAGAATAGGTTTCTTTGTTTGGAACTCTTAGTAATTTCTTAACATCGCTATCCGATAGAGGAACAATAGTATCTAGTGGCTCTTTTACAAGTTTAATTCTAGTAGCAATATCTTCGTCAATATAACCTTCTTTAAATAACCACTTTAAATAAGCCTTTAAAGTTCTAAGCCTAATATTTATAGTGCAAGGTTTGAACTCTTTTTCTTGGTGCATATAGAAAACATACCCTCTAAACACATCAATATCAACACAGCGGATTAGTGCAGTTCGTTGTTCTTGTTCAAGATATTCTTTGAAATACCTCGTATTAGTTTGATAATCGTGAAGACTTCTAGGTGCTAGTCCTTCTAATGTTTTCAGAGTTATAAATTCATCAAATACATTAAAGAATTCTTCAAATGTGAAGTCGGACATAAAAATCTCGGACTTTCTTATTAACGAATTCGAATATTTATTTTTATCTACCTTTAACATAGTTCTAGACATTGCAATACCTCACTTTCATATTCTTTATTATTTTTAGACCACCTTGACGGACTACCTATTTTTTTGCAAAATAAAAGAGTTCCAACTAAAATAGTTGAAACCCTTGAAAATACTTATTGGTGCCGGATGTGGGACTCGAACCCACACGATACTTAAACCAACGGATTTTGAGTCCGTCGCGTCTGCCATTCCGCCAATCCGGCATATTATAAAATAATTATACCAGTACGGAAAACAGTTTGCAACATTTTAATCTTAATATACTACAAATATTATGGTAATATTAAATAATAGGATATTTGTATATAATATCAATAAGATAAATTTTATAAAAACACGGGAGTGATGAATTTGGATAAACGATTAATTATAATAGATGGAAATTCAATAATAAACAGGGCATTTTTTGCCTTACCAGAAATGAATAATAAAGAAGGTTTAAAAACAAATGCTATATATGGATTTACAACAATGTTATTTAAAATAATAGATACATATAAGCCAACTCATATAAGTGTAGCATTTGATAGAAAAGCACCTACTTTTAGGCATCTAGAATATGAAGCTTATAAAGCTGGTAGAAAGAAGATGGCAGATGAACTAAAAGAACAGTTTGAACCATTAAAAAAACTATTAGACAAGTTCAATATAAATAGATTGGAAATTGATGGTTACGAAGCAGATGATATAATAGGTACTGTTTCAAAAATTGGAGAAGAAAATGGATATAAGGTATACATAGTAACGGGAGATAAAGATGCTATACAATTAGCTTCAGATAAAACTACAACTTTAATAACTAAAAAAGGTATTGGAGAAGTTGAAGAATATGACTTTAATTCTGTTATAGAAAAATATGAAATGACACCTACCCAATTTATAGACTTAAAAGGTCTTATGGGAGATAAATCAGATAATATTCCAGGAGTACCAGGTGTAGGAGAAAAAACAGGAATAAAATTAATAAAAGAATTTTCTAATATAGAAGGTATAATTGAAAATGTAGACAAACTAAAGGGTAGTGTAAAAACAAAAATAATTGAAAATAAAGAATTAGCAATAATGAGCAAAAGATTAGCAACAATAATAAGAGATGTTCCAATAGAAATAAATTTAGAAGATCTAAAATATGGAGACTATAAAAAAGACGATATTATAGAAGAATTTAAATACTTAGGATTTACAAGTTTAATGACAAGAATAGCAAATTTAGATGGTGGTAAAGAAAGTGAATCTAAAGCGATAGAAGTTAATATAAAAGAACTAGAGAATGTAGATGAACTAATAAAAAACATAGAAGAAAACAAAAAAATTATCATTAAGACGGTAAGAAAACATGGAAATATACTTGATAAAAATATTATGTATATGTTCATAAGTTTAAATGGTGAGGACATATACTACATAAAAGAGGAACAATTGTCTAAATTTGAAAATGTACTTAGAAGCAATGAAATAAAGAAATTTGGATATAATTTAAAGGACGACTATTTAGCATTAAGACCTTACAACATAAAATTAGAAAATATAAACTTTGATATTACAATAGCTGAATACTTGATAGATTCTACTTCATCAACTTCTTATGAATGTAGTGCAATAGCTATGAAATATTTAACTCAAAAGGTTAAGTCAGAAGAAGAACTATTAGGCAAGGGAGTAAAAACTAAAAAATATGAAGACTTAGAATTTGAAGAGTTAAGCCAGTATATTAGTGAAATACTAAATACAGTTTATAGAGTAATGCCTATTATGGAAGATGATCTAAATGAAATGGAAATAGACGGCTTATTTTATCATATAGAAATGCCTTTAGTGGAAGTTTTAGGAGAAATGGAGTTTGAAGGTATAAAGGTAGACAAAGAAAAGTTAAATGAACTAGGAGAAGAATTTAGGATAAAAATAAAAACTTTAGAAAAAGAAATTTATGAAATGGCTGGAGAAGAATTTAATATAAACTCTCCAAAACAGTTGGGAGTAATACTATTTGAGAAATTGCAATTACCAGTAGTTAAGAAAACTAAGACTGGCTACTCTACTAATGCAGAAGTATTAGATAAATTAAGAGATCAAAGTCCAATAATTGATAAAATAACAGAGTATAGACAAATAGTAAAGTTGAATTCAACTTATGTTGAAGGCTTATTATCAATAGTAAATCCTATTAGTAATAGAATACATTCATCTTTTAACCAAACTATAACTACAACAGGAAGAATTTCTTCTACAGAACCAAATCTTCAAAATATACCTGTTAAATTAGAAATGGGAAGAAATATAAGAAAAGTATTTATATCAGATGAACACTGTAAATTGGTGGATGCGGATTATTCACAAGTAGAGCTTAGGGTACTTGCTCACATGAGTCAAGATGAAACTATGTTAGAAGCTTTTGAAAACAATGAAGATATACATACTAAAACAGCATCTCAAATATTTGAAGTAGATTTAAAACAAGTAACGAATAAGCAAAGAAGTGATGCCAAGGCAGTTAACTTTGGTATTGTATATGGTAAAAGTGACTTTGGATTATCAGAGGATTTACATATACCAGTAAGACAGGCAAAAGAATATATAGAAAATTACTTCAATAAATATAATAAAATAAAAGTATTTATGGATGAAGTTATAGAAAGTGCTACTGAGAATGGATATGTAACGACTATACTAAATAGAAGAAGATATATACCAGAGATAAATTCTAGTAACTTTATGATGAGAAATGCAGGAAAAAGAGCTGCTATGAATGCACCTATTCAAGGTAGTGCAGCAGATATAATTAAAATAGCTATGGTAAATGTATATAAAAAGTTAGAAGAAAAAAATCTTAAGTCAAAGCTTATACTTCAAGTTCACGATGAACTTATTGTTGAAGCTGTAGATGATGAAATAGAATTAGTACAAAAGATAGTTAAAGAAGAAATGGAAAATGCAGTTATTATGGATGTGAATTTAGATGTAGATTTAAATACAGGTAACTCTTGGTATGAAACGAAGTAGGTGATGAAATGTTAATATTAGGACTAACAGGTAATATAGGTTGTGGAAAAAGTTGTCTTTCAAGTATATTTAAAGAATATAACATAGATATAATAGATGCAGATGTTATATCTAGACAGATATTTGAAGATAAAAAAGTATTGAATTCAGTTTTTCAATATTTTGGAGAAGAAATAAAAAATATTGATGGGACTCTAAATAGAAAAGCATTAGGAAATATAGTATTTAACAATAATAAAAAACTTATTGCTTTAAATAATTTAACTCATCCTAAAATAAAAGAGAATATAATATCAAAAACAAATGAACTAAAAACAATAAGAAAAAAAATAGTTGTAATAGATGGAGCATTACTGGTAGAAGGAAATTACATAGACATAATTGATAAATTATTAGTTGTAACATGCAAAGAAAATGTACAAATAAAAAGAATAATAACAAGGGATAATTGTTCTATTGAAGAAGCTTTAAGCAGAGTAAATTCACAAATGAATCAAGACGAAAAATCTAAATATGCAGATTACATAATAGATAATTCAGGAACAATAAAAGAATTAAAAGAAAAAGCTAATAATTTTATACTGTATATAAAGGAGAACTGGTGTGGTTAAGAAAAAAAATTTTTTAATTTTAGCTATTATCATAATCCTATTTGGTACATTTTTTAGTGAGACTAAAATAATAGATAAAATAATGTATCCTAAAAAATATTCAGAACAAGTAATAAAGTACTCTAATGAATTTAATGTAGATAAAAATTTGGTATATAGTATTATGAAAGCAGAGAGTAAATTTAAAAAAAATGCAGTTTCAAATAAGGGTGCAAAAGGATTAATGCAAATAAGTGATATAACTAGAAATTGGGCTATTGAAGAATTAAACTTAGGAACAATTGATATTTTTGACCCAGAGATAAACATAAGAATTGGATGTTGGTATTTAAATAAACTGTACAAAGAGTTTGGAGACAAAAATTTAGTGATAGCGGCATATAATGGTGGTTCGGGAAATGTAAGAAAATGGCTAGATAATAAAGATTATAGTAGAGATGGAGAAAATTTACATAGTATACCATTTCAAGAAACTTCAAACTATGTACAAAAAGTAAATAAAAATTATGAAATGTATAATAAGATATATAGCGAGAAAGGAAAAAACTAATGAAAAAAATTAAATTTCTAACTATTATTCTAGTTATAGCCATTATAACAGTTGGATGTAGGGGAGAAGAAGAGAAGAGTGTAAAGAATGAAACGCAAACTACAACAAGTGGCATAAAATCAGACCATATAAATTTAACTATGGTAAATCCAAAATCTTTAAACCCTGTATTAAACAAAGATGAGTCAGTTGGATATATAATGAATTTATTGTATGATGGATTATTTACTATAGACCAAAATTATAATGTAGTACCACAATTAGTAGATGAATATCAAATAGACCAAGATGGAATGAATTTAAATATTAAACTAAAAGATGCTAAATGGCATGATGGAACTTCTATAATATCAGATGATGTAAAATTTACAGTTGATTTGATTCAAAAAAATTCAGATAGTCCATATAGTATTTTTGCTCAAAACATTGAATCTATAAGAGTTATAAATGATAAAGAATTTACTATTAAATTTAAAAATAAATACCCATTTTCAGTAGAAACACTAATTTTTCCAATAGTATCTGAAAAGAAGTTAAAATCTTTAAATACTGAAGAAATAAACAATTATAAGAATAATTTAGTTGGAAATGGACCATATAAAATAGAGAATTACGAAGAAAGAAAAGGTATGGTTTTAAGTGTAAATCCTGATTATTATGATGATATAGAGAATAATATAAAGGGTATAAATGTAGAAGTTGTACCAGATGAAGAAGCGCAAGTATCTATGGTTATTGCACTTAGAAGTGATATAGCAAATGTATCTTTAAATGATTTAAGTAAATTTTATGAAAATGAATTTAATGTAACTAGCTATGAAGGCAGAGATTATGAAAGTATAATTTTCAACTATGATAATCCGTATATGAAAGATGTAAACTTTAGAAAAGCTATAGCTGCGAGTATAAATAGACAAAAAATATTAGATGAGGGATATATGGGTGATGCAAGTTTAGTTGATTTTCCTCTAAACTTAAATTCTAAGTATTATAATAATGATATTAAAGCAATAGATTATAACAAAGAAAATTCTAAAAAGTACTTAGAAAAAGTAAAACCTACAACGGAATCAGAAACACAAAATAAAGCTAATTCTAATAAAAACAACAAAAACATAGAAACTAAAGAAAAAGAAGAAGATATCAAAAAGATTATCTCTAAAATGAATTTAAATATAATTGTAAACAAAGAAAATACAGAAAGAATAAAATCTGCACACTTAATTAGCACAGATTTAGAGGCAATAGGAATAAAATCTACAATTAAAGAATTAGAACCTGATGAAATGAATAAAGCATTGCAGAATAAAGAATATGATTTAGCATTAGTTGGATGGGAATTATCTTGTATTCCAGATGCTACTAGTATAATCGAAAGTAGTGGATATAGTGATGAAAAACTTAGTAATTACTTAACATCATTGTTAAGTTCATATTCTTCATCTCAAACAACAGAGATATATAATTCTATACAAAGATATGTAAATGATAATGTATTATTTGTGAGTTTAGTAATTAGAGACAATTATATTGTTACTAATAGAAGGTTAGAAGGTAAAATTTATCCAAATAATTTTGATGTATATGAAGGTATATCAAATTTAAAGATTAAAACTAAATAATAAATAAAGCGTCTAATTAAATTTAGACGCTTTATTTATTATTGACTAAAGTACAAATTTTAATTATTCTTATATTAAGAAGAAAATATGCGGAAATGGCGGAATCGGCAGACGCACTATCTTGAGGGGGTAGCGAGTATATGCTCGTGCGGGTTCAAATCCCGCTTTCCGCACCAATTATATATAACAGGGTATATAAAGGAGGAATCGTATATGAAAAAAAAGTTGTTAGTAGAAGGAATGAGTTGTGCACATTGTGTAAATCATCTTAAAACAGCATTAACAGAAGATATAGAAGGTGTAAATGTTTTAGAGATTAGCTTAGAAGATAAATATGCAGTAGTGGACATGCAAGAGTCAGTAAAAGAGGAAGAGTTAAAATCTTTAATTGAAGAATTAGGGTTTGAATTAAAAGGTATAGAATAAAAAAATTAGCTGAAAAGCTAATTTTTTTTTAGCTAAAAGAAAAAAGACTTCTATTGGGGGAACAAATAGAAGTCTAAATGGGGGAGATTGAGTATGTTTGATTTTACTTTAATAGTATGTCCATACCCTAATAAGATATACATACAAATATAAAATAAAATTAAAATTGTCCAAGGAGGTAACTCACATTTTATAAAAAAATGAATATAATATAAATAACCAAGGGGGGAAGTATCGTGGATGAAAGATCATATAAGAATAATTTAAGAAAAATAATACTAGATATGGCCCAAAAGGAACTTGATAACTATGTATCTCAAAAAGGAGTCTCAAAATACTTTGAAGGAAATGTTGATAAAGTAATAGGTGAAAATATAAAGAAATTTAGTCAAGGTATGGGGATCAATAGAGTATATTCAAGTGTTATTAAAAAAGGTGCATATCAAGATAATATATCATCAGTAGCAAAAATAATTAAAGGAGAAGAAGCTTTTAAATCAAAAAATGAACTAGTTAAGTTTGCGAGACATTTGGGGATAAACGTCAATATAAAAAATTCGTATAATCAAATACTAAGAAAAGTATCATCTCATATATATTCAAATAGAGATACTTATAATAAAAAGTATTACTTATATAAAAGAGGGCAAGAAGAATATGTTTTAGAGCCAGAGCAAATAAAAAAAGATTTAGTAGAAAGCTACCAATCTAAAACTAGAAATGACATGAGATCAATAGCAAGATTATTAGATATAAAAGTTGAAGATGAAGATGGAGCAGAGGATATAAGAAAGAGAGTAATTAACTATATAATGAAAGAAAAAATTTCAAAAAAACAAAGTAAATAATAAAAATGAAGACGCGATATTCGCGTCTTTAATTTTTAATTTAGCATATACTATAAAAGAACTTAAATGAGGAGATGGTTAAAATACGTATTAAGAAAATGTTTATGATAATTTTCATAATAATTACATTTAGTTTAAGTTTTACTATAGAAATGAGATTTTATCCTCCTAAAAAAGAAATTAGAATAGTTAGTTATAATATACATAGTGGGTTAAATAAAGATATGTTTCCAACTCTTTTTGATATAATTGATTTTTTAAGAGTTTTAAATGCAGATGTAATTTGCTTACAAGAGGTCAATGAATCGGCTAAAGCAGGATTCCAAGTTAGTAGTTTTAAAGAAGAATTAAAAATGTATTCTCACTTTGGAGCTAATGTAGTAGAATTAGGCTCAAATTACGGACTAGTTACATATTCAAAATATCCTATAAAAAGTGAGAATCATATATATTTAAGTAGTGATAGAGAGCAGAGAGGAATGTTACATACTTTAATTAAAATAGATGGTAGAAATTTAAATATAATAAATATACACTTAGGATTAGGAGAAAAAGAAAGAAAAATACAACTTGAAGAACTATTAGAATTTATAAAAAAACTAGGAAATGAACCATACATTGTTGTTGGAGATTTTAACGAAGATAGTATATCGCTAGATAAAAGTGAACTGAAAGATGTAGCTAAACAATTAGAAAAATCAAATATATTAACTTTTGCAGTAGGATTAGAAAGAATAGATTACATTTTCACATCTAAAAATATAGAAATTTTAGATTATGAAGTACTAATAAAAAATATGTCGGATCATTATCCTATAGTAGCTAGATTAAAAATATAAAATTATATACAATGTTGTCGTATATGTTTACAATAAGAGGCTAAATAATATATTATTAAACTATACTTACCTAAATGAAGAAGAATGACAAAAAATAGAAAAAATTGGGGGGTACCAATATGGTTAAAAGGTGTATTGCCACATTAGGAATAGGTGCAGTAGCAGTAGCATTTAGTTCTGTAGATTCATATGCGATGGAAAAAGGAATAATAACTGCAAGTACATTAAACATAAGAAGTGGAGCTAGTACTAATAATTCAATAATTGGTAAAATTAATAAGGGAAAATGTGTAGATGTACTAGAAAAAAGTAATGGATGGTATAAAATAAAACTACCAAATGGAAGTGTGGGATGGGTTAGTGCACAATATATATCAATACAAGCCGATTCTAATTCTCAAATCACAGAGATAAGTAATAAAAAAGGTAAAATAACAACAAGTGTGCTAAACATAAGGAGTGGAGCAGGAACAAATTATTCTGTTATATCTAAAGTTAATAATGGAACGGTAGTTGATTTATTAGAAAAGTCTAGTAACGGATGGTATAAAGTAAAATTACCAAGTGGACTTGTAGGATGGGCTAGTGGAAGCTACATATCAGATATTAATTCGCCAAATCAAGGTTCTTCAGAAACACAAAACCCAACAGTTACTATAAAAGATAAAAAAGCAAAAGTAACAACAACATCACTAAATATTAGAAGTGGAGCAGGAACTAATTACTCTGTTCTATCTAAAGCTAATAATGGAACGGTAGTTGATTTGTTAGAAAAGTCTAGTAACGGATGGTATAAAGTAAAACTACCAAGTGGAGTAATAGGATGGGCTAGTGGAAATTATTTAGTAGAGGTAACAAATACTTCATCAAATGATAGTAATATAACAAAACCACCAACTTCATCAACTGAGGTTGTAAGCTATGCATATTCACTTTTAGGAACTCCTTATAAGTGGGGTGAAAGTGGTCCAAATAGTTTTGACTGCTCTGGATTTACACAATATGTATATAAACAAGCTGAAGGTAAAGATATACCGAGAGTTTCTAGAAGTCAAGCACAACATGGGCAAGAGATATCAAGAGAAAACTTTTCTCCTGGAGATTTAATATATTTTGATACAGATAAAGATGGAGTAGTAAATCATGTAGGTATATATGTAGGATCTAATGAATTTATACACTGTAGTGGAACACCAAGTAATCCAGATAAAGTTAAAATAAGTAACTTAGCAACAGACTATTGGTCTGGTGTAGTCAAAGGTGCAAGACGATTTTAAATAGATAGAATATTAAACACGCTAAAATATTAATTATTTTTAGCGTGTTATTTATTTATTTATTCATAAAGCAACACTGAATCAAATATATATTATTAATAATACTTTTAGGGGGGACAAACTAATGAATAGAAGAAAAACTATATACAAAGGATTTAATAAAAGGAAAAAAAGAAAAGGATTAAAAGTGATTATTATTACAATTAGTATATGTTTAATTAGTGGATACACCTATACAAAAGTTAAAGATACAGATGTATTTAGCAATATAGTGGGTAAGTTATCATCTATAAAATTGGATTTTAATCTAGAAAAGATTATACCAAAGAAAAAAACAGCTACAGAGTTTACTTATGAAGATGTAGAAAAAGAAGTAAATAAAATTAAAGATAGTAAAAATAATAATAAAGTTACAAGTAAAGAAGAAGTGAAAATTGCCAAGATAGATGGCTGGAGTATGTATACTGTACAGGTAGCTTCAGTGGAAAAAAGTGATGAATTGAAAAAAATAGAAGATAAATTAAATGAAAATAAAATTCCTTTTTCTGTAATAGAAATAGATGGTCTTAAAAAAGTACAAACTTATGGTTTCTTTGATAAAAATCTAACTAGAGAATATATAGAAAATATGAGAAAATTATATCCCGATTCATTTTTATCTGAAGCAAATATACCTGTATTGTCATTAGAATATACTAATAAATATTCATATGTAGAAAATATATCAACTCAATTAAACAAGTTAATAAAAAATTATGAGCAGGAATCTGAATTTTGGAAAAATAACAAATTAAGCATAAATTTAAACTCATATAATAGCATTTTAACATCTAGAAAGCAAATTATTACTGATATTGAAAAGGAAGTTAATAAAATTGATTATAAAGAAATGAAGGTATTCAAGGATAATTTAATTAAGTATATTAATGAAGTAGATAATAAAATAGAGTTATCATCAAAGGCATCAAATGAACAAAGTTATCAAATTAGCCAAGGATTATTTTTATCATGTATGCAAGGATACTTAGAATTTATTAATTCAATTAAAGAAGCATAAAAAGAGTTGATTTTAACAACTCTTTTTTTATTAAAGTAAAATAAAGAAAATAAGTTTAAAAATAAAAAAAAAAGATAAGTTTTTAACAAATGTTAAATTTTGTAAGCAAATATAGTATACTTATATTAAAAGTTTTATAAAATTGTTTAGTTTGTGGATAAGGGGGTAAGACTATGAAACTCTTAACGTTCAAAGGAGGTATACATCCTCCATATAGAAAGGAGTACTCTGAAAAAAAAGCTATTGAAAAAGCTGAAAGTCCTAAGGTAGTATACATACCACTTCAACAACACATAGGTGCACCTGCAAAAGCTATTGTTAAAGTAGGCGATGAGATTAAGATAGGGCAAAAGATAGGAGAGCAACAAGGATTTGTTTCATGTAATGTACATTCATCTATATCAGGTAAAGTCGTAGCTATACAAGAACATGAATTAGCCGGTGGAAGAGGTATGTGCATAGTTATAGAAAATAATTTCAAAGAAGAAATACATGAAAGTGTAAAACCAAAGGGAATATTAGAAAATTTATCGAAAGAAGAAATAGTTTCAATCATTAAAGAAGCAGGAATCGTTGGTATGGGTGGAGCAACATTCCCAACACATGTAAAAATATCGCCACCACCAGACAAAAAAATAGACGTAGTAATATTAAATGGTGCTGAATGTGAGCCATATCTTACAGCAGACCATAGACTAATGTTAGAAAATCCACAAGAAGTAGTATTTGGGCTGAAAGTATTAATGAAAGCTTTAGAAGTAGATAAAGGATATATAGGAATAGAAGTAAATAAACCAGATGCATTAGAGTCAGTTAAAAAAGAAGTTGAAAAGTATAGTGACATAGAAGTTGTAGGGCTAGAAGTTAAATACCCTCAAGGAGCAGAAAAACAACTTATTTATGCATGTACAGGAAGAGAAATTCCATCTGGAGGATTACCTATGGATGTAGGTGCAGTAGTAAACAATGTTGGAACAGCTGCACAAATAGCAAAAACTATAAACACAGGAATGCCATTAGTAGAAAGAATAACTACAATTACGGGTAGCTGCATACAAGAACCCAAAAACTTAATAACTAAGGTTGGAACATTAGTATCAGAAATAATTGAACAATGTGGTGGATTTAAAGAGAACAAGAAAGTTGGAAAAGTAATAATGGGTGGTCCTATGATGGGTATTGCACAGTATACAATAGACATCCCTACAAACAAAGGAACATCAGGTATATTATGTTTAGATGAAGATGAGTCTCGTAAGCCGAAACCACAAAACTGTTTAAGATGTGGCAAATGTTTAAGTGTTTGTCCTGCATTTTTACAACCACTATATATAAGTGCATATTCATTAAAGAATGATTTTGAAAGTGCTGAAAAATACAGAGCTATGGACTGTATAGAATGTGGATCTTGCTCATTTGCATGTCCAGCAAGAAGACCATTGCTTCAATCTTGTAGAAATGCAAAAAGAGAAATTATAGCAAAGAAAAGAAAGCAATAATTTAAGGTAAGTTAGGGGGAAAAATGATGGATAATAAATTAATAGTATCTTCTTCTCCACATGTGAGTAGTCGTGAAGATACATCCTATATAATGAAGCAAGTTATAATAGCTCTTCTTCCGGCTACACTAGCAGCACTTTATTTCTTTAGATTAAGTGCAGCAAATGTAATATTTTTCTGTGTGGTTGGAGCAGTAGGCTCAGAATTTTTATTTCAAAAAATATGCAAGAAAGAAAGTACAATAGGAGATTTTTCGGCAATAGTAACTGGATTATTACTAGCATTTAACGTTCCAGCAACACTTCCTTGGTGGATGTGTTTACTTGGTTCAGCTTTCGCAATAATAGTTGTCAAGATGGTATTTGGTGGTATAGGGAATAATTTTGTAAACCCTGCACTTGCAGCTAGAGCATTTTTATTAGCATCGTTCCCAGTTGCTATGACTGCATGGACTAAAACTGGAGTAAATTGGGTTAGTTCAGGAAATATAGATGCTTATACTACGGCAACTCCTTTAAGTTTCTTAAAGCAAGGTACAGAAGGTGTAAATACACTTACGGCTAGTGGCGTAAGCCTTACTGATTTAATAATTGGTAATGTTGGAGGATGTATTGGAGAAACATCAGCAATATTACTGCTATTAGGTGGAGTTTATTTAATTTATAAAGGAGTAATAACTTACGTTATACCAACGTATTACATAGGAACAGTATTTATTTTAACTTTTATACTGGGTGGATTTAATCTTAATTTTGCTATATATGAAGTAATGGCTGGTGGACTTATGATAGGGGCATTTTTTATGCTAACAGATTATACAACTTCTCCAATGACTCAAAAAGGCCAAATAATATATGCGGTATTAGCTGGTGTTATAGCTACAGTTATTAGAATGTATGGAGGGTATCCAGAAGGAGTTTCATATTCTATATTACTAGTAAACGTTGTCACTCCTCTTATTGATAAATATGTAAAAGATAAAGTATTTGGGGAGGTGGCTAAGTAATGAAGAATATGGCTAAGTTAGGAGCTATTTTATTTGCTATATGTGCAGTAGCAGCTTTAGCCCTAGGACTTACAAATCAGGTTACAGCTCCAATTATAGAACAAAGAAATATAGAAGCAAATAATGAATCAAGACAAATTGTTTTATCAGATGCAACTGAATTTAAGCAAATGGACAATAGTGTAATTACAAGTGTCAGTGGATTAGAAGATGGATTAGTTGCAGAAGTATATGAAGCAAGCAAAGGAAGTGATTTAATTGGATATACAATAAAGACACTTCCAAAAGGATATAGTGGGAAAATAGAACTTATAGTAGGTATTTCTAAAGATGGAAAACTTACAGGAATTAATATAGGTAGCATGACAGAGACTCCAGGATTAGGAACTAAGGCAGCAGTATCTCCATTTAAAGATCAATATGAAGGTAAACTGGCAAAAGAGCTTATGGTGGTTAAAGGTAATTCATCAGGAGATAATCAAATAGAAGCAATTTCGGGAGCTACTATAACATCAAAGGCAGTTACTAAAGGGGTAAATGCAGCTATACAAGTATTCAATGAGAGTCTTAATAAATAGGAGGGAGAGTTTATGAAATTAGCTAAAATATTTAAAAACGGGCTAATAGATGAAAATCCAATTCTAATACAAATTATAGGGATGTGTCCAACACTAGCTGTTACTACTTCGGCTATGAATGGTTTAGGAATGGGTCTTTCGACTACGGCAGTTTTAGTTTGCTCAAATGTAGTTATATCTTTAATGAGAAAAATTGTACCTGATAAAATAAGAATACCGGCATTTGTAGTAGTTATTGCTACGTTTGTTACAATAGTAGGTATGCTTTTAAAAGCATATGTACCAGCATTAGATAAAGCGCTAGGGTTATTTATTCCATTAATAGTTGTTAACTGTTTAATATTAGCAAGAGCTGAAAGTTTTGCATCTAAGAATGGTCCACTAGAATCATCTGTAGATGGTTTAGGAATGGGACTTGGGTTTAGTTTAGCGCTTACTGTATTAGGTGCAATAAGAGAGTTATTAGGTAATGGTAGCTTATTTGGTTTAAGTTTATTTGGAGCATCATTCCAACCGATATTACTATTTATACTTCCACCAGGTGCATTTTTAACATTAGGATTCCTTTTAGCTGGATTTAATAAGTTAAGAAGTAAGAAAGCATAGTGGGGGTGGAATAAATGAATTTAATATTATTATTTTTAAGCGTTGTATTAGTTAACAACGTTATAACATCTCAATTTTTAGGAATATGCCCATTTTTAGGAGTTTCTAAGAAGGTTGACACAGCAGTTGGGATGGGAGTTGCAGTTACATTTGTTTTAACGTTAGCATCAATAATAACATATTTTATACAGAAGTTATTAGAGATAACAGGGAATCAATTCTTACAAACTATAGCATTTATACTTGTAATTGCATCTATAGTACAATTTGTTGAGATGGTAATACAAAAAATGAGTCCGTCTTTATACCAAGCACTAGGGGTATTTTTGCCTCTTATAACTACAAACTGTGCTGTACTTGGTATAGCTTTGGTTAACGTAAATAAAGGATATAATTTAGTAGAAGCAATAGTAAATGGATTTGGAGCAGGTATAGGGTTTACTTTAGCTATAGTATTATTTGCAGGAATAAGAGAAAGATTAGAATTAGCTGATATACCAGAAAGCTTTAAAGGTTTCCCTATAACATTAATCGCAGCGAGTTTAATGTCTATAGCATTCTTAGGCTTCTCAGGTCTTATAACGCTATAAAATAGGGGGGATAAAAGTGTCGATACTTAATTCAGTTTTAGCTTTAGGAGTTTTAGGACTACTATTTGGTGCAGTTCTTGCATATGCTTCCCAAAAATTTGCAGTAGAAGTTGATGAAAGAGTTGTGAAGATTCTTGAAGCACTTCCAGGAGCAAACTGTGGTGGATGTGGATTTCCTGGATGCGGAGGTCTTGCAACTGCAATAGTAGAAGGTAATGCACCTATAAATGCATGCCCTGTTGGTGGAGCCGATTGTACTAGTAAAATAGGTGAAATAATGGGGTTAACTGCAGAAAATGGAGAAAAGCAAGTTGCCAAGGTTTTATGTAAAGGAAATTGCCAAAGTGCTAAGGATAAATACGAATACGAAGGTATATCTGATTGTAGATCTGCCAATGTATTGAATTCAGGTGCTAAAGAATGTAAATTTGGATGTTTAGGATTAGGTACTTGTAGAGATTATTGTAAATTTGATGCTATAACTATATTAGATGGTATAGCTATAATAGACGAAGAAAAATGTGTTATGTGTGGAAAGTGTATGGAAGTTTGTCCTAAGCATATAATATCTCAAAAGCCTGCTAAACAAGAAGTAGTAGTAGAGTGTAGCAGTACTGAGTTTGGTAAAGCAGTTAAAGAAAAATGCAGTGTAGGATGTATTGGATGTGGGCTATGTGTAAAAGCATGTCCATTTGAGGCAATAGAATTTGAAAATAAAATTGCCAAAATTAATTATGACAAGTGTGTGGAGTGTATGGCTTGTGTTAAAAAGTGCCCAACAAAAGTTATTAGTGGAAATATAAGCAATAAGAAAAAAGTAAAAATAGAAGAAGACCTTTGTGTAGGATGTACAGTTTGCAAAAAACAATGTAAATTTGATGCAATACAAGGTGAATTGAAAGAAAAACATGTAGTAGATAGCGAAAAATGTGTAGGATGTCAATTATGTATGCAAAAATGTCCTAAAAAGGCTATTAAAACTGTATAATATGGATAAGATAAAGGTATGGGTTTCCATGCCTTTATTTTTTTTAGCAACGTATACATAAATATATCAATAGTGTAACTAAAACGTTCGACATTTGTGTTGAAATTTTTACAATATAATGATAGACTAAATAAGTACGAATTCAAAAGTACGCAATGAGGTGAATAAATGGATATAATATTAGCGTCAGCATCTCCTAGAAGAAAAGAAATTCTAGAAAATACCAATATTAAATTTAGTATAATCAAAAGTGAAATAGATGAGGTATTACTAGAAAATGAATTACCTTGTCAAGTCGCAATCAGGTTAGCACTTGAAAAAAGCATGGATATAGCTACTAAACACAGATCTAGTTTAGTTATAGGTGCAGATACTATTGTAGTATTAGATGATATGGTATTAGGAAAGCCTAAGGATGAAGAAGATGCTACTAATATGCTAAGAAGATTATCAAATAGAGAACATCAAGTTATTACAGGAATCAGCTTAATTAATTTGGATAATAACAAAAAGATAATTGACTATGTAGTTAGCAATGTTAAATTCAAAGATTTATCGGATGAGGACATAAAAGATTATATAAATACTAAAGAATCACTAGATAAAGCTGGAGCTTATGGAATTCAAGGGTATGGAGCTTTGTTGGTAGAAAAAATAGAAGGAGATTACTTTAACATAGTAGGTCTTCCTATTTCAAAAATAAGTGATTTATTAAAAGTACATTTTAATATAAATCTTTTTATGGAGGCGATTTAACTGAAGAATACTTTTAATGCTCAATTGACGCTTAAGGATATGGCATTAGAAGAAAGACCAAGAGAAAAAATGCTAGCACAAGGAGAAAGAAGTTTATCTAATAATGAATTATTAGCAATACTTCTTAGAACAGGTACTAAAAAAAAGAATGCAATTGAGTTAGCTAACTATATTATAAACAAAGACACGCAAGGAATAAGATATCTACAAGATATGACTATAGAAGAATTATGTGAAATTGACGGTATAGGTTTGTCTAAAGCAGCGCAGATAAAAGCAGCTATAGAGTTAGGAAGACGGATTTCGAGCTCTAAACCTGAAAAATATAAAGTACAAAACCCATGGGATATATATAAATATTACATGGATAGTTTAAGGTATTTAAAAAAAGAAGTTTTTAAGGTAGTTCTTTTAAATACAAAGAATGAAATAATTTCTGATATAGATGTATCAGTAGGAACATTAAATTCATCCTTAGTACATCCTAGAGAGGTATTTAGAGAAGCTATAAAAAGAAGTGCAAACAAGATAATTTTATTACACAATCATCCATCAGGAAATGTGGAGCCTTCAAAGGAAGATAAAAATATTACCTCTAGACTTATTAAATGTGGAGAATTAGTAGGAATAGAAGTTATTGACCACATAATAATAGGAGATGGATTATACTTTAGTTTTAAAGAAAATATGATAATTTGATAATTTGATGTATATAGTAGGAAGGAGTAATAATTATGGCTAAAGAAAAAAAAGATAAAAAAGGACTTATGTCTATGTTTGGTTTTAAAAAGATGACAAAAGATATGGGGATAGATTTAGGAACAGCAAATACATTAGTTTATATAAAAGGACAAGGTATCGTGGTAAGAGAACCATCGGTAGTTGCTATAAGAAATGATAGTAAGGAAGTTTTAGCAGTAGGTGAAGAGGCTAAGAAGATGATAGGTAGAACGCCTGGAAACATAGTAGCTATAAGACCTATGAAAGATGGAGTAATTGCAGACTTTGATATTACTCAAGCAATGTTAAGCTACTTCATACAACAAGCAGCTGCTAAAAAAGGAGTTGTAAGTCCTAGAATAGCTATTTGTGTGCCGTATGGGGTTACAGAAGTAGAAAAAAGAGCTATAGAAGAAGCAGCAAGACAAGCAGGGGCTAGAGATGCTTATCTTATAGAAGAACCTATGGCAGCAGCTATAGGAGCAGGACTTAGAGTAGAAGAACCAGAAGGTAACATGGTAGTGGATATAGGTGGTGGTACTACTGAAATAGCTATAATATCTTTAGGTGGTATAGTAACAGCTAAATCTATAAGAATAGGTGGAGATGAGTTTGATGAATCTATAGTAAGTTATGTTAAGAAAGAATATAATTTAATGATAGGTGAAAGAACTGCTGAAGATGTAAAAATAACAATCGGTTCAACTTTTAAAGATGACCAAGAAAATAATATGCAAATAAGAGGAAGAGACTTAATAACAGGTCTTCCTAAAACAATAGAAATAAATTCTACAGAAGTAAGAGGTGCATTAAAAGAGCCAATAAACTCAATAGTAGATGCAATAAAATCGACTTTAGAAAAAACTCCACCAGAATTAGCATCAGATATAATGGAAAATGGAATAATGTTAACAGGAGGAGGAGCACTACTTAGAGGATTAGATAAATTAGTTAAACAAGAAACTGGAATGCCAGTTCAAATAGCTGAAAATCCGCTAGATTGTGTTGCTTTAGGAACAGGTAAATCAGTAGAAGATCAAGAAATATTTGAAAAAGTATTAATGATGAATGCTAGAAAGTAATTAAAAGTTGGTGATTCCTTTGAGATTTGATAAAAATAAAAAAGAAAACAAAAGGATTAACATTAAAGTGGTAGCAACAGGTGTAGTTGCTATCACTTTAATTGGAATTGTAGGGTTATCTATAGGTAGATTTTCTGGAGCTAATCCTGTAGTACCAGGGGCTGTATTAGATGGAATAACAGCTATAGGTGGAAATTTGAATAAAGGGTTTACATTTTTACAGGACAATTTTAAAGATATATTGAGTTTTAAAGAAAATTCTGAAAAAGTGGAAAAACTAAAATTAGAAAATGAAAAATTAAAGAAAGAAATAATAGTGTTAAACAATAAAGTAGATGAATCAGAATCACTAGAAAGTCTTAAAAAATCTATAAATTTTGTAGATGAAGACTACAAAGATAAGGCTATTTCAGCTAGTGTTGTTGGGAAAAATGATGGTAATTGGTATAACACAATTACTATAGGAGCAGGAAGTAAGGATGGTGTAAAAAAAGACAGTATTGTAATGAATGGTAATGGACTAGTTGGAATGGTGTATGAAGTTTCAAAAAATTATAGTAAAGCTATTTCATTATTAGACACTAAATCATCTGTAAGCTTTAAGTTGCTAAAAAACTCCAACTTTAAAGGTGTTATAACTCAAAATTCATCTTTAGAAGATAAAGAAAACTATAAGGATAAAGGATACCTATATGGATATATGTTTGATACTTCATATGATGTATTACCTGGAGATGTAGTAACTACATCTGGATTAGGTATATACCCAGAAGGAATTCCAATAGGTGAAGTAGATAAAGTAATAGATGATAAAAATAAATCTATGAAATATGTAATTGTAAAACCTTATGTGGAATTTAAAAACATAGATGATGTTACAATTATTGAACCGAGAAATATAGGATAAAGGAGACGTATATAATGAAAAAAGTTTTGCTTTGTCTTTTAGGTATTTTATTAGTTGTAATAGAAAATAGCATAACAAATTATATCGATTTATTTGGCGTAAGTTTTAATATAGTCATAGTATATATGACTATAATTGCACTGTATACTGATGAGTTAGAAGTAGGTATTATAGGAGCAATAATAGGTATTGTAAAAGATATTACTATAGGTGGAATATTTGGAGTAAATGCATTAATCTTATTTGCAGTATCCTATGGAATTAGTCACTTAAAAGATAAAATATATAAAGAGAGTAGAATAACTATATTTGCATTAGTATTTATAACGAGTTTATTTGATTCCATGGTTAATATAGCTACAGTTAGCTTAGTTTATAATAGCTATGGAATAATGAACTTAATTCTTAAAGGTGTATTGATAATACCTTTAGTTAATGGGATATTAAGTATATTATTATATAGTATATCTAAAAAATCCATCTTAAAACTTAAAGAAGATTAGTGGTGATTTAATGGACGAAAATAAAAAAAATGATAGGCTATCCATAATGAGAAATATAGTACTAATAGCCTTTGTAGTAATTTTATTAAAAATAGTATATATGACTACACTAAAGTATGAACATTATACTGAGCTAGCAGAAAATAAAACCTACAAGGAGTTGCCTATAAAAGCTCCTAGAGGTGAAGTGAAGGATAGATACGGTAGATTATTAGCAGGAAATAAAACATTATTTACTGTACAAGTTTCAGGAGATGGAATTAGCAAAAAAGATTCAGAGGGTGTATCTGTGGCAAATGATATAAGCTTAAACCTTATAAATCTTTTAGAAAAAAATAAAGAAGAGTACATAGATGAATTTCCTATATATATTGAAAATGGTAAGTATTATTATACTTTTGATAAAAATATTAGAGAATACAAAACTCCTTCACAAAATAATATTTCTCTAGAATTAAATGCCAAAGAAAATGATATTCCTCTAGAATTAAATGCCAAAGAAAGTTTTTATTATATAGTAGATAGATTAATATCAGAAGGCATATTATCAGAAGAAGATAGAAAATTAGAACCGAGCAAACTTCAGAAAAAATTAAATGAGAATTCTGAGTATCCACCAATTTTAGTTAGCAAATGGATGTTTACAGATGAAAAAAATAAAGAGGATTGGTTACAAAGTTATAAAATAACGGAACCAAAAGTAAGCGCAAAAGAAGCATTTAGACAGCTAAGAGAGTATTATGAAATAGATCCAAGTTTAAGTGACAAAGAAGCAAGAAAGATATTAGTAGTAAGAGATTTGATTAAATCTCAAGGTTATTCTAGATATAAACCTATGACTATAGCTAAAGATATAAGTCAAGAAACAATGGCTCAACTTGAAGAAAATGCAATGAAGTTTCCAGGAGTATCTGTAGCAACAGAACCTGTAAGATATTATCCAGAGGGTGCATTGGCTTCTCATACTTTAGGTCAAATGGGTAAAATTCCTTCAAGTGAAGAAAGTAAGTATTTTGAAAAAAATGAAGGAAAAAAATACTCTAAAGGAGATACTATAGGTGTTTCTGGTATTGAAAAGAACTATGAAGAGCAATTAAAAGGTGTAGATGGATATGAAAAGGTACAAGTTGATGCATTAGGTAGGATAACAAAAAAATTAGATGTTAAAGAACCTAAGTCTGGAGATACAGTATACCTAAGCATTGACAAAGATTTACAGATGAAAACGGAAAAATTACTAAAAGATATACTGGAAACTATGAGTAGAGGTGGCACTTATAAAAGTAAGTATGGAGATAAAAGTTTCTCAAATGATGCCCCAAATGCAAAATCAGGAGCTGTAATAGCAATAGACCCTAAAACTGGGGATGTACTATCTATGGCAAGTTATCCAGATTATGACCCTAATTTATTTGTAAATGGTATATCATATGACGAGTATGAGAATTTAAAGCCTAAGAATACAAATGATGTTTTGGCTCCAAATGCTCAAATTAATTTAGCTACACAATCTGTAGTTCAGCCAGGTTCTATATTTAAAATGATAACTGGTATGGCTGCAATAGACAATGGATTAAGTCCTAATTATGCTATTAATGACTCCGGAGTTATTTATCTAGGCCAAAAACCTTTTGCCGATTTAATATGGCATAAATCAAGAAGTACTCACGGGTATACAGATTTATATAGAGCAATACAAGAGTCTTGTAATATATACTTTGCTACGATAGCTAGTGGTAAAAACTGGTCTGGAGGAAAAGATCCAGATGTAAAAATAGGTCCAAATGATGTACTAGACTATGCTAGAAAATTTGGATTAGATGATTATACAGGTCTTGATAAAGAAATTGGAGAGAAAAAAGGAACTGTACCGAGTGTTGAATCTAAGCTTGAAACTACAAAGAGTTTACTTAGAAATCATCTAAACAAAGAAATGACAAATGACTTTACTGATATAACGAAAGATAAAAATCCAGATGAATATAAAAAGAGAATAGAAGAAATTGTAAGTTGGACAGATGAGGAAAAAACACCGGGCAGAGTAGAAGCTATAAATAGACTTAGCAAAATGAAAATAAAAGAAGATAGAGTTGAACCTTTAGCTGATGATATAGTGTTTACTTACCTAAACTTTTCAAAATGGAAAGCAGCAGATACATTCAACCTTGCAATAGGTCAAGGGGAAAATGCATATACTCCAGCTCAGATGGCAAGATATGTATCAACTATAGCTAATGGAGGAGACTTAGTAGATGTATCTGCTGTAGATAGAGTTATATCTAGTGATTATAAGTCGGTAGATATAGATGAAAATGAAAATAAAAAAGCAGATTTTAATGATAGTGAAAAATTAAATGATTTGAAAAAAGGTATGGTACAAATGGCTAATGAGAGTGCATCAAAAACGCTATTTTCAAAAATACCAGTCACAGTAGCGGCCAAAACAGGTACTGCAGAAAAAAGTGGTAAGATACCCACAGCTAATGAAGTGGAGTACTTAGAAAGTCATATGGGATCATATAAAGTTTCTTTAGAAGAAGCAAGTAAACTTGCAAATCAGTTAAAAACAGAAAGAGAAAAAGAATTATCAACAGAAAGAGAAAAAGAATTAAAAGAAGAATTAAAAAATAATAAAGATTTAACTGAAAAAGAAAGAGCAGCCTTAGAAGAAGAATTAGAAGATGGAGTTAAAGTTAAACTGTCAAATGATGATGATAAAGTGAATGCATCTTTTCTAAGAAAAGCTATAAAAGAGTTAAATCCTAAAATTAGCGATGAACAAATAGATGCATATAAACCTGGATATAGCCCTTTTGCATGGAGTGTTGCATTTGCACCTGCTGAAGATCCTCAAATAGCTGTAGTTACCATGATTCCACAAGGAAGTACAGGAGGTAATTCTTTATACATTACTAAAGAGGTAATAGGAACATACTTTGATTTGGGAAATGAAAGAGCAGAAGATGAAAATAATAATAGTAAAGAAACTGACAAAAATATTAATATAGTAGAAGATGGAAGCATAAATTTTGCAGCTACTATGAAAAAATAGAGGAATTAAGTTTTTTTTACAGAATATATAAAATGATATATCACTGTGGAGGTTGTTATGTCTTTGAATGATTTTGATCCTAACGAACTAGTAGAGTTTAAAGGTAGTAAAAGAGGGATAATAGTAAACATAAAAAAAGCTGCTACTTTCGAAGGAATAAAGCAAGCTATAATAGAAAGATTAGAATCATCTATTGGTTTTTTCAATGGAGCCAAAATTTACGCTATTAATTGTGAATGCTTAAGCGATATACAAATTATAGAGATTAAAGATGATATTTCATCTAGATTTGATGTTGAGTTTATCGAAGAAGAATATAAACAAGGTTTTGAAAAACTAAAAACTAAATACGTAAACAACTTAAGATCTGGAGAGAATATCGAATTTGATGGAGATATAATTGTTATGACTGATATGAAGTCGGGATCTCAAGTTAACTCGACTTCTAATGTGGTAATAATGGGAAATGTAAGCTCTGGTGCAAAAGTTGTAGCTAATGGAAATGTTGTTGTAATGGGAAGTGTAAATGGATTTATCCATGCAGGTGCTAATGGAAATGAACAAGCCTATGCAGTAGCAAATAATCTTACTCCTAAGATTTTACAAATAGCAGATAATATTGCGGAAGCTCCAGATGATGATAATTATGAAGAAGAAAAGGAAGCGTGTCCTGAAATAGCCTTCATAAGTGAAGGAATAATAGTAATTGAAAGTTACTTACCTAGAATTATAAAATAAAAGTATGGAAATTATAGGGGGGATAGTATTATGAGCGAAGTTATAGTTATAACATCAGGTAAAGGTGGAGTTGGAAAAACTACTACTGCTGCAAATTTAGGAACTGCGCTAAGCTTGGAAAATAAGAAAACAGTCATAGTAGATGCAGATATTGGGCTTAGAAATTTAGATGTAGTTATGGGTCTTGAAAATAGAATAGTATACGATATTGTAGATGTTGTTGAAGGTACGTGTAGACTTAAACAAGCTCTAATAAAGGATAAGAGATTTGACAATTTATATCTATTACCAGCAGCTCAAACGAGAGATAAAAATGCTGTAACAGTAGAACAAATGAAGGAATTATGTGATAAACTTAGAGAATCTTTTGACTATGTAATAATAGATTGTCCTGCTGGCATCGAACAAGGATTTAAAAATGCTATAGCTGGAGCTAATAGAGCTATTGTAGTTACAAATCCAGAAGTATCTGCAGTTAGAGATGCAGACAGAATAATTGGACTATTAGAGGCAAATGAAATAAAGGACATTCAATTGGTTATAAATAGAATAAGACAAGATATGGTTAAGCGTGGAGACATGATGAATAAGCAAGATATAATAGAAATACTTGCAATAAAGCTATTGGGATTAGTTCCAGATGATGAAAGCATAATAGTATCCACAAATAAAGGAGAACCAGCTATACTTGACCCTAAGTCTGTAGCAGGACAAGCATACAAGAATATAGCTAGAAGAATATTAGGAGAAGATGTACCTATTGTAGAGCTAGAAACTGATAGTAATATATTTAGCAAAATTAAAAAAATGTTTGGCATGGCCAAGTAATTAAGGAGGCATATCTATGTTAGATATATTTAAAGTTTTTTCTAACGAATCTAAAGCTAGCAAATCTGTAGCAAAAGAAAGATTAAAATTAGTTTTAGTACATGATAGAATAGATTGTTCTCCACAACTTTTGGATATGATAAAAGCGGATATTTTAAGGGTAATAGCTAATTATGCAGAAATAGAAGAAGATGGGCTTGAAATAAAAATGTCTAAATCTAGGGGCGACAATGACGATATACCTATATCAGCACTAGTTGCTAATATACCACTAAAAAACATAAAAGACAGAAGTATGTAATTAATATATAAGGGGGGATGGTTTATTGTCCTCCTTTATTTTACGTTATATATTTTTAGATAGAAAGACGGTGATAATATGATAGATCATAAATCTACTTTAAAATTAATAAAACAATTAGATTGGAAGCTTATAGGTATAGTTTTAGCTATATTTACTTTTGGTCTAGTGATACTGAGTAGTGCAACTCATGCAAATGAAACTGGAAACTTCAAGCAAATATATGTTCAAGGGGCAGCTTTTGGACTTGGAACGGCTGTTATAATCACAATATTACTATTTGATTATAATGTAATAGGAAAATATTACAAAGCTTTGTATATAATAAGTCTTGTATTACTAGTTATAGTTTTAACACCACTAGGTGCAGCAAGAGGAGGAGCAAGATCTTGGATAGATTTGGGTCCGATAGATTTTCAGACCTCAGAGCTTGCAAAATTAACTTTTATATTAAGTTATGCTAAAATAGTAGAAAGTAAGAAAGACAAATTAGATACATTAAAAGATATAATTCCGGTGTTAATATATGCAGTTCCTTTTATAGGGCTATTATTTGCACAACCAGATTTAGGTACTGCTATAGTGTTTAGTTGTATAATAGCTGGAATGTTATTTACTGCGGGTCTTAATATTAAGCTTATAAAGAAGGTTATAATAGGAGCAATAGTTGCGCTACCTGTAATGTATATGTTAATGGCACCACACCAAAAGGACAGAATAGAAGCGTTTTTAAATCCAGAAGACCCAACATTAAAAGGAAACTATCAAGTAATGCAATCTATGATAGCTATAGGATCTGGAGGAACAACTGGAAAAGGTCTTTATCAAGGCAGTCAAAATCAAGAAGGATTTTTGCCTGTTCAAGAAAGTGACTTTATATTTGCTGTTATAGGAGAGGAGTTAGGTGCAGTAGGAATGGCTGCTATAATAGGACTATATGCACTATTCCTGAGTAGAATGATAGTAATAGCAAGGGAAGCTAAAGATTTTTATGGAACGCTTATCGTTATTGGTGTTATGAGTATGTTTGCTTATCAAATTATTCAAAATATAGGTATGACGGTAGCTTTAATTCCAGTAACAGGGGTAACATTACCTTTCGTAAGTTATGGAGGTAGTTCTTTATTAACTTCATTAGCTAACTTAGGGCTTGTTTTAAATGTATGTATGAGAAGGAAAAAAATAAACTTTTAACATGATACAATGGAGGGGAATATGAATATAGCATTAGTTGCACATGATGAAATGAAAAACACAATGGTAGGTTTTTGCATAGGATATGAGGAAATACTAAAAAAATACGGTATTTATGCAACAGGAACAACAGGAAAGAGAATTATGGATGAAACTAATTTGAATGTAAATAGACTTGCATCAGGTCCTCTAGGAGGAGATCAACAAATAGGTTCGTTAATAGTTGCACAAGAAATTGATTTAGTAATTTTCTTGAGAGATCCTCTTACCGCACAAGCCCATGAACCAGATATACAAGCTTTAATTAGACTATGTGATGTTTATCATGTTCCTGTAGCTACAAACTTAGCTTCAGCGGAAATATTTATTAATGCATTAAATAGAGGAGAACTTTCTTGGCGAGAAGTTAGAAAAACTAAAAGTCAAAGAGTATAAACAAAAGGTGTCAGATTATTTTAATCTGACACCTTTTAATATACTAAAATTATTTAATTAATTTACCAAATTCTTTCCCAAAATTAACACATTCTTCTAAAATTTCATCATTAGGAGAAAATCTCTTCTTTATAGTTGGCACAGGCATTTTAAATGACATTGATGAAAGAATATTTTCTGCCATAGAAATACCTTCACCACTCCAACCGTAAGAACCAAATACTCCTGCTATTTTACCTTGATTAGCCATAGGATCTATTATAGAGAATAAATCCCACATAGGTTTAACCATACTTCTGTTTATTGTTGGAGAACCTAATAATATTACCTTTGACATAGTAACTGCATCATGAATTGATTTTAGACTCATGCTTTCTAAGTCATACAATTTAACAGTAGCACCCTCGAAAATAAGGCCTTCTTCTATTTTTTTAGCCATTGTAAGTGTATTTGTATAAGCTGAAAGATAGAAAACTGCTACTTGATTTAAATTAGTATTATTAACAACTTCAGTAGACCAATCTAAGTATCTCTTAACTTGCGCCATAGGATCTTTTGTTATCATAGGTCCGTGAGAAGTTAGTATTGTATCAAACTCTAATTCTAAGTTAATTACTTTATTTATAGCGTTTAATACATGTTTAGCAAATGGCTTGACTATGCAATCGTAATAATGTCTAGATGATTTCAAATAATCTTCATCTTCAATAGATTCAATATTAATATTTGCAAAGTGACACCCGAATGCATCACAAGTAAATAAAGTTTTATCTTCCTCTATATAAGTGAACATAGTATCTGCCCAATGTAAGAATGGTGCAGTTATAAATTTAATGTTTCTTTTACCTATGTTTAATACTTCTCCGTCCTTTATAACATGGCATTTAAATGGTTTATTAATTTGTTCGTTTAAGTATGCTTTTGCAGCGCTTGTACAGAAAACTTCAATGTTCGGGTTTAATTCTAATAAATACTTTAAGCTGCCTGCGTGGTCTGGCTCTGTATGATGAATTACAACATAGTCTATGTCATTTATATCTGTAATTTTAGATAAATTGTCTAAGAATTTATCTTTGAAGTTAGCCTTAACAGTATCAAATAAAACTGTTTTTTCATCTTTTATTAAGTAACTGTTATAAGTTGTTCCGAATTCAGTTTCCATTATTATGTCAAAAATTTTTAAATCTTTATCTACAACACCTGTAAAATAAATACCTTCTTTTACTTCGATTATATTGCTCATTTCGAATCCTCCAAAATTAAATTATATAAATTTTATACCCATTAAAATATATTTTAAAACAAAAACCTATTTAGCTTTCTAACTTATATTATATATATAATATTAACATTTATGAAGTTTTTTAGGTAGCATTAGATATTATAATTGAAAAGAAATATAATAAAGACAGGATAAAAATGCAAAGTTGCTATATAATAAAGAAATAAATTGGAAAAACTATAAAATAGCAAGTAAAAGTTTTGATACATAATATTATATGATGTATAATAATATCTATGTCGAAAAAATAATAAACTTATCGGAGGTTTTAAGATAAATGAATAAGGTAGACTTAAAAAGAATTTTGAAAAAGGTTGAAAAACCAGCAAGATATCTTGGAAATGAAATAAATTCAATACATAAAGATACTACAAATAAAGAATTAATAAGATATGCACAGTGTTTCCCTGATCTATATGAAGTAGGAATGAGCCACTTAGGAAGTCACATACTTTATGATGTAATAAACAGAGATGAAAATGTGTTCTGTGAAAGAGTATACTCTCCAGCTATAGATATGGAGAATATAATGAGAGAAAAAAATATTCCTATGTTTACATTAGAGTCAAGAGAACCAATAACTAACTTTGATTTTGCAACATTTACGCTTCAATATGAACTTTCATATACAAATATATTAAATATATTAGATTTGGCGAATATACCTTTACTTAGAGAAGAAAGAAAATTAGAAGATCCTTTTGTAATGGTAGGAGGACCTTGTGCCTACAATGTAGAACCTTTAACTGACTTTGTAGACATAGTAATACTAGGAGAAGGTGAAGAAGTAAACCTAGAAGTATTAAATGCATATAAAGAGTGGAAGAAAAATAAAACTACTAGAGATGATTTCTTACAAAAAATATCTTCTATAAATGGTGTCTACATACCTAGTTTCTATGATGTTACATACAATGAAGACAATACAGTTAAAGAAGTTGTACCTAATAGAGAAGGAATACCACAAAAACCACATAAGAGAATAATAAAAGATATGGAGACAGTTCCATACCCTGAAAAATTAGTGGTGCCATTTATAGATACTGTACATAATAGAATAGTATTAGAATTATTCAGAGGATGTACAAGAGGATGTAGATTCTGCCAAGCGGGCATGATATATAGACCTATAAGAGAAAAGAGTGTAGAAAGATTAAAAGAAATAGTAGAAAAATTAATTAAGAGTACAGGATATGATGAAATATCATTAACTTCATTAAGTACAAGTGATTATAGCCAACTAGATGAATTAACAGACTTCTTAGTAAATGAGTACACTCCTAGAAATATAGGTATATCATTGCCATCACTTAGGCTGGACAACTTCTCTATGGAAATAGCAGAAAAAATACAACAGGTTAGAAAATCAGGTCTTACTTTTGCACCAGAAGCAGGAACTCAAAGAATGAGAGATGTTATAAATAAAGGTGTAAGTGAAGAAGATTTAGAAAATGCAACTAGAAAAGCATTTGAAATGGGATGGAATCGTGTTAAGTTATACTTCATGATAGGTCTTCCAACAGAAACTTATGATGATCTAGATGGTATAGCTGATCTTGCATACAATGTTATAGACACCTATAGAAATGTACACAATGGAAAGATAAAAAGAGATTTTGGTGTTACAGTAAGTACATCAACATTTGTACCTAAACCATTTACACCATTCCAATGGCATGGACAAGATACTACAGAAGAAGTTGTAGAAAAGCAAAGACATTTAGTTAGAAAGTTAAAAAATAAAAATATAAAATATAACTATCATGATTCTAAAACTAGCTTAATGGAAGCGGTAATAGCTAGAGGAGATAGAAAAATAGGTAAAGTCATATATGATGCATTTAAAGCAGGTGCTAAATTTGACGGATGGTCAGAGCACTTTAGCCTAGATACATGGCAAGAAGCTATGGAGAAAAATGGATTATCTATAGATTTCTATGCAAATAGAGAAAGAGAATATGAAGAAGTCTTCCCATGGGATCATATAGATGTAGGTGTAACTAAGAAATTCTTAGTTAAAGAAAATGAAAAATCAAAGCAAGATACAATTTCTCCAGACTGTAGACATAAGTGCAATGGATGTGGAATAAATACACATGATATAGGAAGGGAGATGTGCTAATTATGAGTAAGATAATAAGAACTAAATACAATAAAGAAGGGGATATGATATACATATCGCACCTTGATTTACAACAGTTATTACAAAGAGCGTTTAGAAGAGCTGATATAGAATTAGTGCACTCTCAAGGGTATAATCCTCACCCTAAGATAAGTTATGGTAATGCTTTAGCTTTAGGAACTGAGAGCCAAGGAGAATACGTAGACGTTGAAATCGAAGAAGAGTTAAGTGTTGAAGAATACTTAACTAGAATGAATGAACAATTACCAAAAGGTATAAAATTCTTAAAAGCTATAGATATAGATAGGCAAACTCCATCACTAGCATCAAATATAGAGTATGGAGAGTATATATTTAATATTGAACTCAAAAAAAGTTTAAGCAAAGAATTTGTAAAAAGTAACTTGTTAGACTTTATGAGCAAAGAAGAAATAATGATAACTAAGAAAAATAAAAAAGGAAAAATAGTAGAATCTAATATAAGACCAATGATAAAGAATTTTGACATATTAGATTTACAAGATGACTGTATAACTTTAGAAGCTACAATAGCAATTGGTTCTAAAGCAAACTTAAATACTAACGTGTTTATTCCTAGAATATTAGAGATGCTTGAATTAGAAATAGATCCTCTAGATGTAGATATATTAAGAAGAGACTTATATGTAGTTCAAGATGGAGAATTAGTATCTCCAATGTAATAAAAAAGGTGGATAAAACCACCTTTTTTACGATTAAGGGAATTATATTATCTCAAAAAATGTGGATAAGTCGCTATATTTAAGCAACGTCAACATACTTACAAAATCTAGATAAGTGAATTTTTAAGGAGAATAATTATGAAAAGTATTGTAATAGAATCTCTTGTTGCATCGCAAAAAACAGCTGTTTTGGAAGATGGAAAATTAGTCGATATATTTATAGAAGATAATAAAAAAGATAAAACTATTTCTAACATATATAGAGGTATAGTAAAAAAAGTATTACCAGGTATAGAAGCTTGCTTTGTAGATATAGGTTATGAAAAGTTAGCTTATTTACAATTGAAAAAAGATGATAATATAAAAGCAGGGCAAGAAGTTTTAGTACAAATAAATAAAGAAGAAATAGGTACTAAAGGCGCTAAATTAAATCTTGAAGTAAGTTTAGCAGGTAGATATTTAGTATATATACCATCCAACACTAGGGTAACTATGTCTAATAAAATATTAGAAGAAAAAGAAAGGTTTAGGCTTAAAAAAATTGTAAACACTATAAATACAGAAAAGATGGGTCTAATTATAAGAACAGAAGCACAAGGATGTAGCAAAGAGGAATTAGAAAAAGATATAGAAGATTTAAAAAATCGTTTTGAAGAAATTTCAAAAGAATACAAGTTAGGCATTGGTCCTAAACTTTTATATAAAAGTTTAGATTTTGCCACTAAATATGTTAAAGATAATATCAATAATGACATAGAAAAAGTAATAATAAATGACAAAGAAAAATATGAAGATCTAAAGTTAATATTAAAATCTATAAAAAAAGATTATATACAAAAATTAACACTAGAAGAAAATAAGGATCTATTTGACTTGTATAAAGTAAATAGCCAAATAGAAAAAGTATTAAATAAAAAAGTATGGCTAAAAAGTGGTGGATATTTAATTATAGAAAAAACAGAAGCACTTACAGTTATAGATGTTAATACAGGAAAGTTTACAGGAAGCTTAAAACTAGACGAAACAGTATACAAAACAAATTTAGAAGCTGCAAAAGAAATTGCTAGACAACTAAGAATTAGAGACTTAGCTGGAATAATTATAGTAGATTTTATAGATATGAGTAAAAATAAGCATAAACAAACTCTTATAAAAACTTTAGAATTAGAACTTTCAAAGGATAAAAGAAAATCTGAAGTTTTAGGTATAACTAAATTAGGATTAGTAGAAATAGCTAGAAGAAGAGAAAAAGATTCCATATATAAATACTATTTAAAAGAATGCTTAGAATGTGAAGGTAAGGGCTATATAAAATCAGCAAATTATTTAATAGATAATATAGAAAAAGAAATCATAAGAATAAAAGAGCATACATCTTATAATAATATAAAGATAGAATTACATAATGAATTATATGATGTAATTCAAAAAAACTTTACTGAAACAATAAAAAGAATAAGCAAAAAATATGATGTAATTATAGAACTAGAGGCAGTTAATAACATAAATTACGAAAAAATAAATATAATTTATAATAGTTAGTTGACAAATAATCAATAAAGTAGTAATATTAGTAACTGTAATGCCGCACAGAACAGGTTGTAAACTTCTTATAATGAAGTACCTAAATGGCGAGTCTAAGACCGAGGAGGTGTATTTATGTACGCTATAGTTAAAACAGGTGGAAAGCAATATAAAGTTGCAGAAGGTGATGTATTATTCGTTGAAAAGTTAGAAGCTAACGCAGGTGATGTTATCACTTTAAACGAAGTATTAGCTTGTACTAAAGGCGGAGAGTTAGTAGTTGGAACTCCAGTAGTTGAAGGTGCTTCTGTTCAAGCGAAAGTTGTTGAACAAGGTAAAGCTAAGAAGATAATAGTTTTCAAGTATAAGGCTAAGAAAGATTATAGAAGAAAGCAAGGACATCGTCAACCATACACTAAGATAGTTATCGAAAAGATAAACGCTTAATTGTTGGTTAAGTAATGATAAAAGTTAAATATTATTACGAGGAGTTTTCACTAAAAGGATTTTGCTTAAAGGGTCATGCCGATTTTGCTGAAATAGGATATGATATAGTATGCTCTGCAGTTACATCTAATGCCATTGCAGTCATAAATTCTTTAGACAAATTAGTGAAAGTTGAATTTGAAAGTGTAATAGGACAAGAAGGTCATATAGAGTGTATCGTTAAAGATAAATACTTGAAAGATTCTCAACTACTATTAAATCATTTTCAATTATCTATTGAAGAAATAAAACGGGAATATCCCAAAAATATAAAAATCTTAAAAAAGTAGGGGGTGACTCTATATGTTAAACATGAACTTACAGTTACTTGCATCTAAAAAAGGGGTAGGATCTTCTAAGAATGGTAGAGATTCTGCAGCTAAAAGATTAGGTGTTAAGAGATTTGACGGACAAGTTATAACTGCTGGTACTATAATAGTAAGACAAAGAGGTACTAAGATACATCCAGGAACTAACGTTGGTAAAGGTGGAGATGATACTTTATTTGCATTAGTTGACGGTGCTGTTAAATTCGAAAGAAAAGACAAGAAGAGAAAGAAAGTAAGTGTATACCCAGTATCAATAGCTGAGTAATATATACAAAAAGGAGTGTTAATGCACTCCTTTTTCTTGTAAATGGATATTTATAAGAATTATATATGTCTATTTTGGATAACATAAATAAAAAAAGTTTAAGCAAGCAGGTGATTAATTTGTTTATAGATAAAGCAAGAATTTTTGTTAAAGCCGGGAACGGTGGAAACGGTGCGGTAGGTTTTAGAAAAGAAAAGTATGTTCCAGCTGGTGGTCCAGACGGTGGAGACGGTGGAAGTGGAGCAAGTGTAATCTTTGAGGTTGATTTAGGTCTAAGGACGTTAATGGATTTTAAATACCAAAGAAAGTACAATGCTCAGCCCGGTGGAGATGGAAGTCAAGGAAGAAGATCAGGTAAAAATGGAGATGATTTAACTCTTAAAGTACCTGCAGGAACAATAATAAGAGATGAAGCAACAGGCTTAATCTTAGCAGATTTAAAAGAAGAAGGAGATAGAGCTGTAATTGCAAGAGGTGGTAGAGGTGGAAAAGGAAATCAACACTTCGCTAATGCAGTAAGGCAAGCTCCAGCTTTCGCTAAATCAGGAACAGATGGACAAGAAAGATGGATAGTTTTAGAACTTAAGATGATAGCAGATGTAGGACTTTTAGGATTCCCTAACGTAGGTAAGTCAACATTTTTATCAGTTGTAACTAAGGCTAAGCCCAAAATAGCTAACTACCACTTCACAACATTGACTCCTAATTTAGGTGTTGTTCAAACAAAATTTGGAGAAAGTTTTGTACTTGCTGATATACCAGGTATTATAGAAGGTGCAGCAGAAGGTGTTGGTTTAGGTCATGATTTTTTAAGACACGTTGAAAGAACTAAGGTATTGATACATATAGTTGATATATCAGGACTAGAAGGTAGAGATCCATTAGAAGATTTTGATAAGATAAATCATGAATTAAAATATTACAACGAAAGATTATCTTCAAGACCACAAGTAGTTGTTGCTAATAAGATGGATATATTAGAAGATGAAAGTGTATTTGAAGAATTTAAAACGGAATTAGAAGGTAGAGGATACAAAGTATTCAAAATGTCTGCTGCTACTCGCCAAGGTATAGATGATGTAATAGCTTATGTAGCTCAACGACTAAACGAAGTAGAAGATGTAGAGTTAGTTACAGAAGAAGAAATGTATAAGCCAGAATTAGATATACAAGAACAAGAAAGCTTAAATATAGAAGTAGATGAAGATGGAGTATATGTTGTTACGGGTAAAACACTTAGAAGAATTATGTACTCTGTTAACTTTGATGATATGGAATCTCTTCAATATTTCCAAAAAGCTATGGAAGGTCAAGGTGTATTTGACAGACTTAGAGAAATGGGAATTGAAGATGGAGATACAGTTAGAATTTACGAGTTAGAATTTGAATTCTACAATTAGAATAAATAGAGGTGGATATATGTTAAAAGGTAAGCAAAGAGCATACTTAAGATCAATAGCTAATACACTAAATCCTATAACTCAAATAGGTAAAGATGGTGTAACAGAAAGTTTTTTAGAACAATTAGACGGAATGCTAAGAACTAGAGAAATAGTTAAAGTTACAATACTTGATAATGCAGGTTTAGATACTAAAGAAACTGCTAATGCAATATGTGAAGCTTTAAGAGCAGAATTTGTTCAAGCTATAGGATCTAAAATTACTATATATAAGAAAAATATGGACGATCCTAAAATAGTATTCCCAGGACATCAACAAGCGAAAGCTAAAGTTAAGGATGATAAGGTTACTAAAAAAGGAAACGGTACTAAAAAATCATATAGATAATAATGTATACAAAAATAGCATCTAAGTTAAATTAGATGCTGTTTTAATGTAATAATGCTTATTCAAGGAGGAGAAATAATCATGAGAGTAGTCATAATAGGTGGTGTTGCAGCGGGGATGAGTGCTGCGGCTAAATTAAAAAGAATGCAGCCAGAGTATGAGGTTGTAGTTTATGAAAAAACTGATGTTGTGTCATTTGGAGCTTGCGGTCTTCCGTATTTTGTAGGAGGATTTTTTGATGAACCAAATAGCATGATAGCTAGAAGTCCAGAAAAATTTAGGGAAACGGGAATAGATTTAAATATATTTAGTGAAGTAGTAAAAATTGATACAGATAATAAAAAACTTACAGTTAAGAACTTACAAACTAATGAAGTTTTTGAAGATTCTTATGACAAGTTAATGGTAGCAACAGGAGCAAGTAGTATAATACCTCCTATAAAAAATGTAAATCTAGCAAACGTTTCAACATTAAAGAGTATGGAAGATGGAATAAAAGTAAAAGAATTAATAAATAGAGATGAAAATAAAAAAGTAGTTGTTATAGGGGCTGGGTTTATAGGATTAGAAGTTGTAGAAGCAGCTAAACAATTAAACAAAGAAGTAACTATATTCCAATTAGAAGGTAGAATATTAAATCAAGTGTTTGATAAAGAAATAACAAGTGTATTAGAAGAAGAAATAAGAAAACATGAAGTTGACTTAAGATTAGAAGAAGTGGTTCTAGAATTAGTTGGAGAAACAAAAGTTAAAAAAGTTGTAACTAATAAAGGTGAAGTAGAAGCTGATATGGTTATAATAGCAACAGGGGTTAGACCTAATACAACATTCTTAAAAGATACAGCAATAGAAATGTTACCAAATGGGGCTATAATAGTAGATAAATTTGGTAAAACTTCAATGGAAGATATTTATGCAGCAGGGGACTGTGCTACTATAAAAAATATAGTTAGTGGTCAAGATACATACGTACCATTAGCTACTGGAGCTAATAAATTAGGAAGAATAGTAGGAGAAAACTTAGCAGGAGGTAGTAATTCTTTCCAAGGATCTTTAGGTTCAAGTTGTATAAAGGTTATGGATATGGAAGCTGCTGCAACAGGCCTTACAGAAAAACAAGCTGAAAAATTAGGTTTAGATTTTAAAGTTAAGTTTATATCTGATTTTAATCAGACAAATTACTATCCAGGTAGAGATAAAATATATGTAAAACTTGTGTATGATGCAAAAACTAAGGTAATCTTAGGAGGTCAAGTAGCAGGTTACAAGGACTCGGTTCAAAGAACAAATGTAATAGCAGCTGCTATATTTGGAAAAATGACAACTTCACAACTTGGAATGTTAGATTTATGTTATGCGCCACCATTTGCTAGAACTTGGGACGTATTAAATGTAGCAGGAAATGTATGTAAATAAAAAAATGAGTTATCCTAATTAGGATAACTCATTTTTTCTAATCTTTGAAACTTAAATTAAAATCTAATCTATCTTCTCCTACAATTGTATTTGGAAAAACACTAGTAGCATTTTCTAAATAATTATAAGGGTTGTCCAAAGAAGGACTAAAATGAGTTAGCAAAAGTTTTTTGACATTACCTAAGCGAGCTAAATTTGCAGCTTCTCTAAAGGTCATATGCTTGTTTTTTACTGCTTTAGATATATCTAAATCATCTCCATACATTGCTTCACAAACAAAGAAGTCACTATCTTTTATAAACTCAGGGATAGAAAATAAAGGTCTGGTATCTGTTACAAAACTAATTTTAATTCCCTTTCTATCATCACCAAGAACCATATTTGGAGAGTATTCAATTCCATCAAGTGTAATACTTTTTTCTCTTTGTAGTTTTTGCCATAATATTTTTGGAACTTTGTTTTTTATAGCTTTTTCAACGTTAAACTTAGGACTTCTTTTAAAGTATAAATTGTACCCTAAACACTCTGTAGAGTGTTCTAAATCTAAAGTAGTTATTTCTAGTTCTTTTAAAAATTCGTTGTTCAAAGAAAATGTACCTTTAGGGTTTTCGATAACATTAATATTATATGGTAAATATTCAACCAATACTTTGACTGCATTCATAACTTCGATTATTCCACGTGGTCCTACTATAGTCAAATCTTCAGTACGGGAACTATTACCAATAGTAGATAATAAACCAATAAGTCCTATAATATGATCTCCGTGGAGATGAGTTATGCAAATTAGATCTATAGTTTTAAAGCCACAATTCTTCATTCTCATAGAAACTTGAGTACCTTCTCCACAATCGATAAGTATTTTTCTTCCTCTGTAGTTTATGAACAGAGAGGATAAAAATCTATTAGGCATAGGCATATTACCACCACAGCCAAGTAGTACTAAATCTATCATATCTTATCTCCTTATACATTTTAGTAATAAATATAGTATTTGTATTTAAAAAAATATTTATTATGATTCTAACATTAAGTATAAATTAATATCTAAATAGTTAATACTCAAAAAGTAGATTTTTTTTATTATACAAAAACAGAGAAAGTATAGCATTAAAAATAACTCTTATGCATTATGTGAATCTTTCGGTGTTTAGATTACAATAAAAAAAAAGAAAAAGGAGTATTTATGAGGAGTGAAGTAATCAAAGGAGAAAAAAATTACATATTAATGCCTTTAATATTTTTAAATTTATTTGATGGAATAGCAACCTATATTGGATTAAATTTAGGAGTATACATAGAATTAAACAAAATGCTAAATTGGATTTATAAAAGTAATTCATTTGTATTTATATTTGTAAAAATTATTTTACCTACTTTAATATTTCTATTGTTATCAATTAAACTTAAAGAAAACATATCAATAATAACAAAAATATTTGTTTATACAGCAAGTACTATATATTTTGCACTGTGCATATACCATATAACATTATTTTTAAGTATAATAACATAATTGAAATTTTCTATAAAAAAGTATAAAATAATAAAGCAACCTAATAAAAATAAAGTAAGAAGGTAATATATAATGGATAGTAAAGTTAAAGAAGTAACATTTAAGATAATGCTGTGGAAAGATATACTTTCTATACCTATTTACACTATTATTTTTAATAACTATAAACTATTATTTTGGTTATTAATTGTGGTAGATAGATTAGTTGTTTTATTAATATCTTTAAAAATTGGATATGTAGAAGAGTTTATAGACATAGCTCTTGAAGGTGAAAGTTTAAAGGATAAACAATTAATTATTTTTTCTATGATTTCGGGTTTAGTTTTATATGGATTAACATTTATTAATAATAGAAAATTATTTTACATACTTATAATAGCTGAAATCGCTGATTTTATAGTATTAAAACTAATAAAAGACTAAAAATGAGTTTATACAAATTCATTTCTAGTCTTTTTCATTAGAATTTATCTAAGGCTATCTTGTTTATATAGCTGAGTTACGTTGTATATGCCAAGTATAAAACTTAGTATACCCATTGCTAGTTTCATAAAAATCCTCCACTTTTAAAAATCATACTCATTATTATTTAAAATTTTGCTTAATACTCTCTTTATAGTATCGTAGTCAAAACCTTTGTAAGCAAGATGCTGAGAAATTTTTTGATGTATTTTTCTGTTATCTTCATTTTTAATTCTATTATATCTTTTTTGAGCTAAATATAATGCATTTTCAAATTCAACATTACTATCTATTTCAGAAATAGCTTCATGTATAGAAGATTTATCAATGCCTTTATTATAAAGATTTTGTTTTATTCTATTTTTACCACATTTATTTAAATGAATGTTAGTATTCACTATTTTTTGAGCTAATAAATCATCATCTATAAATTTATTATTTTTTAAAAATTCAATAACTCTATCGAGAGCATCATCATCGAAGTCTGAAGAAAGTTTTTCCCTTATCTTTTTCTCAGATTGATCTGATTTTGCTAATATATTTAAAGCTTTATTTTTTGCTTTAAGATACATCTCATCTTTAAGAATAGATTTAAGATAATCTTCATCTATTGTCATACCTTTTTTTAAATTAAAAGAATAGACTAACTCGGCAAATATTGCCATGAAAAATTCATCATTTACATAAATATTAACTCTGTCAGTGCTTTTCTTTTGAGATTCTATTTTTGTAATTATAGCCATTATATATCTCCTTAATATATGTAATATTATAATTATACACTAAAAAAATAATTTATAACCTTTAATAAATAAAAAATAATGATACAATAATAATATAATTGCAATAAAGGAGACGAAAGATGGATATTAATAATCTAATTAATACGGCTGAAATTAGAAATAGTGATAAACTAGAGACATTTAGAAGAAGTAATAAAAGGATTAAAATAGGAATAATGGGAGGCACATTTGATCCAATACACTACGCACATTTAGCAACAGCTGAATTTATTAGAGACAAGTATAAATTAGACAAAATAATATTTATACCTTCAGGTAATCCTCCGCATAAACAAAGCAATATAGCGGATAAATATGATAGATATAAAATGGTAGTACTTGCTACGAGAAATAATGATGACTTTATAGTATCAGATTTAGAAATAGAAAGAAGTAGTAAAACTTATACTGTAGACACATTAAAATATATAAAAGAAAAATATGTAAACGCAGATATATACTTTATAACAGGGGCGGATGCTATTTGCGATATCGAAACTTGGAAGGATGTAGAAGAAAACTTTAAAATGGCAACCTTTATAGCTGCTACAAGACCGGGGATAAGTTTGTTAAGAGCGCAAGAAAAAATAGAACATTTAACTAAAAAATATGATGCCAGAATTATAAGTGTGTATGTACCATCTTTAGACATATCATCAACTTATATAAGAGATCAAGTAAAAGAAGAAAAATCAGTGAGGTACTTAGTTCCGGAATCTGTACAAAAATATATTTACAATAATAGATTATACAAAAATGAGGAGGAGTAGATGGATTTAGAAAATATTAATAAAAAGATTATGGATATGCTACCTAAGAGAAGGTTTAATCACTCCTTAAATGTTGCAAATTGTGCTGCTAAACTAAGTGAGATATACAATTATGATAAAGAAAAAGCATACTTAGCAGGTATTGTACATGATTGTGCAAAATATTTAAACTATGATGAAGTCAATTATTATGTAAATAAGTATGAAATCTATTTAGATGAACTAGAGACTAATAATATAGCTTTATCACACAGTGCAATAGGATCTTATATTGCACAATATGAATTAGGTATAGAAGATGAGGACATAATTAATTCTATAAAGTATCATACTACAGGTAAAGAAGATATGAATTTATTAGAAAAAATAATTTACTTAGCGGACTTGATAGAAGAAGGAAGAAATTTTTCGGGGATAGATTCACTTAGAGAGTTGGTTTATAATGGTGAAATCGATCAGGCTTTATTAATTTCTTTTAATAATACTATAAAGTTTGTGATAGAGAATAATCAACTTATACATTCTAGAACGATAAAAGCTAGAAATTATATTTTAAAAGAAATCACATCAAATAATAAATAGAATTTAAATTAAGTATATTTAAATCAATATGGTATATTAAAAATTAAAATACCGTAGTTGAAGTAGTATTATTTATGGTATAATAGTTAAATGTGCTTAAAACTAAGAAAGGTAGGAAATAATATGACAATAGAAAATAATATGACAGTAGAAAATATTACAAAAGTTATATACGATGCAATAGATGATAAATTAGGACAAGATATATCTATAATAAATGTAGGAGCAGTTTCAAGTTTATGTGAATATTTTGTTATAGCAACAGCTTCTTCACAAAGACAAGTAAAAGCGATCGCTGATAACGTAGAAGATGAATTAACTAAACATGGAATAGAAGCTAGAGGAAAAGAAGGACATGATTCTCAAGTATGGATTCTTCTTGATTATGGTGATGTTATGGTCCATGTATTTAATGAAGAAAACAGAGCGTTCTATAACTTAGAAAAGCTATGGAAAGATGCTCCATACGTAGATGTTGACACACTAGCATAAAAATGTTAATATAAATTATTATAATTGAAAATTCGTAATATTGAATAGACTAGAGTAGTAAAAGAATATGTTTTTTTCAGAGAGCTAGTGGTGGTGTGAACTAGCAAAATATATCTTTGAACTTGCTAGATAAATCTATTTAGCCGTAGTTGGCATAAAGACTATTTAAGAGAGTCTAGTAATAGGCTAATTAGGGTGGTACCGCGAAGTTAATCCTCGTCCCTAAACGTAATGTTTAGTGATAGAGGATTTTTTTATAAAAAAATTTAATAAATTACATAGGAGGAAATTTTAATGAACGTTTATAAGCCAAATGAAATTGAGCCTAAATGGCAAAAAACTTGGGAAAAAAATGAACAATATAAAACAGATACTAGTGACGCAACAAAGCCTAAATATTATGCACTAGAAATGTTCCCTTATCCATCAGGGAAATTACATATGGGTCACGTTAGAAACTATTCAATAGGTGACGTAGTTGCTAGATTTAAAAAGATGCAAGGATATAATGTTCTACATCCAATGGGGTGGGACTCATTTGGACTTCCTGCAGAAAATGCTGCAATAAAGCATGGAATACATCCTGATAAGTGGACTATGGAAAATATAGCAGACATGAGAGAACAGTTAAAGACATTAGGTCTTAGTTTTGACTGGGATAGAGAAATAGCAACTTCAACTCCTGAGTACTATAAATTTACTCAAGAAATATTCTTGAAAATGTTAGAACATGGATTTGCATATAAGAAAAAATCTTTCGTAAACTGGTGTCCATCTTGTGAAACAGTTCTTGCAAATGAGCAAGTAGTACAAGGTGCGTGTGAAAGATGTGATTCAGTAGTAGTTAAAAAAGACTTAGAACAATGGTATTTCAAAACAACTCATTTTGCTGAAGAATTACTTCAAGATATAGATACTTTAGATGGTTGGCCAGAAAAAGTTAAAACTATGCAAAAGAACTGGATAGGAAAGAGTACTGGGGCTGAAATAACTTTTGATATAGATGGAAGTGACAAGTCTATAACAGTATTTACAACTAGACCTGATACTACATATGGAGTATCTTATATGGTTTTAGCTCCAGAACATAGATTAGTTAAAGAATTAGTTGATGGAACAGAATACGAAGAAGCAGTAGATACATTTGTTGCAAAAATGCATACAATGACTGAAATAGAAAGAACTTCAAGTGAAGTTGAAAAAGAAGGTATGTTTATAGGAAAGCATGTTATAAATCCATTAAACGGCAAGAAAGTTGAATTATGGATAGCTAACTATGTACTTGCTGATTATGGAACAGGTGCAGTTATGGCAGTTCCTGCACATGACGAAAGAGATGCTGAATTTGCAACTAAGTACAACTTAGAAGTAGTACCAGTAATAAATGAAGATAACATAATGATAAACTCTGAAGAGTTTGATGGAATGGATGCTGATAAGGCATTTGAAGGAATAATAGAAAAAATAGAAGAAATGGGAAGAGGAAAGAAAACAGTAAACTATAGATTAAGAGACTGGTTACTTTCTAGACAAAGATATTGGGGATGTCCAATACCTGTAGTATACTGTGAAGAATGTGGTATAGTTCCAGAAAAGAAAGAAAACTTACCAATATTATTACCAACAGATGTAGAATTTACAGGTAAAGGTGAATCACCACTTACAACTTCAAAAACATTTATGAATGCTACTTGTCCATGTTGTGGAAAATCTGCTAGAAGAGAAGCAGACACAATGGATACTTTCGTAGATTCTTCTTGGTATTTCTTAAGATATATAGATCCTAAAAATACAGAAGAACCATTTGGTAAAGATGCAGTTAACAACTGGATGCCAGTTGATCAATATATAGGTGGAGTAGAACATGCTATATTACATCTTCTTTACTCTAGATTCTTTGTAAAAGCATTCAATTCAATGGGAATGTTAGACTTTAAAGAACCTTTCAAGAACTTGTTAACTCAAGGTATGGTTCTTAAAGATGGAACTAAGATGAGTAAGTCTAAAGGAAATGTTGTTGCACCAGTAGAAATAATAGAAGAGTTTGGTGTAGATACTGCAAGATTATTCGTATTATTTGCTGCACCACCAGAGAGAGACTTAGAGTGGTCAGATCAAGGTGTTGAAGGATGCTTTAGATTCTTAAACAGAGTATATAGATTAGTTGATGAGTTATCAGATTTAGCTAAAGTTGAGGCTACTTTAGGAGATTTAACTAAAGAAGATAAAGCAATGAGATATACAATAAGTGCTACTTTAAAGAAAGTAACAGAAGACTTAAATGAAAAATTTGGATTCAATACTGCTATATCTGCTTTAATGGAATTAATAAATGAGATGTATAAGTATAAAGAATTAGATAACAGAAATAATGCTGTTATAAAAGAAGGTATAGAAACAATAATAGCTATACTTGCACCATTTGCACCACATATGGGTGAAGAACTATGGACTATGGTAGATAAAGAAGGAAGTGTATTTGATATAAGCTGGCCTAAATACGATGAAACTGCATTAGTTAAGGATGAAGTTGAAATAGTAGTTCAAGTTAATGGTAAAGTTAGAGGAAAATTAAGTGTTGCTACTAATATAACTAAAGATGAAATGGAAAAAGTAGCAATGGAAGATGAGAAAATAAAAGCACTAGTTGAAGGAAAAACTATAGTAAAAGTAGTAGCAGTTCCTAAAAAATTAGTTAATATAGTAGTTAAGTAGATTAAAAAGAGAGAACTTTAAGTTTTCTCTTTTTTACGCTTAAGGAATTATATTAACTCAAAATGTGAATAAGTTGCTATATTTAAGCAACATCAGACAATATTAAAAAATAAGTATAATCATTGAAAAATGCTTATTAAATTAATAAGTTTAGTAAATTAGCTTAAAATTTAAATCTATTTAGAAAAATTAAAAGATTATGAAATAAAAATTTCGTGTTGATTTTTGTAAAAAAAGAGTATAGAATAAAAATTGTTAGAAAAAAAAATATTAAATTTATATAAATAAAGGGAGACAAAATATAATGACAAAAGTTACTTTACAAGATATACAAGAAGCTAGAGAAACTATAAAAGATATAGTAAAAAAGACAGATATACTAGAAAGTGTTAAATTAAGTGATATGACGGGGGCAAATGTTTTCTACAAATGTGAAAACTTACAAAAAACAGGTTCTTTCAAAGTTAGAGGTGCTTGTAATAAAATAGCAAACTTAACTGAACAAGAAAAAGCAAATGGTGTTATAGCATCAAGTGCAGGAAACCATGCACAAGGTGTTGCATTAGGAGCTAGAATGAGTGGAATAAAAGCTACAATAGTAATGCCAGCTACTGCACCACTTGCAAAAGTTACAGCAACTAAAGGGTACGGAGCTGAAGTAGTACTAAATGGATTAGTATATGATGATGCTTATACAAAGGCGGTAGAATTACAAAAAGAAAGTGGAGCTACTTTTTTACACCCATTCAATGACAAGTATGTTATGGCAGGACAAGGAACAATAGGTCTTGAAATATTTGAACAATTAGATAATAAAGTTGATACTATAATATGCCCGATAGGTGGCGGTGGAATTATCTCTGGGATATCAGTAGCTGCTAAAGCTTTAAATCCAAATGTTAAAATAATAGGGGTGCAAACAGCTAATATACCATCAATGAAAGAATCTATACAAAATGGAAAAGTTACAACTGCATTTAAAGCAGCTACAATAGCTGATGGTATAGCAGTTAAAACTCCTGGAGATATGACCTTTGAAATAATAAAAGAGTTAGTTGATGAAGTTGTTGTTGTTGAGGAAAGTGAAATAGCTCAAGGTATGTTATTCTTAGTAGAAAACCAAAAGTTAGTATCTGAAGGTTCTGGTGCTGTATCGACAGCTGCTTTATTAAGTGGAAAGTATGTACCAACTAAAGATGAAAATGTTGTATGTGTTATATCAGGAGGAAATGTAGATGTAAATACTTTATACAGAGTTATAGGAACTGCATTATGTGAAGAAGGAAGAAGATTCACATTTAAGACAAAAATACAAGATAAGCCAGGTGGATTAGCTGAATTAACAAAAATAGTAAGTGGATTAAATGCTAATATATTAAATGCTAATCTAGGTAGACTTGGAAATACTTTAGGAAGTTTATTCCTTGAAATAGAATTAGAAACATTTAACAATGAACATAAGATGGAAATAAAAGAAGCTGTTGAAAAAGCTGGTTTTAAAATAATGGAAATGTAATTTAATTATAAAAAGTAGAAAAATAAAATACAGACTTAAAATAAAGTATAAAAGATACTATACCTCAAGTCTGTATTTTAAAAAAATATGTACAGAATTACAAATATAATAGTATAATAGAATATGAAAAAGAGTATCATAATACTTAGAGATTTATATTTAAGAGGAGGAATTACAAAATGAAACATCAAGTAATACACACAAATAATGCACCTAAAGCTATAGGACCATATTCACAAGCAGTTAAAGCAGGAAACCTGTTATTTGTATCAGGACAAGTTCCATTCGTACCAGAAACTATGGAAATAGTTGAAGGTGATGTAAAGGCACAAACTGCTCAATCATTAAAAAATGTTCAAGCTATACTTGCTGAGGCAGGATTAGATTTTTCACACGTAGTAAAATCTACTGTATTCATAAAAGATATGAATGAATTTGGAGCTATAAATGAAGTATACGCTGAATATTTTGGAGAAAACAAACCAGCTAGAGCTTGTGTAGAAGTTGCTAGATTACCAAAAGACGTTAGAGTTGAAATAGAAGTAATAGCTGTAATATAATTTTTATAAAATTATTGCAAATTTGACCAGTAATATACTGGTCATTTTAAATTAAACCTAAATATGGAGAATTATTAATTTGGACTTAGGTATAGCTAAGGCTTGGAAGATTTAGGCATTGAGTTAATCAAACAAAGCAGTTTTTTTTATAGATAATTAGTTAGATTTTTTAATGTAAGAATTAAAAAAAGTAAGATTTTGCATATAAAATTAAGGTTATATAGATTAGAATACTATAAATAATTAAAAAAGAGCAAACTAATTTAATATAATGTATGTAAAAACTACATACAATATATTAAATTAATTTAAACAGACACTTAAAGAAGAAAGAGGTAATACAATGGCTAAAGATTATAGCGTATTTGATATCGTAGGTCCAAACATGATAGGACCATCAAGTTCTCATACTGCAGGAGCTGCAAGATTAGGAAAGACTGCATCTAAAATAGCAGGTAAACCTGTTAAAGAAGTTAAATTCTTACTTCATGGATCATTTGCAGAAACATACAAAGGACATGGTACTGATAAGGCAATAGTTGGTGGAATATTAGGTTTTCAACCAGATGATGCTAGAATAAAAAATTCTTTCGACATAGCAAAAGAACAAGGTATTAAATTTGAGTTTATTAAAACTGACTTAGGTGAAAATGTACATCCTAATACAGTAAAAATAGAAATGTTATTAGAAGATGGTTCAATCTCTACAGTTATGGGTGCTTCAATAGGTGGAGGAAATATAAAGCTTACAGAAATGGACGGGTTAGCTTTAGACTTTAATGGATCACGAGCTGCAGTAGTATTAGAAATAAAGGATATTCCAGGTGCGGTATCATTTGTAACTGGATTACTAGCTCATAATAATAAAAATATAGTTACTTTAGCAACGAATAAGCCTGCTAAATCAGAGTACACATTTGTTACAATAGAAACAGATGATCAATTAGAACATGATTTAATAGAACAATTAAAGAAATTTGAAGTAGTAGCTAAAGTTGTAGTTTTAGACAAATTCTAATAGGTAAGGAGAGACAAAAATGAAATATAACTTCACAAGCGGAGCGGAATTATTAGAAAAATGTAATGAATTTAACATGACAATGAGTCAGATATGTATAGAAAGAGAAGCTGAACTTCTTGGAGTAACTAAAGAAGAAGTAAGAGAAAGAATGGCTGTAAGCCTTCAAATAATGAAAGCTGCTACTGAAAAAGCAGTAGAAGAAGATATAAAATCTATGGGTGGACTTATAGGTGGAGAAGCTAAAAAATTAACTAAATATAGAACTTCATCTAGAAGTGTATGCGGAGAATTAATGAATAAGGCTATGGTTGCTGCTATGGGTACTATGGAAGTAAATGCTTCTATGGGATTAATAGTTGCTGCGCCTACAGCGGGTTCTTGTGGAATACTTCCAGGAGCAGTTGTTACTATAGGTAAAGAATATGGATTCTCTGATGAAGAAATGATAGATGCTTTATTTGCTGCATCTGCAATAGGTGTAATAATAACTAGAAATGCAACAGTTTCTGGTGCAGAAGGTGGATGCCAAGCTGAAACTGGAGCGGCAGCTGCTATGGCTTCTGCTGGTGTAGTTGAAATGATGGGTGGATCTGTTGAGCAAGCTGTACATGCAGCATCTCATTGTTTACAAAACGTTATGGGACTTGTATGTGACCCAATAGCTGGACTTGTTGAGGCTCCTTGCCAAGGAAGAAATGCTATAGGTGTTGCTAATGCTTTAATATCTGCTGAATTATGTTTAGCTGGAATATTAAATATAATACCATTTGATGAAACAGTTGCAGCTATGTATAAAGTTGGAAAAACTCTTCCAATGGAGTTAAGAGAAACTGCTTTAGGTGGAGTTGCAGCTACTTGTACAGGATGTTCATTAACAACTAAAATATTTGGATAATATTAAATTATTATAGATACGTTTTAAAGAAGAGTGTAAACATGTTTTTATGTTTACACTCTTCTTTGCGCAAAGGCGCATAATTCTTAGTGACATGAAGTGTTTCGCCGAAACATCGATCAGGCGAAGTGAAATTTTTTATATAAAAAGATAAAAAAATAAAGGGATTCGAACAAAAATATCGAATTAAATCAATTGGATGATTTATGCGAAAAAATGGAGGGGCAAAGGTGAGCAATTTAAAGATAGGTATTAGGGATGTTATTAAAGAGCTAGATATAAATAAAAATAAAGTAGAGTTTACTAATGACTTGAATTTATTTTTAAATGTTATAGCTTTTAATGAGTCAACTAAAGATTATTATGATATTGTAAAAGAAAAATTCGACGATTATATGGGAAAATGGGAACTAGATATAGACATAAGTTTTTCAATTATATCTAAATATATAAAATCTCGTAAGCTTCCTTATAAAATAGCAAAAGATGAGGGGTTTGAACAAATAAAAAGTGAAAAGTTTATAATATCTATGCTTGTAGAATTATATGCAATGAAAATTATAGTTGAAAATAATGAAAACTCTAAGGAGGAAATAAGCAAATTTATATATGGCGAATTTATTAAAAATGGGTTAAATATAAATGAAAAAGATATAATTTTAAATGATTTAGATTATTTATTTAAAGATGTTAAATTATTTTTAATATGCAGAGAAAGTTTAATAAATAGAAAAGAAGAAATAAATCAATCTCTCAATAAAACTATAGGGGCAATAGAAAAAAGAAAAAATATAATATTAAATTTAAATTATAAAATTAATTTCCAGGAAAATATTGACCAATATATGAAACAAGAAAGCCTACAACTTAAAAAAAGAATAGAAAAGTTAGAGAAAGATGTAGAATTAAACAATATCTTAATAGCAGAATATATGGATAGAGAAATAGAACTTCAAAATGAAATAAGTAAATTACAAAAATATAATATAGAGTTAATAGGGTATGGGCAGGAACAGTATGCTAAAGCACTTGTAGATCTGGTTAGAAATATGAATGATTCAACTAATGGAAATTTATTAGATAGATTATACTGTTATTCAAAAGGTTATGAAGAAAAAAGTCTAATATTTGTAGCAAAAAATTTATTTAATGTTTTAAGGCAAGTAGGAATTTATCCAAGAGAAACTATAAGAATAGGTGAGAATGTATCTATAGAAGAGTATTCTTTCTATAATTATAGATTAAACAAAGATATATCAGATATTAAATTATGTGAAGGGGAAGTAGTATATCCTGCGTGGTTTTACAACAATAAAGAAATACTAAAACCTTATGTAACTATAAAGGGGGAGTAAAGAGTGAACATAGAAGCAACAAATGAAACATATTTTGGCATTGACTTAGGAACTACTAATACGGTGGTATCTAAGGGAAATGTATTATTTAATGGATTGATACAGTCTCAAATAATACAAGTTATGCAAGTAGATGAAAATAAATGCCCTACTACTGAATTTATATTACCTTCAGTACTTTATGTAGATGAAAATGGGAAGGAGTACGTAGGTAAAATAGCTAAGGATATAAAATCGAAGGCATCTAAAAAAGTTCTATATAATACTAAGAGATATATTGGGAGTAGCAAAAAATGGTCTTTAGGAGAAAAAGAATATACAGCTAAAGATGTAGCTAAGCAGATTCTTAAGACTTGCAGAGATTCTATGAAAAGGTATAATCAAGGTCAAAATGTTGAAAGTGTAACTATAACTGTTCCTGCATCATTTAATACAGACCAAATAAAAGATACCAAGGATGCAGCTATGGAAATCGGTTTCACTAATGTAAATCTTATACCAGAGCCTACTTCAGCTCTTATCGATTTTATAAACGAGCAATCTAATTTGATAGAAACACAAAGACAAGTAAACCTTACTGAAAGTACTCGTATATTAGTATTTGATTTAGGTGGAGGTACTTGTGATATAGCTATTGTTGATGTCATTCAAAATGGAAGAAAAGTTGAATTTACAGAAGTAGCAATAGGTAGATATGATGAGCTTGGAGGAATAGATTTTGATAATAAAGTAGCGTTAGTGAAGTTACAAGAATTTTTACAAAAATACAATTTAGAATATAACTCTATAGATAAAGAAGATAGAGAAAATATGGTAAGGCATTTAAGGGTATTTGCTGAAAAAGCTAAAGAACGAATTTCCTCGGATATGGAAATGAATTGTTACTTTGGTGAAAGTTTTGACCATTATATAATGAATTTTTATGGAGAAGATCCTATACAATTCTCTATAAACAAAGATGAGTATGATGAATCTATTAAAGACTTTTTTATTAAGTCTAAACCTAGTAACAAAAGATCGGAGGAGGAAACTCAAAAAAATATCGTAGATCCAATATTAAATACCCTAAGAGATTATAACATAAGTAAAGAGAGTATAGATTATTTATTCTTAACAGGTGGAATGACTAAATATCAATTAGTGAGAGATAAAATAAAAGAAATATTAGATTTAGAAGATAAACAAATAATAAACTCTACAGATCCTTTAAGTTCTGTAGCTAAAGGTGCAGCTATATATGATTATTATGAAACTGTAATTAACAGAACTAATATTATATATACAAAAGCTATTGTAGAGGAGGTAACTACAAATATTGCAAAAGAGAAAAAATTTGAGTTAACTCGAGTTTTAGCTGAAGCGATAATGATTGATGTTAAGCAAGGGTTACCTGTAGTAATAATAAACTCAAATCAAGAAGTACCATATGAAGGGAAATTAGAAGGAGCACTTAGAACAACTAGTCCATCTGGGTTAGAAATAAATCTTTATGCGGGTATAGACCAATTCGATTCTAAAATGAGAATACAAAGAAAGTATAAAGCTTATTTCAAAACTCCAAAAAAACCAGGAACACCTATTGATATAAACTTTTCTATAGATAAAGATAAGTATCTAAGATTGTTTGTAGATGTAGATGGAGAAAAAATAGAATTAAAGCAAGAAGTGGACTTAAAAGAAAAAGAGATTATATAGGGGGGATTTTTGTGATATTAAAAAGTTTAGAAGACCTAGAAAAGTATAAAAATAGCATGAGTATCTCAAAACCTTTAGTTAGTCTAAAAGACATAAATGAAGTAAGTGAAGGTGGAGGAGAAAGTACTAATACTTGTAGTAATAAATTATTCTATTGGAATTTTGAGCCATATTACATTGAAGATTTAGTAAGGTGTTATGAAAAGCTAACTATAGGTAATATAAATGCAGCAAGATTACATGAATTAGAAATAGACTTAAAAACTATTTCAGAGGAAATGATTAGTGAAAATACGTGCCCAATAGAAGCTATACTTTATAGTTCTAAGATTGTAAATAACCTATTAATAAATAATAATTCATTAATAGAAACTTTAGGGAATGTTATAGCGCATATTTATTGTAGAAATGAATTTGAATATAAGGATACAGTGAAGTTTATATTAGAAGAATGGTCATGGCCAACTCAAGTTATGATTTTAATAAATGCTTGTGGAAAAATAGGAGATGTAGAATTATTTAAAATAGTTTATGATAGGCACACAAAGGGAGATACAAGATTACAAGCACTAAAGGCATTTATGAGTATTAATAATGAAACTTGTATAGATTATACTTTGAAAATAATTAGCTTAACTGCAGAATCAGATAACACAGAAGTTCAAATGGCTAAGTATTTTATACATAACTATACAAAAAGCTTTGGAAATGAAGCTATAAAAAATGCCAAGGACTATTTAAATGCACCTACTATAAACAAACAAGCTAGAAAAATTATAAGTAGAGTAATACCTAGTGCATCTGAGACAGAGGTTATAACTTTAGATATTATGATAAAAAAAGCTAAAAATTGGGAAGTAGAATATGATTTTGAAGAAATATTTAAAAAATGGATGAATAATAATACTACAAGAAAAAATGCTTTCTTAGCAATTAGATATTCTAATTCACCAAGAGTAGAAGAACTTATTATTAGTATAGTAGATAAATATAACTGTAATTCTATAGAAATAGGAACAGCACTAATAACTTTAGCGCAATGGGGCTCAAGAAGAGGTTGTAGTAAAGACTTTGAAAATCTTATAAAAGAACATAAAAGTGATATTACTAAAAAGGTATATTGTAATGCAGCTATGTGTAGCTTAGGTAGGGAAGAAGATGCTATAGAACTAGTAAAAGAGTTTTTAGAAGAAAACTATTATGATAGTAGGCAAATTTTCTCTATGATAAGAGATTGTGCATACAAAAGCAATCAGTTATTAAGGTATGCAGTGCAAATTGTATATGATGAATACCTTAACAGTAGTGATGACAGAAAAGTTATTAAGGCTATAAATGGAGCATATGAATTGTGTGATAAACCTAAGTTTAACTTCAAAGATATAGCTTTACCATCAATAAAGAGAGCGATAGGATTAAATGAAAATATATCTAAGGAATATTCAGAAGAGGTTTATGCTGCAGTTATAAATTTAGTAGAAAGATTATTAAATGATAAAAATAAAGATGAGTTTATAGATATATTATTTTTCATAATTGAAAATGAAGCTTGTAATCAAAGACTAAAATTCAAAGCTATATCAATGCTGAAAAGACTAAGAGTAGACCCACCTAAATAAATATGTATAAATATAAAGGGGTTTCGATTAGTAAAGAAGAGGTTGAAAAGATAGAAAAAGAAATAGTTTCTACGTTAGAAAGCTTTGAATACAATGATATAGAAAATATAAAAGAAATAGATTACTTTATAGAAAATATTTTGTTTATACAAAAAAGTAAAAAAGATTTTCTGGAATTATTAACATATACAAAGTATAAATTAAAAGAGTATTTATTATCATTCCAATATGGGGTAGAAAGTTTTTCTTTTAATAATAACAGCGTAGGAATAATATATTCTATATTATCTTTGCTTAATTTAAAGTTGTATGAACAAGCAGAATTCATGTTCATGAAAAATGAGGAAAAAATAATTGAAATAATAAACTCAAATAAATCTAATATAGATGATTTTATTGACATATTAATATACTTTAAAATACCAATAACATATGTAGATGATATTAGCGAAAAATTAGATTCACTAAAAGAACAGAGAAAAAAGTATATATATATACTAATTAATCTTATAAATGATAGAAAAACCAATGTAATAGAAAATATTAAACCAGGAAAAAACTGCTTAGATGAGTTAGAACTTGAAGAATATAAAAAATATATGTCTGATATTATTAATATACTTAGAGAATTAAATTTACATCAATTAGAAGAATTGTATAAACTAAAATTAAGTAGTTATGGAGATGAAATTGACTTAATGGGAATGTTGCCTTGTGACAATATTGAAGAATATATAGCTAAAGCATTATTAGAAGGTATAGATATAAATTTAAAAGAAAAAAATTATATCCCACAAACTATTAGCAAGTATAACTTTGAAGATGACTTTATAAAAATAATAAGTTATAAGCCAAAAGCATTGGTAAGTATGCATCTTATAAAAATAAAAGATGAATATATAATAATAGATTGTGGTGCATCTATGTTAAAACAAGAAATAAAAAAGATTGAGATAGAAACATTCTTAGAAGAAAACAATGTAGACTTAAAAAAAATAAAAGCTGTAATTTTAAGTCATGCACATTTAGATCATTATGGCAGTTTAGATTTGGTTCAAAAATATGTAGATAATATTTACATGACAAAGGATACATACCATATTGTAAATATAGTAGCAAAAGACCTTACAATAGATTATAGCAAAATAAACATAAAAAAAGATAATGAAGAATTTATGATCGGTGATTTTAAAGTTAAGTTTTTTCCTAGTAATCATATAAAGGGTTCGATAGGTGTTTGTATAGAATATGAAAATAAGAGAGTAGTTTACACTGGAGATTTTTCTTTTAATAGCCAGGCAACAACACAGTATATAGATGAAAAAACATTTTTACAATTTAAAGATGCAGATTATCTAATAATAGAATCAACTTATGGAAACAAAGATATAGACTTACCATATCTATACAAGAAAAAACTTTTAAATTATTTTGTTAGTTTATCGGTAAAAAATGAAGTCAAGGTTATTATACCGTCATTTGCTATAGGAGTAGCTCAAGAATGTTATGATTTGATTAATAATAGTACTACTAAAGCCAGTGTTTTAGTAGATGGATTGGCAATCAAAGTGAATGAATATTACAATAAAGTAGAAAAAAAGTTTAGTATAAATGAGCAGTTAATTTACAATGTAGACAAAGATATTCATGATAGGTACTATGAAAGTGACGTTATAATCGCTACAGGTGGAATAATAAATGAAGGTAGTATAGCAGAGAAATACTATAAATTAGCACTGAATGATAAAAATATGGTAACTATATTAAAGTGTGGATATATTGATAAAGATACTATAGATAAAAAAATAAAACCATATGATGCTATGGATATAAACTTAATTGACATTAGTTTAGTATCTCATGCTCAATATGGAGATTTAATTAAAACTGTAAATGCTATAAGACCCAAAAACTTAATTATGGTTCATGGTAGTGGAATTAAACTGTATGATAAAGTAATTGAGGAAAAATAAAAAGGCTATTGCTTATGATTTGAAATGAACCATAAGCAATAGTCTTTTTTTATAGTTGTAATTATCTACGTCTTCTTCTGTTTTTTTTAGAATAAATTGATTTATTTGATTTTCTAGATTTTTTTCTAATAATAATAATTATAAATGTTATAAGCACGACACATAAAATAAATGAAGCTATTTTAAGTGTATTTATCAGTACTCTATTTTCTGTAATAAAACTAAATATACTATTAACATTATCTTTTGCAACTAAATCCATAGTATGTTCAAGTTTTTTTCCGTTATAGATTTCAAAGGTACCGACTTTATCAGCTTTTTTTATAGGTAATTTAATATCAGCTAAATTTACATTTACTGTATATTCACTTTCTTTTGTTCCTTTAGGTAAAACTAATTTATAACTATATTCAGGTGAGTAAATCAATTCTTTTTCTTTACTGAATGGAACTCTTTTACTATTAACGTAATTTTCTTTATCTACTAAAGTAGTAGAGTAATAATTATCGAAACCGTAATCTAATAGAGTTCTAGAGTCTAAGTATAAATCATTTCCGTTAGTTTTAAACACAGCAGATATAAGCCTCATATTGTCTTTTACAGCACTAGAAACAAGGCATCTTCCTGCATCATCAGTGTATCCAGTTTTTACGCCATCAACTATATCATATTCAATAGGTATTTCTTTTCCTTTATAGTCGATTTTTTCATTTGAATTTAGAAATTTATTAGTACTTCTAAAATCTCTTACTGAAGGAAAAACTTCAGAAGCTTCAAATTTTATAGAAGGCGTTTTAACTATACTTCTAAAAATCTCATTATTCATAGCTTTTCTAGCCATAAGAGCCATGTCGTGAGCTGTGGTATAATGATCTAAATCAGGTAAACCATGAGCATTATTGAAATGAGTGTTTTTGGCACCGATTAATTTAGCCTCTTCATTCATAAGTTGAACAAATTTTTCTTCAGAACCACTTACATACATAGCAAGAGCTACTGAAGCATCGTTAGAAGAATGAATTAACACCCCATCTAATAATTGTTTGACAGTGAAAGATTCACCATTTTTTAAGTACATACTAGAGCCCTCAACAACAGGTAAATCTTTTATCACTACTACTTTATTTAAATCTGAAACATGCTTTAAAACTACATAAGCAGTCCAAATTTTTGTAGTTGAAGCTGGATAAAGTTTATTATTAGCATTCTTTTCGTATAAAATTTTTCCTGTTTCATAATCCATTAATACTGCATATTGAGCAGTTAAGTTAGGATTGCTACTTGTAGCAAAGGAATTGGTTGTAGCACCTAAACAATAGGTGAAGGCTATAAGTAATGATGCTAAAAGAGATAAAATTCTATTCATCTGATAACCTCCCAATTAAACTTATATTTTAGTATAACATATTTTTGGTAATAATTAAAATAAAGGAGTGATTAAATTGAATAAAATATGGAAAATTGCTATATTTTTAACTTTGTTAATTTTTGGTGTAGGGGGTATAATATACAATCAAAGTTCAAATATAAAAGAGGATGTTTTCGTTGTAAGTAAAGCGGAACAGATCAATAAAGATAATGATGTAAAGGAAGTAAATTATGATCTCAAAGATAATAATTTAAAAAAGAACATAACTATTTTCATTAGTGGAGAAGTGAAGAATCCAGGTGTAGTTACTATAGAAAGTGATAAAAGATTATCTGATGCAGTTAATAAATTAGGTGGGGTTACTAATGAGGCAGATTTAAATAGAATAAATTTGGCTATAAAAATAAAAGATGAGCAACACTACATAGTACCTAAAGTAGGAGAAAATATAGTTGCGAATAGTGAAACCAATCAAATTGTAAATCAAGTAGAAAACGCAAAAATAAATATAAATTTAGCCACAGTAGAAGAATTAGATAAGCTTCCAGGTGTAGGAGAAGCTACAGCAAATAAAATAATAAGTTATAGAGAAGAAAAAGGCAAATTTAAATCTATAGAAGAGATAAAAAATGTAAATGGTATAGGAGACAAAAAATACAAAGATTTAAAGGACAAAATAGACTTAGATTAAAAAATGTATATATAAAAGAGTATAATGTTAAATAAATACATAAAAATATGATATTATATTTATGTAAAAGATATTAATAAGGAGGCTTAGTTATGGAAACTTTAATAAGACTTACAGACCTGACTACATCTGGAGGCTGAGCAGCCAAAATAGGGCCAGAGGTTCTGGCGTCAGTACTATGTCAACTGCCTAAAAATGAAGATACAGGTAAGTTGTTAGTTGGTTTAGATACATCAGATGATGCAGCAGTTTATAAATTAAATGAAGAAATGGCATTAATTCAAACTTTAGATTTTTTTACACCTATGCTAGATGATCCATATATATTTGGCCAAATAGCTGCAGCTAATTCATTATCAGATGTATATGCTATGGGAGGAAAACCTCTAGTAGCTATGAACATAGTGTGTTTCCCAGCTTGTCAAGATATGAATGTATTAGCAGAAATATTAAAAGGTGGATTTGATAAAGTAAAAGAAAGTGGAGCTCTTTTAGTTGGAGGACATACTGTAGATGATAAAGAGCCTAAGTATGGACTTTCGGTTTCTGGTATGGTTCATCCTGACAAAGTACTTTCTAATGCAACTGCAAAATGTGGAGATAAATTAATTATTACAAAACCAATTGGTACAGGGGTGCTAAATACTGCAATGAAAGAAGGATTAGTATCTCAAAGTACTGTGAATAAAATCATAGAAGTGATGACTCACTTAAATAAATATGCAGCGATGAGTTTTGACAAAATAGATGTAAATTCAGTAACGGATGTAACTGGATTTGGTTTACTTGGACATGCATTAGAGATGGCAAAGGCATCTAATGTAAGTATAGAACTATATGCAAAAGAAGTACCAATATTAGATGAAGCTATAGAAATGGCAAATATGGGTATAATTCCAGCTGGAATGTATAGAAATAAACAGTATATATCAAAAGATGTAGAAGTGAAAAATATTGAAGTAGCTCTAGAAGATATACTTTATGACCCTCAAACATCAGGAGGACTTTTGATATCTGTAAGATCAGACTTAGCTGAAAAACTTATAGAAGATATGAAATTAAATGGAGCAATAGAAGCAAAAATTATAGGAACAGTTAAACCAAAAGAGAATAAATATATTACAGTTATATAAAAATCATATTTATATATAACAAGGGGATGCAAAATATAAATTAAATTAGAGAAAGAGTGATGATTTTGAATAAAAAAGAGTTATTTGCTAGCTTACCTTCTGTTGATGAAGTTTTAGGGGATAATAGAATTGTAGAAACATTGAAAGTATATCCAAGAAGCTTAGTATTGGATTCAATAAGAAAGACCATTAATTTATATAGAGAACAAATAAAAAAATTAAATGAAGAAGAAACAAAAAAGTTTGAAGTTGTTTTTGATAAAATAATAAATAATACACTAGAACTAATAGAAGTTAACTACTCATTATCATTAAAAAAAGTAATAAATGGAACAGGAATAGTAGTGCATACTAATTTAGGAAGGTCTTTGCTTAGCGAAACTATAAAAGATGAAGTATGGAACAGTGCATCTAGATACTCTAACCTAGAATATGATTTAGAAAAAGGAGATAGAGGCTCTAGATATACTCATCTAACTAATATAATAAAAAGACTTACTAATGCAGAAGATGTACTAGTTGTAAATAATAATGCAGCAGCAGTACTTTTAGTATTGAATACATTAGCTAAAGAAGGAGAGGCTATAGTTTCAAGAGGAGAGTTAGTAGAAGTTGGCGGAGCATTTAGAATACCAAGTATTATGGAGCTAAGTGGAGCAAAATTAGTAGAAGTTGGAGCAACTAACAAGACGCATTTAAAAGACTATGAAGAAGCTATAAATGAAGAAACTAAAGTATTAATGAAAGTACACACAAGTAATTACAGGATCTTAGGTTTTACTCAAAGTGTAGAGATAGATGAATTAGCTAAACTGGGAAAAAAATATAAAGTTCCTGTTATAGAAGATTTAGGAAGTGGTGTATTTGTAGATTTATCTAAATATGGTTTATCATATGAACCTACAGTTTTAGATTCATTAAATAAAGGTGCAGATATAGTTACTTTTAGTGGTGATAAAATGCTAGGTGGACCTCAAGCAGGTATCATAGTTGGTAAAAAAGAGTATATAGAGAAAATGAAAAAAAATCAACTTACGAGAGCATTGAGAGTAGATAAACTTACAATATGTGCCTTAGAAGCTACACTAAGAATGTATTTAGATGAGGAAAAAGCTATAAAAAATATACCTACATTAAGAATGTTAACATATTCGGAAGAAGAAATAATAGAGAAATCTAATATGTTATTCAATGAAATCAAAAATAAAGAACTAAATATAAATATACACATAGAAGATGGACTTTCTCAAGTTGGTGGAGGTTCAATGCCTTTAGAAATTATCAAATCTAAGGTTATAGCTATAAAACCTAATAATATTAATGTATCAACTTTAGAAAGAAAACTTAGAGAAGGAAAACACCATATAATAGGAAGAATCTATGATGATAAATATATATTAGATGTTAGAACAATATTTGAAGATGAATTTGAAATTATAGTTGAAGAATTAGAAAAAGCTTTAAAGTAAAACGGATAGGGGGGTAATATGAATAATATAGTTGTAGGAACTGCAGGCCATATAGATCATGGTAAAACAACTTTAGTAAAAGCGCTTACAGGTAGAGATACAGATACTTTAGCTGAAGAAAAAAAGAGAGGAATCTCTATAAATCTAGGTTTCACATATTTTGATTTGCCAAGCAAAAAGAGAGTAGGAATTGTTGATGTACCTGGGCATGAGAAGTTTATAAAAAATATGTTAGCAGGTGCATGTGGTATAGATATAGTACTTTTTGTAGTAGCAGCGGATGAAGGTGTTATGCCTCAAACTGTTGAGCATTTAGATATACTTACTTTTTTAAATATAAAAAAAGGAATAATAGTACTTACCAAATGTGATACAGTAGATGAAGAATTTATAGAACTTGCAAAAGAAGATATAAGAGAAAAAGTAGAAGGAACCTTCCTAGAAAATGCTGATATGGTAGAAATAGATTCTATTTCTAAAAGAGGTATAGATACATTAATAGAAAAAATAGATTCTATGAGTGATGGCCTTGAAGATAAAAATTGTAATTCTCCTGCGAGGCTTAATATAGATAGAGTCTTTTCTATAAAAGGGTTTGGAACGGTTTTAACAGGAACACTTATTGAAGGAAAAATAAGTGTTGATGATGAACTTGTAATTTACCCTAAAAATATAAAAGTAAAAACTAGAAGCATACAAGTACATGGACAAGATGTAGAGGCTGCATATACAGGTCAAAGAACTGCTATAAATATATCAAATGTAAAAGTAGAAGAAATAACAAGAGGAGATGTTTTAGCATCGCCAAATTCCTTGGAAGAAGGCATGATGCTAGATGTTAAAATATCTTTAGCTAATCATAATAATATTACTCTAAAGCACTGGGATAGACTAAGAATATATCATGGAGCTAGAGAAATACTATGTAGAGTAGTTCCTTTAAATGAAGAAGTAATAGAAGGTGGAGAAAGTGCATATGCTCAGCTAAGATTAGAAGAAAGTATAGTTGCAAAAAAAGGCGATAATTTTGTACTTAGAAATTACTCACCTCTTGAAACTATAGGAGGCGGAGTAATAATAGATATAGCACATAAAAAGCATAAGAGATTTGATGAAAATGTGTTAAACTCTATTCAAGTAAAAGAAAAAGGTGACCTTAAGGACATATTAGAGGAATACTTAAAAAGAAGCTTAAATAGTTACCCAACTATAAAAGAAATCATGAGTTATAGTGGAGAAAGTGAAGAAAATATAAAGATTGCTATTGATAAGTTAATACAAGAAAATAGATTAGTAGTTATAAATAATATGTATATGCATATAAATCAGTATGAAAAACTAAAAGAAAATATATTAAAACTGCTAGAAGGATACCATAAGAAAAATAGACTTAAAAAAGGAATAATAAAAGAAGAATTAAGATCTAAAATAGAAAATAAATTCAAGTCTAGAGAAATGGATATGCTATTAGAAATTTTATATAGTAAAAAACTAATAAAAGTAGTAGAAAACGTAGTTTCATTATATGGCTATGAGATTACATTAAATAGTAAACAATTAGAAATAAAAAATAAAATACAAGCGAAGCTAAAAGCTTGTGGTTTAAATTCTATATTAACTATAAATGATATCTGTGAAAATAATTACTATGAAGAAGTCATAGAATTTATGATAGATGAAACCATAGAAAAATTAGATGATAAACATATTATGGATAAAGAAATTTACGAAAATACTAAAGATGATTTGATAGATTATCTAGAGAAAAATAAAGAGATTACATTAGGTGATTATAGAGATTTAGTTAATTCTAGTAGAAAGAACTGTATGATAATCCTAGAAAACTTCGATAGAAACAAAATAACAAAAAGAGATGATAATAAGAGAACTTTATTCTAATATATCTATAAAAAAATAGTATAGCTCTGTACTCCATCCAAATTGTTGGACTTAAAATCTAATGTGGGGAGGGGATATGGCTATACTATTTTTATTGCAAGTATATATGTATTTATTTATTTATAATTGTAAAACTAGTATCATTTAGCACGAAATTATCTTTTATTCCTTTAGTTAAATAAATTTTTTTATCTCTTGTTATAAAAATAGCATCAACATTATCTAAATTATTTACAAGTTCTAGGCCTTTATCTAATCCTAGACCAAATGCAGAGGTAGATAAAGCATCACAGTTCATTGATATTGTAGAAATAATAGTAACACTACTTAAATTATTATCAAAAGGATAGCCTGTAGAAGGATTAATCATATGATGATAAATTTTATTGTTTTTTTCAATATATCTTTCATAGATACCAGATGTAACAACAGAAACATTAGAAGCTTCTATAGAACCTATAGCGTTACCTCTAGGCTGTGTTGGATCTTGAATGCCTATATTAAAAGGAGTTTTATCTTCTTTATTACCTAAAACATAAATATTCCCTCCTAAATTTATTATAGCATTGTCAACTTCTTGACTTCTCAGATATGAAGCTATTTTATCTGCTGCAAAACCTTTTGCTATTCCACCTAAATCTATTTCCATGTTAGGGTTAGCTAATTTTATAGAAAGATTTTTTTCGTCTAAAAGTATATTTTTATAGTTTACAAGAGGTAGTATATTTTTTATTTCCAAAGAAGAAGGTACTCTTGCTTTATCTGTACCTATTGCCCATAAATCTACAACAGGGCCTATAGTTATGTCAAAAGTTCCTTTAGAAATAGCTCCATATTTTATAGCAGTCTTAATAAGCTCAAAAGTATCAGGAGAAACCTTAACAAAATCCTTACCTGCACTTTGGTTTATTTGATTGATTTCACTGGTTGAAATATGTGTACTCATTCTATTTGTAATATCGTTTAAGATATTTCCGCATTGATTAAGCACTTTGTTGCTTTTTTCTTCGTCTTTGCTAAATATAGTAATTTCATTTACTGTACCTAAAGCAAAGTAATCTTTATTAAAGGATTTAAGCTTATTATTTATGTTATAGGTATAAATACCTACTACTCCTAAAATTATTGCAACGAATATAAATATTACTTTTTTGTCTTTCATAATGTATCCCCCCAATAAATTATGTTATATTTAATTATAACATAATTTGTTGGGGGTAGTTGTATGAGGAAGAAAGATGTAATTTTAATTATTGTAGTGTTAATAATATCTTTTATTTTTATAGGAATAAACAACATTAGAAACTCAAAAACTATAGATACTGTAGAAATTTATGTAAATAATAAGCTATACAGGAGTATCCCTATAAACAAAAAAGAAGAAATAAAAATACAAAAGGGGAAAGATTATAATATAGTTAAAGTACATGATAAGGGTGTAGAAATGCTTGATTCTTCTTGCCCTGATAAAGTATGCGTTCATACTGGGTTTATAGATAAACCATCAAAAAGTATAGTATGTATACCAAATAAGGTTAATATAAAAATGAAGACAAAGGATACAAATAATCAGAAGGAAGATGTAGTAGTAAATTAAGCAAACTAAGGGTAGTTTTGAACTACTATTTTTACAAAATAAATAAACTAAGCAGGTGATGTTATATGGTAGAATTAGCAAATGATTGGGATGAATTACTAAAAGATGAATTTGAAAAAGAATATTATTTAAACCTAAAAGAATTTTTAAAAGAAGAGTACAGTACTAGAATTATATATCCAAATCTAAATAATATATTTGAAGCTTTAAAGCGTACTTCATATAAAGATACTAAAATATTAATACTTGGGCAGGATCCTTATCATGGTGAAAATCAAGCTCATGGGATGGCTTTTTCAGTTCAACCTAATGTAAAAACTCCTCCATCTCTACTAAATATATATAAAGAATTGAGGAATGATTTAGGTTGCTTTATACCTAATAATGGATATTTAATGCCTTGGGCAGAACAAGGAGTGTTGCTACTAAATACAGCACTTACCGTAAGAGCTGACGAAGCTAACTCACATAGAAATAAAGGTTGGGAGATTTTTACTGACAAAGTAATAGAAGTGCTGAATGAGCGTGAAAATCCAGTTATATTTGTTCTATGGGGAGCTAATGCAAGAAAGAAAAAAGATTTAATAGATTTAAAGAGACATTATGTATTAGAAGCACCGCATCCAAGTCCGTTATCTGCAAGTAGAGGGTTCTTTGGATGTAAACATTTTTCTGAAATAAATGATATTCTTAAAGAATTAGGTAAAGTACCTATAGATTGGCAAATAAATAATATATAAATATAGAGAGAATATATCTAAATAATTGAATCTTATTTAGGAATATTCTTTTTTTGTATAGAAAAAAGTCTATTTAATGAATTATAATAAGTGAAATTGTTATAAAAGAGAGTTAGTTAGTATATAGTGTAACATTTTGTAAAAAAAATAATAAAATAATACTATACAACAAGGAGGATGACCTATGGGAGTAGTAGTTTTAAAAGGAAATAAAGTTAAACAGATGATAGATAACAAAGAATTTGATTTAATTATAGATTTAAGAAATAGAGAAAATTATTTAGCAGGACATCTGCCTAATGCAATTAATATACCTTTAAATGAAATTCCGGATAATATGGACTACTTAAACCAATATAAAGTTAAATCAATCATAATGTATTGTGGAATAGGGATACAAAGTAGAAGTGCAGCAAAAGTCCTTGCTTTAAATGGATTTGAAAAAATATATAGTTTATCTAATGGAATCAAAGAATACAAGTATGAATTAGTAAGTGAATAATAGTAAAAAAATGAAATAAAAAGAATATGCTTAAGTAGTTGAAAAAACTAATTAAGCATATTCTTTTTATTTTGTCAAGTTGACAAAAGGTATCAAAATAGTTACAATTTAGTTACATCATAGTTACAAAATGATTATAATCTTAAATCGAAATAATGAATTGAACTTAAAATATAAATTTAATAAAGATAGAAAAGGAGAATATTATGAACTTTAAGAATAATAAAAAAATAAAAGTCTCGGTCTTGGCCACAATAGTATCAGTTGGAGCTTTAGTGACAGGATATTTGGCCCTAAATAAAGATGTAACATTAATAGTAAGAGGTAAAGAGAGTTCTATATCTACATTTAAGTCAAATGTAAAAGAGGTTTTAGAAGAGCAAAATGTTAAATATGACGGTAATGATATAATAAGTTTAGCATTAGGTACTAAAATAAAAGACGGAACTAAAATAGAAATTACAGATGTAAAAGAAGAAATTGTTAGAGAAAGTAATGAAGTTCCTTTTGAAGTAAATATAGTAGAAGATGCTAACTTATTAAAAGGAAACTCTAAAGTAGAAACAGAAGGCAAAGAAGGAACTAATGAATTAGTATATAAAATAACATATCATAACGGAAAAAAGGTAGAAAAAACTTTTGTAGAAGAAGTTGTGACAGCAAAGGCTGTCAATAGAGTTGTTAAAAAAGGTACAAAAGTAGAAGTTCAAGTAGCTTCATCAAGAGGAGAAATTTCAAGAGTACAAGCTTCTTCTACTCCTAACAATAGCAGCAGTAATTCAAATAATAGCAATAGAAAACAAATGACAGTTGTAGCTACTGCATATTCAGGACATTCAATAACGTCAACTGGAACAACTCCAAAATGGGGAACTATAGCAGTAGACCCTAAGGTAATACCTTATGGAACGAAAGTTTATATACCTCAATTTGATATGACATTTATAGCAGAAGATACGGGCGGTGCTATAAAAGGAAATAAAATAGATATATTTATGCTAGATGAATCTAAAGTTAAAAATTGGGGTAGAAAAACAATAGATATATATATAGTAGGATAAAAAGAATAGCTAATAGCTATTCTTTTTATTTATTCAGAACTAAAAATTGCAAAAAAAAAATAATTATGGTATAATAAGAACATAAAAAATAATTTTTATGGGAGTGGATGGGTGCTGGTGTGCCCTCTAGTCTTCAAAACTAGTATGAGGAGTTAGGAGCTTCTTGGGTGGGTTCAATTCCCACGCATTCCCGCCAATTATAAAAAAGAACTTTTAGGAGTTCTTTTTTTGTTTTACTATTTCTATTTTTAAAATAGAAAATTTTTGAGTGTTATGATTCCATTGATAAGTTTCTTTTTGTGTAATTTTGTTATATTCAATAAAATTATTATCTAAGTCAGATATAGAAGAATTTTGATATTTAGTAATTGTTGTAATACATAATATTCTAGGTATATCACCATTTAAACAATCAATAGAGCATTTTTCAATTTCTTTGAAGGTGGAATTATCATTAGTAATAATTTTTTCTAAATAAATACTTTTCTTAAAAACAGAAACATATCTATTATTTTCCTTTGCAAAAACTTGAAAATATTTATTTTCACTAAACTCGCTTGAAATATTAGTAATTGACTGTTCAATTATTAAAAAATCTTTATATCTATAAATGTTGTCAATGGATGATAAATTATCTATAGTATATTGATATTTATAGTTATTAGTGTCAATTTTTTTATAAATAGCTATAAAAGATACATTTTCAGGTAATGATAAAATAAAATATACGTTATCTTTTTCGTCATTAGGAAGAGATTCAACAACCTTTAAATTTATATAATCTACATATTTAATTAGATTATTTTTATTA